>JBLHHN010000280.1:0-8524 GCA_047616785.1 Verrucomicrobiales bacterium
TCGACGTCTATCAGACGTATTTCTTTACGGTGAAGTGATGGCAGGTAGCGGTCCACGGGCTTTTCTTTGGTTTTACGGTGGAGGCGTTGATGGTAGATGCTGTCTAACCAGTGTTGCAGTTGTTGATTGATCTCGAGCAATGCCAGGGAGGTATCTTTGCGATTGCGGATCCAGGCTTCAAAGCCTAGCTGGATAGTTCCTGTCATTTTCTCTATTTCACCTTTACTCCAGCCGGCGTAGGGCTTGTGATGAAGGGGTTCGATGTCGATGCTGGCGCAGATTTGTTTGCTGTGATGGCTGATGAATGCGCCGCCGTTGTCGGTGTAGAGTTTGCGGGGGACGCCGCGTTTGCGTAGGACGCATTTGAGACAGTCGTGAAAGGAGGCGGTGTTTTCGCCAGGGTAGTAGGCGGCGTGGGTGACGAAGCGGGAGTGATCGTCTATGATGACGCAGAGGTGTGTTTGCCCTGGCTGAATGTTGTCTTGACAGAGCATGAAGGGGACGGGGCTGAAGGCAACCATCCATAGGTCTTTGGGATGGGCGGTTTCGAAGGCTTTGGTAGCGCCACAACGAGCTGCGGATGGGCGGCGACGTTTGATGCCTTGAGCTTTGAGTTAACGCCGGATGGCGGCGAGATGGGGTGGTTTCTGGTGCTCTGCCAGAAGCATGCGTTGCTCTAAGAGCCAGTGGTCGCAGAGGGTTCTTAGGAGGTTGGTTCCTGGTTCTTGTGTGATCCATTGGCCTAACTCTTTGCTGATGGCGCGGCTGGTACCTTTGTCTTTGCGGGCCTGTTGGTGTCGGCCTTGGAGACCTTTGTGTTTGTAAGTGTATTACCAGTTCTCAAGGGTGCCGAAGCTGTAGTAGCGCCCAGCGAGGTCTGGCCATGGGCGCGAGGCGGCGCGCCGCAAGCACTGGGCTAGCGTTTGATTGGTGCTGCGATGTTCTTGATCGATCCAATGTACGGAGCTAAGACGGTTCATGGCGTCGTTTGAGGGATCGTCTGGAGCCGGGGTGATGATAGTTGACATGACTCAGGTCCTTACACCGACAAGCGGAGGCTATCGTTAGGTAGGTTTTCGTTGATCTTTGGTAATTATAAAAATCTGCCTAAAACGCGTTCTGGTTGGGGATTAGCCTCTTAATCTCCGGCCAGTCTTTAATTTTCAGACCGTTATGGAGCGCGTGGGGCGTATTGGGCACGCCAGCCACGGGCGAGGCAGCCCAACCACCAGGGGTTGAGGCTGAGATAGCTTTTGGTTAGGCTGGTATGGTGGGCGTGCAGGGCAATGAGGACATCGGAGAGAGTGCCTCATCGGGTGCGTAGCGCTCGCCAAACGGTTGATGGATAACCGTTAGGGGCGATGCCCAGAATGACGGTGAGGAAGAAAGCGTGGATGCCGAAAGTCTCCCAGAATCGTTGCCGAGTGTCGCGCTGTTCGCCGTGAATAGGGAGGGGTTTCTTGTTTTCGCCGGGCAGTTCGAGTGCGTCATCGGGAAGATTGAGTCGTCTGCGTTGATCGCCGAAACGTTGAGCATCTTCAACTATCTCTGAGCGATAGGCCTGCAGTCCTTTGGGAAGGGCAGACGAACATGAGAAGCAAAGCGGACACTGAAAGCAAGGAACGACGAAGACGAAGTCGCCCCCATTGCGGAAGTAATACTCATGGATATGGAGGATGCGAGGGCATCGCCCCCCCATTCGCCCGGGGCAGCCAGAAGGTGGAGTTGGCCGATCTCCTTTGAGGTCTTCTGCGTAGAACTGCATGCGAGCAATTCCACTCCATTTTGAGGGCCAGTTTCACTCTTTCTTAGGGAGTATGAATCCAAGAGTATGAATTCGAGGCCCCATGCCGAAATTGTAATTCTTAGCCCTGTTGCCCGAAACAGATCGCGTCACCCCACAGCAACGAACTATACTCCTACGATACACGTCACGTGGAGAAATTGACAGAAGCCCTCTACCAACTTGGCAGTCCGCACTCTTGTTGACGTTTGCGGAATTTCAGAGTCTTCCGTTTCTTACCACGAGTCACATTGAGCAAATTCGTTTGGTGCTCGAAGGTATCTATTAAGATGCTGTTTGTTAGGGTGCAGCCTTTCATGGTCGGCTTGCCAAAGCTGAATTCTATGTAGATCCAAGCCGTGGCGTCGTCGACTTCGTAGCCGATCCATTTCGATTTCACGGTAGTCTTGTCGGCGTGATGGGCCTTCACGTGAGATTCAACGTAGGTCTTCAGTTCTTTCTCTGCCGACTTCCCATCGAGGGTAAGCTCGCGCTTGAGCTGTTTGATCAGTATTTCCTCAAGATCTTCCACCGACACTTGAAGCGCGACCTCTAGAGATTGCGTCTCTTCAATCCACTGGGCCGTGCCACTTGACACATTGTGAGGATGCCCTTGCAGAAATTGCATAAACAACCACGTCACTAACAGCATGAGCCCAACAACACGCATCCTTTAAAATTCTTTCTTGGTCTCCTCTTTCGGTTCTTCCTTCGCCTTTTCCTCTTTGCCTGCATTCTCCGCTTCGAGAGCCTCTTGCATGGGATTCTTACTCTTGTCCTTGAAGAGACGGAAACGAGACTTCACAGGGCGTGGCGGCCATTCGTTGTTATGCACATTGGCATCAGCAGTCTCTAATAGAGGGTCGAGATGGAGGCTCTTGATACGATCTTTCGCCACGATGAGTTTTGAGATTTTCTTGGAATTCGAGCGCCAGATCTCGGCGGGCAGACGGAGAGATTCTTTGGTGCCATTCTCATACTCCACATTCAAGAGGATGGGCATGATCAAACCACCAACGTTCTCGAAATCGATGGCGTAGAAGAGACGCTGGGTTTTTAAAAGGGCTTTATCGTCATCTTCTAAGTCATCAATGAGCTTCTTGGCTTCTTCACGATCCTTCACGGTGACGTCGAGCGGATCATAATGATTGTAGAAATCCACCAAGTCCGGATAGATCTCTGTCCGCCTCTTCACATCCGCATTGCGTTGCTCTGTGATCTCTTTCGGTTCCTGATCACGCTCGGCTTTGTCTTCAACTTTCTCAATGTCAGGGTCCAGCGTATCGAGGTCTAGCAATCGCACTCGCCCAATGCCAATATCCACGTGATTGGTCGTGTAGAACCAGCCACGCCAGAACCAATCGAGATCCACGCTGGATGCGTCTTCCATGGTGCGGAAGAGATCCGCTGGCTCGGGGCGCTTGAACATCCAACGCTGGGAAAACTCTTTGAATGCAAAGTCGAATAACTCGCGGCCCATGATCGTTTCCCGCAGAATATTTAATGCGGTCGCAGGTTTGCCATACGCATTGTTTCCGAATTGGAGAATGGATTCGGAATTCGTCATGATTGGCACCTGATCCGTGCTCACCATATAATCGATCATGTTCTTTGCGGGGCCTCGACGCGACGGGTAGTCCGGCTCCCATTCTTTCTCTGATAGGAATTGTAGGAAGCTATTGATTCCTTCATCGATCCAAGTCCATTGGCGCTCATCTGAATTCACAATCATCGGAAAATAATTGTGCCCGACTTCATGAATGATCACTGAGATCAGTCCGTACTTGGTGCGCTTGCTATAAGTGCCGTCTTCTTCTGGCCTCGGGCCATTGAAACAAATCATCGGATACTCCATGCCACCAACCGGGCCATTGACCGAGATGGCCACAGGATAGGGATATGGAAACGTGAACCGCGAATACACATCCAAGGTGTGCATGATCGCATGCGTGGAATACTTGCTCCAAAGCGGCTCGCCTTCGTTCGGATAATACGACATGCACCAAGCATCATTGCCGTTCGCCTTGTGCTGGACGGCGTCCCAAATGAATTTCCGGGAGGATGCCCAAGCGAAGTCGCGCACGTTCTCAGCATGGAAGACCCAGGTCTTCTCGCCAGAGGCTTTCTCTTTCTCGCTCGCCTTGGCTTCTTCCGGCGTGACGATGAACTGAGGCACCTTGGCTTCTGACGCTTTTCCCAATCGTTCTCGTTGTTCTTCCGTCAGGACATCATCTGGATTCTGCAGCACCCCCGTGGACGCCACGATATGATCTGCCGGTGCCGTGATAGCCACTTTGTAATCTCCAAACTCCAGCGTGAATTCACCACGGCGAATGAATTGCTTGTTCTGCCAGCCATTGACATCCGTGTAGGCGACCATCCGGGGAAACCACTGGGCGAGTTCGTAAATGCTGTTCTTGTCTTTCTCGAAATACTCGTAACCACCACGCGCACGAATGTGAGCAGCATCGACGATCTGATAGGTCCACCCAATATTGAAGACAGTCAGATCGCCAGAAGCCAGCGGCTCAGGCAAGTCTATCCGAAGCATCGTTCCGATGATGGTGTGCTTCAGCGGCGAATCAATCGCGTCTGTCACCTTGGTGATTTGATGACCGCCTTTAAAATCCTCACGAATCAACAACTCGCCCAGCTCTTTGTAATGGAAATCATCGAAGTCCGGAGCCACGCGCGTCGCACTGTCTTCCGAATTCGGCCGAAAACGATTCTGATCCAGCTGCACCCAGAGATAAGTCAGCGGCATGGGTGAATTGTTATGGTAGGTAATCGTTTCCTCAGCGACCAAGGTATGGCGATCTTCTAGCAAACGCACCTTGATGTCGTAGTCCGCCCGTTGCTGCCAGTATCGATGCCCCGGCGCACCGGAAGCCGCACGATAGTCCGTCGGTGTCGGAAGCAACTCGCCCAACTGGCGGAAAGGATCCTGTTCGTAGGTGGGGGGGATTTCCTGTCCTGACGCCGAAGAAAGGGCCAGAGCCAGAAGGAGAACGGAGAAGTATCGATGAATCATTAGAAATAAACGCTTAGTATCCTTGAAATACTAAGGTTTCCAGAATCACTGTCAACGATCAATCCCCGCGCCCGTAACGCTGCTCATCCTCGAACTCGCGCCGATCCTCGAAGTTCCGATGCACTTGGCGCTTCTCGCGTTTGTTCTTCTTCGCCAGATGCATTTCACGCTTCTTCTGCCGCCGCCGCAGTTCCGCGATCTCGTCTTCAAGCAACAGATAATTCTCAAATCGCTCGGTGGACAGCTCCCCTTGAGCCAAGGCCTCCTTCACACGACAACCAGCATCACTACCATGCTTACAATCATGGAAACGGCACTCCGCCGCCAAGGCATCAATGTCTCGAAAACTATCCCGCAGGCTTTGCTCATCCGTCCACATCTGGATCTCGCGCATGCCCGGGTTATCGATCATGAACCCGCCACCTTTGAGGAAGACTGCCGTGCGCCACGTTGTGGTGTGCCTCCCCTTGCCGGTGGTGTCATTGATCTCACCGATCCATTCATCCGAACCCGTGATCGCATTAATGAGAGTCGACTTGCCCACACCGGATGAACCTACCAGTGCGACGCCCTTCCCTTTCTCGAAATAGACCGCTAACTGTTCCAGCCCCTCTTTCTTGATCGCACTGACAAAGTGCAACTTCGCCTGATGCTCTGTCAGTTGGATCAAGCGCTCTTCGAAATCAGCACGCTCTTCGTCGCTCAGCTCCTCTGCCTTATTGATGACAATGACAGGGGCGGCTCCGCTCCGAGACACGATCATCATGTAACGCTCGATTCTCCTCACATTGAAGTCCACCGTGGGATCTGTGATCAGGAGCACCGTGTCAACATTCGCCCCGATGACCTGTTGCTCAGTGCCTTTGCCAGGGATCTTGCGGGAGAAACATGTACGTCGTGGCAATCGAGCCCGGATGACCGCTTCTTCTTCGTCTTTCTCCAACTCCAAGGCCACCCAATCTCCGACCGAAGGCAGATCCGCATTGTTCTCCGCTTCATGCCAGACTCGACCGGACAAGATAGCATCCAGGTACCCGATCGAGGGCGTGTATGCCAGATAACTGATCTTGTTATCTTGAACGATCAGCGCAGGAAGATAGTCTTTGCCCTCGTACGCAGCGAAGTGCGCATCGCAGTCTGCATTCCACCCGAGATCTGTCAGTTCATGCATAGGCAGCCCTCACGGAAAGACAACTCTTGCCGTCACCGGATAATGATCAGACGGATAACGCCCACCTTTCTCCACGCGTTTGATCTCACTCGCCATCACGCGATGCTTGTCGCCCGCGATCATGACATAGTCAATCTGCCGTCCTTCCTTCCTCCCGTTCCATCCGCTGTAGGTCGAGAACCTCTCGCTCATTGCCTTGGGCAACGTGTTCTTAAAGACGATAGGAGACACGCGCTCTTGTCCGTCTAACAAAGCCTTGCCTGTTATCAAATATGCCATCTGAGGCGTTGCTGGCCCCGAATTGAAATCACCCATGAGCACGAGCGGATGTTTCTGATGATCCTTGGCTACCATCTGCTTCACAATCGCCACCGGACTCAACTCGCGTGCCTGTGTCGACTTGTGATCGAAATGTGCATTGTAAACCGAGAAACTCCGTTTCGTCTCTTTGTCAGTCAAGTAAACCCAAGTGCAGACACGATTGCAAACCGCCTCCCACGTGTTCGACGCCACCACCTCCGGCGTGTCCGAAAGCCAGAATGTTCCATCACCCGCTTTCTCGAATCGTGCCGTCTTAAAAAAGATCGCAGCAAACTCGCCCTCCTCTTTCCCATCGTCCCGCCCGACTCCCACATAGGCGTAGCCATCGGTTCCCGCCTGGATGTCCTTCAACTGACTAGCATAAGCCTCCTGCACCCCCATCACATCCGGATCGATGTCCCGCACCGTCTCATAGAAGAGTTCCCGACGATGCATCCACTGATTCGGCCCATCATTCTCTGTCAGCAGCCGAACATTGAATGTGACCAAGTTAAGAGAGAGTTCAGGCCGTTCATCCTCAGCTACAGCGTAGCTGCTAAGTAATGCCAAGACCATGCCGAAGAGAAGCATCAAGAAACGAATCATTTGAGGAAGTTAACCGCCATGATCCGATGATACAAGCTCCGGCTTTCCTTGCGGAGCCTTGCCGAGACTGAAAGAATCTGTCGGACTCCCAAGCGAATGACGTGGTGTTAGTGAGGCCATGACCACACGTTTCGTATCCGCTCCTTGAACGAAGAACGAATCCCAATGCACCAAGGAGCGGCGCTTTCTAAGAGCCTCTACCATCGCCCCCAATGATTCTGCCCCCTTAGCGAACCGCCGCTCTTTGAAACGAACGCGTTGCGTGGTACCACGCGGATGACCCGGGCCGCCCTGAAGGGCGGGAGAATCGTACGCGTTCCAAGGCTTCTGGTGCATCACCGGCGAACTTCTTGTTGACTTGATAGGCTGGTGGTGCCATTCGATTCCACCACCGGCGCTACCATCTTTCGGCCATCTAGGCCAATCATGGCTCTGTCCTGTGCCACGACTCAGGACGGTGTTTAATTTCAAGATTTACTATTATTTTTGTCATAGCAGCCGTAGCGCTCTTACCAGAAAATAGAATCTCCGGAATTCTCTAGCATTGCCTCACTAGCCTGCCTAAGACCATCATATGCGTAAAACCATAGCACTGACACTTGCCGCAGGAACCTTCGCCTGGACGAGCCATGCTGTCACAATCACCACGATTCCTGGGACCAATCTTGATGGAGATGCCAACAGCACCGCCCTCCTTCAGCCGGGCGGCCCTTCACGCTCCAGCAACTCTACGCGTCAGAACTCTCTCCTAATAAAAGACCTATCGAAATCACGGAGCTGCGGTTCCGTCTCGATTCTGGCATCGGCAGAGGCTTTTCTGGCACGATCCAGAATGTCGAGATTTCTCTCTCCAAGACATCAGAGACTTCACTGAACCTGCAAGATTTGGACGCCAACGTCGGAAGCGATGCGGCCGCTGTCTTGTCCGGCCATTTGATGCTTTCTAGCAATGCTGCGCCATCCACTGGAACCGGCGGAGGCGCCCCCACCCACAGGCCAGGGCTTGCGCATGAAAGCGCGCTAAGAATATAGCCCGCGCTTTTAATTATAGCTATTATTTGAGGTGGGTATGAACCCATCTTAAAAGTCATTTCCCAAAACACTCACCGACGATCAACTCATTGCCGTCGAGCGCCTCCGCGCCCGCTTCGCGCAGCTCCCAGATGAGCGCATGCCGGGGCGGATCATCCATCGCATCGACGAGGTGGTGATGTTCGCCCTGTGTTCGATCCTCTCCGACAATGACGCTTTCACTGGCATGGAGACATTTGCCAAGTCGCAGCTCGACTGGCTGCTCACCTTCCTGCCGCTGGAGAAAGGCGCGCCGAGCCACGACGTGTTCCGCAATGTCTTCATCGCCCTGCGGCCCGAGTCCCTACTCACAATCCTGAGCGACCGGTGCGGCGGACTCGACGGCAAGCAGATCGCCATCGACGGCAAATCCCTGCGCGGTAGCGACAGCCTCGCCGCCGGCAAGAAGAAGGTGCACGAACTCTGCGCAGAGAAGAGCAACGAACTCGAGGAGCTCCCCCGCCTGCTCGATGCGCTCGCCTTGAAAGGCGCGACCGTGACCATCGACGCGATGGCCTGCCACCCGCACATAGCCGAGCAGATCCACGGCGCTGGCGGCGAC
>JBLHHN010000281.1:0-8492 GCA_047616785.1 Verrucomicrobiales bacterium
ATCGTGAAAGCGACGCGCTCATCACCAGTGATTCAGTTAGCCTTTCCACCTTTGGCGCATGCGGGCGGCACCATCACGATTGATGCCACGTCCACTTACACCGTGCAGCAGAGTCCTCTGACATTCCATTGGAAGCAAGTGGGAGGCCCTCCCTGCGATTTCGACCCTGCGGAATCCGTGCTCTCCATCAAACTCCCCACCTGGCAACCCGAGCCCATGGCTTGGCAAGCTCTGGCGCGCGCCCTCATGCGGCATCCTGATTTCCTCTTCACTCGCCCGCCGTCACTCGCGGATCCCGCTAACGAAGACACTAAACATCGCCTCCAGCTAGTCAAGCTCGCTCAGGACTTGCTCGGCCGACCACCCACGCGCGAAGAGTTTGATGCCTTGAAGAGCGATGCCTCTTTGAGCTCACTCACGGAAAGCTTTCTGCAATCCAAGGAGTTCGAAGACTTCTACTTCCACCGGATTCGGCTCTATTTGGAAAGTCAGGGCACCGCGACACAAGACGAGCCCGCACGGCTGTGGTCTTACATTGCCTTCAATGATCGGCCATTTCAGGAAATCCTCACCAGCGACTACACGGTGGACGAGCACTGGCAGAGGCAAAGCCGTCCCGCGCATCATGGCCAAACGGGAGTCCTCACGACGACGGGATTCATCCAGGGGAAACCCGGTCTCCCGCACTACAACTACGCGGCGCAGGTCAGCATGCTCTTTCTCGGCTACGTCTATGAAGTGCCTCCCGAGATCGTAGAACAACGTGAGAACGCGACCGCTGCGGGAACGACGGATCCGCAATCGACCTGCTACAGTTGTCACAAAATCCTCACCCCACTTGCCCATCAACGAAACCAGTGGACCGATGATGGGAAATTCCTCACCAAGACCGAAGACGGCCTCGACATCGACGCCAGCGACCAAGGCATGGTCGATGAGTATCCCTTCAAAGGCGTCGGCTTGGAAGCCTTCACGACGCAAGCGGTGAAGAAAGAGCGGTTCATTCGGACTATCATCGACACGCACTTCAGTTTCTACTTCGGGCGACAAATGCGTTTCCGTCAGGATGAAAGAAGCCTCTACCGTCGCACTTGGGACGCTGTGCACTCGGATGGCTTCAAGATCCGCACCCTCATCCGAACGCTTGTCACATCGCCAGAGTATCTCGAAGGAACCCCTGCCCCAACCAATGCCGTGAGTCACCATGAGTAAGCCTTGCCAGATCGATCCCCACATTCACACCCAGGCACCGCCCCCGATCAGCACAGCCAGGCCTGGTCGACGGCGCTTCCTTCGCGGCATGGGTGCGAGCGCGGCTGGGCTGACCTGTGCGGACTTTCTAGCATTCTTCACCACGCATGGCCTGCCGACACAGAGTCGGGCTGAGACCTTGGCCAAGGAAGCGGTCGAGGCGAACGCCAACCCGCATTTCCTCGTCTACTGGTATCTCGAAGGCGGCTGGTGTGGTTATGATATGTTCAATCCTGCGATGACACCTAACAACGTCATTGATCGCTTGGACGACATCAGCGCAGAACGTTATCGCGTCTTGAAATGGGGCGAAGAAGGCTACGGGATCTACGAAAAAGGCAACATCCGCTACGGGTATCTCGCCGAGCCTGGGAAGGATCTTTTTCCAGACATGGCCGTGCTCAGTTCCATGCACACCGGCTCAGGGCATTCCAGTGATCGGCTCAAAGTGCACATGGGCAGCTACAAGTTCAAACAGAGCGAAGAACGTCAACCGGATGAACGGTCGGTGATGCAGGCTTTCGCCGAAGTGTATGGACAATCCTACGCCTTACCGAGCTTGTCCTGGCACTGGTGGCTGTCCGACGGCGAGATCAACGAAGTGCAGTACACCGGCACGCGCGGTTACTACCACGCGCTCGGCCCCTCACATGCACACACCATCTACGCGGGCACCCCGCAGAAGCTCAAGACGCTCATTGCCCAGATGCAAAGCGAGTCCAGCGATGTCGTTGCCCAGCAGATCGACAAGTTTCTCGATGGCGCCAATCGCGACTTCCTCAAAGACGACAATTTGGAAGCCGTGCGCAGCTATCACTCTGCCCGACAGATCTATTTGAAGCTTGCGGAACGCGGGAAGAACCTCGATCCCGACACCGTGGAGAATCTCTTCACCGATCCCGCATTACGAGAGGAGTTCAATGTCCAACCGGAGGACGAGTTGATCACCTATCGAAGCGTGAATGGCAACAAAGCGCGGAGCAAATTCTCTCCCAAGACGAACGTTCAAGCGATGATGAGTTACGAGATGATGCGCGCGGGATTATCCTGTGCCTGCTTCATTGAGTCTCGTGATGTGCGCAGGTTCGACTCACACTTTAGCCGGAAAGGTCTTTGGGGAAAGGACGGCACACCCAAAGGAATGCCCGAGCAAACGGCCATGATGAAAGAAGATCTTTGGGATCCCATTCACCCCTTTGTCAAGCGGCTCAAAGAAACGGAGTTTGCCAACTCTGGCACGTCGCTCTTTGATCACACCAACATCGTTGTCACGTCAGAGTTTGGTCGCACCATCCACGGAGAAGTCGACGGCATCTTGGAGAAGAAGATCGATGAAGAGAAACGCAAAGCCGAGATCGACGGGCAAGACATCTGCCAACACTGGAAAGTCACGTCATGCGCCTTCCTCGGAGGGAAAGTGCAAGGGAATCGGCAATACGGAGGCGTCGGGGAACAAACCCTGATGGCCATTCCCATCATGCCAGACGGCAGTCTCGATCCACACCATGATCCTAAGACAGGCGCTTTGAAGCCAGAGAAAGAGAAGCATCCGGACTCCCACACTCCGAATCATGGGACGGTGTATGCTACGGCACTGGCATTGAGCGATATTTCACCCCAGGGACGCGGGCGGAATGAAGGCAAGCCTTTGAGCTATATCAAAAAGGCGTAGTTCGTTGTCGGCCAATCACACGCAACGCTCGGCGACGATGCTGTGCATTTCTTCTTCCTGCTCTTCCATTGAGCTGACGAGCTTGAACTGATTGCGCGCACGGTCGAGGTTGTGATCCTTGCGATGCGTTTTGAAATAGACATCGCCTTCGATATGATCGGTTAGGAAACGGATGCCAATCATCAGGGCGAGCAGTTTGCCAGAAAAGGCGAGATGATCGCGTTCGATCGGTGTGAGGAAATCTTTGGCCGCGCTCCAGTAGCCATCGACCAAGGCATCGAACATGGGCAACTGCATGGTCACAAGGCTGAGATCACGTTCATCCTCAAGCGCAGGACTTGTCGCCGTGCGAACCATGTCACCAAAGTCATAGAGGACGGAGCCAGGCATGACCGTGTCCAGATCGACGACACAGATGGCTTTGCCAGTGGTGTCATCGATCATGACATTGTTCAATTTGGTGTCATTATGGGTGATACGCTCCGGAAGCTCACCGCGATCAATCAAGTCCAACAAGACATCCACCACATTCTCACGTTGCGCGACAAACTCGATCTCTTCTCGCACCGAATCAGCACGTTTGACGGGATCTAATTCCACCACACTCATGAGATTGTCATAGCGCTTCCGTGCATGATGAAAGTCTGGGACGGTCTCGTGCAATCGCTCACCTGGAAGATCTACTAACAACCGCTGAAAGTTCCCATAGGCATGGGCGACGTCGCGCGCTTGATCGAGACTCTCAATCGTATCAAAGGTCGTCGTGCGATCAATGTAGATGTAGGTGCGCCAGTAGACCCCTTCAGGATCTTGGTAGTAAAGGCTGCCGTCTCGCTTCGGAATCACGGAAAGGGATTTGCGCCCTGCATCAGAATCTCCACTCTCCGCAAGCAGATTGCGCTTGTGGCGCGTGATCCGGTCGATGTTCTCCATCACCGCAATCGGATTCGTGAAGACCAGATGATTGATCGTCTGATGCACGAACCGCATCGTCCGCCCTCCGTAGTCGTAGTCCGCTGCGAAAGTATCGTTGATGTGGCCTTTCCCTATGGGGAACGCCCGAAGAAAGCGCCCGTGGACCTGAAACTGCTCTCCCACGCCCTTGATTCTCTCTTCGTCGGTCTTCGTCTGCATAATAAGGTCGCCAGCCATAGCCTCCCCATTCAAGAGAATCAAGCTCTTCAGGTTGAAGACATTCTGCCCATTTCAACCTCGCTAAAAACCCGCTTGCCAGAAAGCTCGTAAAAGCTAGGCTGGCCGCCATTTCTTTCGAAAGCTGATCTCCCTTTATTTATGAATCTGGCCTCCCTCCTGACGGTTAAACAAATCGTCTCCGAGATGAAAGCGACCGAGCGTTGGCCAGCGATTGTCGAGCTCGTCGAACATCTAGAGAAACAACAGATATTGTCTGGCGATGATCGTGAAGCCATCCTTGAAGCGCTGCATTTGCGAGAAGACCAGACGAGTACCGGCATCGGATCGGGTGTCGCTATTCCTCACGCTTTCTCGAACAAGCTCGACCAAGTGATCGCGGTCTTTGGCCGGTCGGGCGAAGGCATCGACTTCGAAGCGATCGACAATGCGCCTGTTCGGTTCATCGTCCTTTTCATGGTGCCAGAGGATCAGTACCACACGCACCTGCGCACGCTGGCGGCAATCGCCAAGACGCTGACAAACGGTCAAACCCGTGAGAAGCTCGGCCAGGCCAAGGACTCCGCAGCGATCCTCAAGATCCTACAGGCCAAGTCCCCTCGCGCCTAACCGCTTTTCCGTTGTCACGCCTCACGCCTCACGCGTTGACAGCCCAGCAATCTCGACTTTTCTCCATACCATGAAACCATTTTCTCAACTCTTGCGCACACGACTCGCCGCAGCGCTGAACACACTCGAGGTCGATCTACCGGACGGCTTTGGTGTCGATGTCAGTCTTGCGACCGACACGCGGTTTGGAGACTATCAGTCCAACAGCGCCATGATCCTGGCCAAACGGCTGAAGCAGAATCCGCGTGAGCTCGCCCAAGCCGCCGTCGAAGCCGGGGACTGGGAAGGTCTCTGCGAGACCCCAGAGATCGCAGGTCCAGGGTTCATCAATTTCAAGATCACGCAGCCATCACTCGAAGCCCACACGCTGGAGGTCTTTCAGAATGACCACCTCGGCGTGCCCCAAGCAGATCCTGCGGAAACGATCGTCATTGATTTCAGCGCCCCGAATGTGGCCAAGCCGATGCACATCGGGCACATCCGGAGCACGTTCATTGGAGATTGCCTGAGTCGAGTGGCCCGTTTCCTCGGTCACAACGTCATCACAGACAATCACATTGGCGACTGGGGCACGCAGTTCGGCATGATCATCTACGGGTGGAAAAAGTATCTGAATAA
This sequence comes from Verrucomicrobiales bacterium, assembly GCA_047616785.1. Classification (GTDB taxonomy): domain Bacteria; phylum Verrucomicrobiota; class Verrucomicrobiia; order Verrucomicrobiales; family DEV007; genus JAACDM01. The sequence continues at coordinate 5,303 of JBLHHN010000281.1, forward strand.
GGAAGCGCTCGATGCAGATCCCATCCGCGAGTTGCTCCGCGTCTACCGGGAAGTCAATGCGGAGACCAAGGCAGATAACGCCGTGCTTCAAGAATGCCGCGACGAATTGGTCAAACTACAAGCAGGTGATGAAGGGAATCACGCCATTTGGAAACAAACGGTCGATCTCTCACTGAATCAGTTAGGCAAACTCTATGATTGGCTAAGCATTTCTTTCGATCACTACCTCGGCGAGAGTTTCTACAACGATCGGCTCGCTCCCTTGGTCGATGAACTGATCGAGAAAGGACTCAGTGAGGAGAGCGAAGGCGCCATGTGCATCTTCTTCCGAGACATCCCTGCCTTGGAAGAAAAGCCTGCCATTGTACGCAAAAGCGATGGCGGCTTCAACTACACCACCACCGATCTCGCCACCATCGACTACCGAGTCTCAGAATGGAAGGCTGACAAGATCTGGTACGTCGTGGGAGCACCTCAACAGCTTCATTTCCAACAGATCTTCGCCGCCACGAAACGGCGTGGTCATGATGTCAGTCTCACACACGTGGCCCATGGCAGCATCCTCGGCAAAGATCGGAAGCTCATGAAGACCCGTTCTGGAGACAACGTGCAATTGCTCGATGTCCTCCAAGAAGCGGTGGAACGCGCTCGCGCGATCATTGAAGAGAAGAATCCCACGCTCAGTGAGGACGAAAAGAAAGACATCGCCGATGCGATCGGACTCGGTGCGGTCAAGTATGCCGAGCTTTCGCAACATCGCATGACGGACTACATCTTTTCCTGGGACAAGATGCTCTCGTTCCAGGGAAATACCGCGCCTTACCTCTTGAATGCTTTTGTGAGAACACGCGCCATCTTCCGCAAACTGGGTGAAGAGGTCATCTTCCCTGACACACTCACCTTAGAAGCAGACGGAGAACGCTCGCTGGCGATCAAACTCGCGCAGTTCGGCGAGAGCGTGCCCAATATTCTGAACGACTTTCGTCCGAACCTTCTGGCAAATTACCTCTTCGAATTGGCTCAAACGTTCCACGGATTCTACGAAGCGTGTCCGGTCCTAAAGTCTGACGGCCACACCAGAGCCTCTCGTTTACTCTTGTGTGAACTCACCTCACGCGTCCTCGAGCAAGGCCTCGGCCTACTCGGTATCCGTGTGACGGATCGGATGTAATGGTAGCGAAGCCATAATGGTCATCGATCTTCGTGAGGCACCACGCGAAGGTCTAAACAGAACGTGTTCTCGATTCATCTTCGGCTCATCCAGTCACCGGTGACGCCGAGTTGGAAAACAGCGGGACCTCCAAAGGCATACTTCAGGCGAGACGATTCCATGGGTTTGATTCCTGCCACGCCGTATTCATATGCCAGGGCTAACTTTTGTCTTACCATCTGCTGCATGACAGGATGCGCAGGCATGCGAACGGTGCATGGAAAGAGATCCATAGACGCCGCTGATTTCCCATTCTCCAAGGTGATATCGATCTCAAGTTGCCCTCCTTGGGGAAAGCCTCAAGCATAAATATCGAACAACTGATAGTCCTGTCGTCCCTCTCCAGGAGCTGTGATTCGACCTTCGCGTTGAGCCACGGGATCTTTGGCCGTGAGAATGACTTTGTCTTCGATCGGGGCCGCTTCCAGCTCATCGAAAGATGGCAGGGCTTCGAGCTCGATCGTGAAGGTGTTCTCTACAGGTTCCACCTTGGAATCACTAGCAGAGGCTGCAATGCGAATCGCATGATCCGGTCCGAAGCCGAAATTGCATGGCAGGCTGTTTCCAGGAGGGATATCTCCAAGGACCACCAATCGATCCGGACTGTCTTCTTCTCCCTCGATGGCGTTCGTGCGGTACCATTGGAATCGCCCATGCCCGGCGCCAGAATCCATGGAGACCTTGGCCAAGAGAAAGCCACCTTGCTCACACCTATCTAACAATGTCACTCGGCTTGGATCGATGCGGCCCTTCAGAGTTTGCATGGGTTGCTCCCTTGAGAGAGCCACACTTGTCGAACCGGATACTGGAGAGCCCGCCGCCAACCGTCTCAGCGCCTCCTTCAAGGTGAGCGTCGCCGTGACGAGTTCTCCAAAGCGTTCGTCGCCAAGAGGCGCCTGTTGCGCGGTGGAATACGCCCTGGGACGAGGAAAGATCAGGACACCGGCAATCACGAATACAATCCAAGCCGCACTCGACATCCTTGTTTCCAAGCACCTCCGCGAATCTAACAACCGCCCAATACGCGTCCGGATGAGAAAAGTATTCCGCGAGACACCGATACCGAGCACGGGCTGCGAATTCTGTGACCAGGACAGCACATCAAAGACCGTCTCTGCCGACTGCTTCGGTTCGAGACCAGACGCATTCAGGGCCTCGTCATCACCGCTGTATTCACGGAGTTGATTGAGCATGGTGTGGGCAATCCAGTAGCCTGGATTGAAGAAGCAGGACGTTCTGCCCAAGGGCCACCCAGAGATCCCCGCGACGCACGTGCGCGAGTTCGTGGGCAATGGTCCATTCCAGTCTCTCGGGACTCAGCGCTGTGAGTAGTGATTCTGGCAGGATGACTGTTGGCAATCTGAAACCGGTAGCGGCAGGCGACGTGATCCTATCACTGACCATATACTACACTTTGGCCACACCGACCTTTTCTGAAAGGTCGAAGAGCGAGAAGGGCATCGTTTCCGGGTCAATAAGACGCGCTTCTGCTAACAAACGTCGCGTGCGGAGATAGATCCAAGCCAAACGTGCAAGCCCAGCGAACGAAACCAACACCCAAGCCACTAGCATCCAACCAGTCCAAGACAACGAAGGCATCTCAGCCTGAGATAGCGCTAGTTCGCCCGACGCGATCTCTGATGACTCAGCAAATGAGGTCCCAGCTGGAAAAGAATCGGAAAAGATCACCATGGAACTCGGAAGCGCCGTCGTAGGCAGCACCGGAACCCCGATCGGGATGACCAACTTGATCAGCACGAGACAGAACAACAAATAGACTAACTGCGGTGTGGCCCAGTGCCGTAAGGCGTACCAAATGCACCAAGCCAAGATGGCGTCCACGGATCCCCAGATTGTTCCGTGCCACTCCAGACCGTGTGAACGGGGCATCTCAGAGGCACTTAAGGCCGTAGATCTTGTTCCACGGGAAACGATGACTCTCCTGCGATTCTCGTCCCGCGAAAAAAATGAGAAAACGTA
>JBLHHN010000282.1:0-8482 GCA_047616785.1 Verrucomicrobiales bacterium
GGTACGGGCCAATGCCTCTGCTGGTGAGTGGATCTCACCGCGTTCATACGCATAGATCCCTTCATCGCAAACATAGGAGACTGCATCTGGTTCGTCTGTCAGGGCTTCGACGATCTCCTCTCGCCACGCCGCGTATGAATCACACTTTCTCCAAAGTCCTAGCTCTTCGCATCGCAGCCTGAACAGCTCCAACCAATCCTCCCCATCACGATTGTCGCCACAATCACGACCACGCATATCCGCCACCTCCAACCAGTAGATCAGAGCCGGATCAATCACCCGTGCCAATCTCCGATACGCAGCCTCTGGTGAATCGCGGACAACCAGTTTCTTTGGATCATGATGATGACCAATCAGTGCAAGCACACCATCAAAGACCCAAGCACTGACATCAAGTGCTGACAAATGAGGGGCCACATAAGACCGCCCACGTCCCGCACGATATGGCGAGACAATCCTTACTTTACCCATCCATCTCTTGCTCTCGCGTGGTGAGGGTTTTCCCAATGTCGTGCAGCGCCGCTCCCAGTATCAAGGCTGTCCTTGTCTCTTCGTCCAAATCTTCAGTTTCGAGTTCCTTGGTCAACAACGCATGCATTTCTGCGAGGACCCATTCGGTATGACGACGCACATCCCCTTCTGCGTGCCACTCCGCATCCTGCGGCGTCGAAACCATCTGGCCGATCAGAGGAAACATCGGCTCCATGAAATCCAACAAAGCCGAAGGCTCCATCACCATTTCACAAAAATCCACTGGAAGGGCTCATTTCATTGCAACTTGTTAGGGACAATGGCCTTCGACCTCCAGTGTTGATCCGTCTGCACGTGCCCACGACGCACCCATTTGGCAAGCGCTTGGGTGAACTTACCAAAGTGAAAACTGCTAGCCAATCGAACGAAGTAACCTTCCTATTTGTCCGTATCCAAGGTGATGGCGCGGATGTACTCCTCGTCCCAAAGACCACGAAAGAGCATTGCCGCTGTGCTCAAGCCCAACATGTTTGCCAATTCAACCGTTTCATCACATGAGAGCGTGACATTCTCATCATTCCAAACTGTAAAAAGCTAGAAATAGCTCTCCAAGTGGTCGTAGCCGAAGGAGTGAAGAGCGTAAACGTTCTCCCCACAGAAACGCCAACCTTCGGGAATCTCATGCGCGATGGTTCCATGAAGGCTCTTCAACTAATCCCGCGACACATGGTGCCGACAGTCCAACGACCGCGCATGCATCCCTTGGCGATAGAGTGAAATATTCTCGCCATCCATCTTCTCTGTGATCACCACTTCCTTGCCCTCGAAATGTATTCGTATCGAAGATATACGTGTCGTCGCTGCTACTTCCTGGAGACCAGGGTAGATGCGGTGTACTTGGACTCGGCCATGGCAACGCAGAGTGCGATGAATGGCTCGCCAACAAGATCATGTTGGTGGCTGCGACATCTCGCGAAAGACGACGGACCACAATCTCGCCGCAATCAGAGATTACGCAAGCGCGCGCTGGTTCAAAGTGGAGACGCGGCGAGGAGATCTGAGAGGACCTTTCTTCGGTCACCTGGCCATTCGACTTCTTCGATCGCGTGAACCATACCCTCACGATCCTTTTCGAGCCAGTGGTCGAAAAGCCGCATTTCGAAGCCTCGGCGAATGGCAGGATCCGTCACGGTATCAATCCAAGTGAACGCCGCGAGCGGATCGAGTGTTACTGCTTCTTGTGCGAAGACGGCGATGGCAGACCATCGATCCTGATCATTCTTCAATTGACCGAGCCATTTGCCAGCGCCGTTGAGGTCCGCCACAGCCCAAGCTCTGACAATTTCCCGAATCCAACGATTTCTATCATCGGTCGCAGCTAAGTCTAACAAACGATCGGCTTCCTTCTCTGGTTCATCCACAGTTTTCAGGTGCTGCACACCTTGGCGGATATCGGATTCCAAACGCACGAAGTCACCGGAAGCTAGCATATTCTCGTAGCCAACAGGATCGAGTTCCCGCCAACGGTTTCGGAGATTGAGTTCGTGGTTGAAGCGTTTCTCTCCGAGCCAGAGCAGCTGTTCTCCACTGTGGTTCATTGAGGTATCGCGGATGAGGTTGTGCTCTCGATATGCGCCTAATAGATACTTAAGGTCGCCAATCGTATTCGCGAAATCGGCAATATCTTGGTGCCGGATGAAGCTCCTGGATCCATTTGGCCGACTCTTCTCAAGATAATCCACGCTTTCACGGAAGTCGACCGTGAACAACCACTTCTCAGGATCATCTAGGCCGAGTTTGCCTTCATTGATCAGCGGCCATTGATCGTCATCGCCTAACCAACTGGCGAAGGCTTCAGGCGAACGCCTGGCGAAGGCTTTGCCTGCATTCTGGATGGCGCTTCTGAGATAAGAGCCCAAGATGTTCTCTGTGATCCAGTCCATCGTAGCCCGACCGTCCAGCTCAGCCCAGCGGATCAGCAGCGCTGTGAAGGCGGCACTTCACTGACCTTCACTTGCGGCCCACGCACTTTCACACGACTGACGAGTGAGTTCCGTAGGGGTTCGGCCTAACTGATCGATGGCCGCAAGTCGGTCTGGGAGCTCCTCAGCGTGACGGGCCTTGGCATAGAAATCGGCAGGGCCAATCAATGGAATCTCAATGAGATTCTGAGAAACGATCGTGCCCGTGATATCTGAACCAGAGTGATCGTAGGTTGCGATCAATGCCCGACGAGGCCACCTAATGCTAGCGCAATCACTTGTCCGCGCGACCAATTCATCGATCCAAGAGGGCTTCGAGTTGAAGGGCGCGCTTCTCGGAAATGTGCGGCTGCGACCGCAGATAATGACGCACCTCCTGAGGACGATTGAGGGACCATCGATGAGCGATACCAGAAATCAACGCTTCCCGCAGCGCGGGATCATGAATCTGATCAGCAAAGGGCATGGCCCGCAGAAAAGCGGCTTGGAGCCGAAAACTGAGAAAGCACTCCGAAGTCGACCAGCTTGCGCACTTTCGCCGACAGGAATTCGTCGGCTAGTGGGCCCTCTTGGTGTTTCTGGAGCCAAGTGAGTGTTAGGGATTCATCTTCTAGACGCTCGGCAATCTGGACAACGAATGATTGCCGATCTGGGACGACGTCATCCACGTCATCGAGCAATTGAGTTAGCCGCTCGATCTCCCCTTCGATTGGCACAGGCCGAATGATGAAACCTCCCATCTCGGAGTCGACCGGCTCGCCTCGCCAAGTTCCAATCGTCCACACCGCAAGCTGGGCGTCTATGCGATCCACAGGATCTTCCACGGCATCCGCTTCGGCCGCAGCTTCGTCAAACTCGGCTCTTACCCAGGCCGACCAGAAGGTCTTCAACGTGTCCTTCTGAAAAATCGAATCGCTCGCATACAGGCTCTTGTGAAGTTCTTGCCATCGCGCTTGTGCACCTTCGCCAAAAGAGTTGATCTCGGCTTGGCCCTCAATTACAGCCTCGGAAGCAAGGACTCGGGTGGCCTCGTCAGGTAGGCGAAAGACGAATGAGATGGCCTCCGAAACCCCAATCGTACCAACCAAAGCCTTTGCGGTGTTCGTCGCCAGGTAACGATCCAACGATGTGTCGAACGCGTCTGATCTCAAGACAGGCTCCTCCCAATGAGCCACTGAGCCACTGAGCCGCTGCGCGAGCGTCCGCCCAGCACCAGGAATTGTGTGCAAGGAAAACGAGACGGGTTTGTGATAGATCTTTGATCGACTCGTCTACGGTGTGTGTCAGACAATATTCAAGTTCAGCTTCACGTTCATTCTTCTTCCAGTGATTCAGAATCGCCGTAAGAAGCACTTCCTTCTCGCTCTGCGGCAATTCCGTCTTTCCCAGCTCGACAAACTCGGCCATTTGATCTAACTCAAGCTCTTTGAGGAGCTCCTTACGACGCAAAGAAGCGAGGGCATGCTGGGGCCTTTTCAAAGTCAGTCTCAGTTCACGCAGAAGACCACGCAAGGAAGTATCCTCAGGCATGACCGACAGCAGCGGCTTGCCATTGAAATTGGCTCGTCGTGGGCTTAGAGGCGAACTGAGTTCTTCATTCTGGGATGATGTGAGCACCGAAGGAACAAGCAACGCGTGTGCCATCATGACCGTCCCTCCAGCGACGAAAGCGCCTAGATGAAGGTCTTGAAGTAGCTCAACCACACGCCCATGCTGAATCCCGATGCCACTGGTAACGATGACAGAGTAATGCCCAGCATGGCACTCGCTGGGCTCAGCGTGACGGCATGGGCCAGAAGAAGACTCCCGAGAGGAACTCCCGAAGCCACTACGCCTCGTCGCTCTAACTTTAAGCGCAGTTTCTCCAGCGCTCGCGTGACTCGCTTGCGCGCGGCTTCCTCGGTGACTCCAATGGTGTGCGCGACCTCGCTATGTTTCAGGCCTTGGAAGAAGCGGAGAAGAATGACCTGCTGATCCACGTTTGGAAGCCCGAGCATGGCGCTCTCAAGCTCGAGGGCGACTTCAGCCCATGCAGCCGTGTCGGTTTCCATTTGATTGGCTTCACTCATGGCCTGTTCCTCCCGCCGTTGGCGACGACGTTCTTTGCGGCGCCAGTTCGAGGCGCGTCGACACGCCTGCGCGTATAGCCAACCCTCGATTGAATCGATCTTCAGCAAGCGCTCCGCGTTGCGCACGAGAAGGGCAAAGACCTCCTGACAAACATCTTCCGCCGCATGGGAATCTCTAAGACAGCGATAGGCCGTGCTATAGATCAGATCGCCATGCCGCTCGACCAGCGCGCGAAATGACGCCTCCGATTGCTCAGCAACGAAGCGTCGAAGTAAAGCGTGACTGGTTTCCATAGCATCCATTCAATACCAACACACCGCCGTGGGCCAAGACCGGACATGAATCTAAGAATAATTTACGAGAGCGGCTTGAGCCGTTTCTCGAGGTCGGCTTTGCCAACAAGATCATGTTGGTGGCTGCGACATCTTTCGAAAGAACGTCGGTCCACAACATCGCCGATATCAGAGATTACGCAAGCGCGGTAGATAACTGGTGTCTCGCCAGGTCACCGCCACTGTCGCTCCGCGACTATGCGATACGTAACATTAACCGTTAAATCAATACTTCAGACCTACGAGAGCGGCTTGAGCAGTTGCTCGAGGTCGGCTTTGCCGAACTTCATGCCGCGTTTGGTGCCGGCGGAGAGAAGACTTTCGACGAGTTCTTTCTTGTCCTCTTGCATCGCCACAATGCGTTCTTCAATGGAGCCTTTGGTGATGAGTTTGTAGACGAAGACGGGGTTGTCTTGGCCGATGCGGTAGGCGCGGTCGGTGGCTTGGCTTTCGACGGCAGGGTTCCACCAGGGGTCGTAGTGGATGACGGTGTCGGCTTTGGTGAGGTTGAGGCCGACGCCTCCTGCTTTCAGGCTGATGAGGAAGAGGGGGACCTTGCCGGTCTGGAATTCCCGCACAATGTCAGAACGGTTGCGCGTGTTGCCCGTGAGCTTGACGTACCCGATGTCTTCACGAAGAAGACGTTTCTCGATGAGCCCTAGCATGCTGGTGAATTGCGAGAAGAGAAGGATGCGACGCCCTTCAGCGATCATCTCAGGGAGAAGCTCGAAGAGGAGTTCCATCTTGGCCGAGGTCTCGACACTCTGCGCGGCTTCGAGGTCTAACAAATGGGGGTGGCAACAGACCTGACGCAGTTTCAAGAGAGCATCGAGGATGTAGAGATGGGCGCGATCCATGCCTTGCTCGGCAATGACTTCCTGCACTCGCTGCTGCATGCTGGCACGGATCGTCTCGTAGAGATCGCGTTGGGGTCCTTCAAGCTCGACCGAGCGTATCATCTCGGTCTTGGGCGGCAGCTCTGTGGCCACCTCCGTCTTCTTCCGTCGCAGCATGAGCGGGCCGACGCGGCTAGCTAACAAGTCTCTGGCATTCTCATCATTCTCTTTCTCAATGGGATGACGGAAGCGCTGACGGAAGCTCTCTTGACGGCCAAGAAAGCCAGGCATAAGAAAGTGAAAGAGCGACCAAAGCTCTTCCAAGTGATTCTCGATCGGCGTACCACTGACACAGAGACGATGCTCGGCATCGAGCGCACAGGCCGCTTGAGCGGAACGCGATCCCGGATTCTTGATGTTCTGCGCCTCATCAAGGATGAGATGGGAGAAGCACCGCGTCTCGAGATACTCTTGGTCTCGGTAAACGAGGGAGTAAGAGGTGATGATGATGTCTGCGGCATCAAAGGGCTGCCTTTGGCGATGACGCCCCGATCCATAGTGCAGGTGCACAGTCAACGACGGCGCGAACTTGCCAATCTCATCCTGCCAATTCCCTAACAGACTGGTGGGTGCGACGATGAGTGCGGGCTTGTTCAGTGAACCTTTCTCCTTCTCCGCTAGCAGATGGGCGATGGTCTGCAGCGTCTTGCCCAAGCCCATGTCATCGGCCAGAATCCCGCCTAGTCCATACTGAGTGAGGAACTGAAGCCAGCGGAAACCTTCTTCTTGATAAGGTCGGAGGGTGGCTTGCAAACCTTGGGGCGGCGACTTCTTGTCAATGCCCTTGAAATCGCCTAACCGATTGGAGATGGCTTGGAGTGAGGTACTGGCAGTGCCCGCATCCGTGAAGTCAGCAGCTTCGTTGAGGAATTCGGCCGCGACGATTTGATGCACTTCTCGGAGGTCATCATCACGATGCTTGGCTCGACGATCTTCAAGGATATCACGAAGAATCCTAACGATCGGTTCAAGCCGTTTGACAGGAAAGGCGAGGTAACGACCATCGTCCAGTTTGATGGGCACTTTGTCGTCACCATCGAGAAACTCGATCTGTCGCTCAATGTCAGCGTGATCCTGGAGATAGGCGATGAGGATCGGGATCAGATCAATGCGTTCCCCATCACACTCAACACCTAACTCAAACTCAAACCACGAACGATTACGCTGCTCACGGAGTTCCTGGATCCAGCGCTCTGGCTGAACGAAGCGCATGCCGAAATCGTCAGCGTAGTGGATCTGCCAACCATTGTCTTCAAGCTTGGGCACTTGCTCGGTCATGAACGACATCCAGCCGGCCTGCGATGCGGTTTCTTCCCAAGAGCCGATCCAGCGTAAGTTGACGAATTCTTCGGTGACGATGTCTGGTGGCAACGTGTTGGAAAACGGCAGAAGGCCTAACTGATTCAGAAGATCGGTGGCGGTTCGTTCGGCCGTTTCATTGCGCAGGATGCGGATACGTTCATCCTCCAGGGCAATGCCCTTGCCGCGCTCTGGCACGTCATTCTCTCCGTAACGAAAGATCAATGAAGCCACGGATTGCCCTTGAAAAATAGGGCTCCAGATACCTCGCATGGTGCTGCGTGGAAGTTCACGGTGACTCAGGTGCAAGCAAAGCTTCGGCTTGATCTCACGCGCGTCGATGACCTCTTGGGTGGGAGGCAATGGAAATCGTGCGGCGTTGCCAGCTTGCTTCACTTCCGCATTCCAGGCACGCACGAGCTGGGCACTGGGCTGGCGATCATTGGCAATCCACGATACGGCAAGCGTGTTAGGAAAAGGTGTCTTGAGTGAACCAAAGATACGCCGACGAGTATCAATAAAGTGTAGGGGCGCACTGGGAATGATGGCCTGCGCAGGTTCAGTGAGTTCCCAGTCCGTGACGAATCCCTCACGGTCCCCATCGAAGCGCCAGGTGGGTTCTGCACGACGGGGCTCGCCATGATGGAGCATGATGGGATTGGGTCCCCCACCCCAATAGAGGATCTGCCATTTCAACAACTCATCGAGCAACTCGGTCCAAGTCTCAGAATCTGGCTGGATCTGAAGAACGTCGGAGTCCGTGACGCTATCAGGACAACATTGCTGCAAACGCATGAGGAGCATCCGCATCCAGCGTTGTCCTAACTCCTCTGCCAAGTCGGGCCGGTAGAGTTCTCTGCCACTGCAACGTGTGAAACCAGGGCCATCGATGACCGCACGCGGTGAGTGAAGCACTTCCAATGCCAACGCACCACTCTCTGTGGGAACGATCAGGCATGCCAGATAGCGCACCGTCTTAGGCCCGAGCTGATGCTTGCTGCGCTTGGCGGCCGGCCTGCTCTTCTGCGAGCCACCACCAGAAGGGTGGTGGCTCTTAAAGATGAACTCATGCATCACGGCGATCACGTGATCGCACATGTGGTCACTGGGGCAGGAGCAATTCGGCGTCACCATGACTTGCCCGCCCGGCTGGCGGGAGAGGAAGATGAGCACTCCTCGAGTCGCCTTCTCGTTAGGATGCCGCACGTTGGCCGTCATCCGCACTTGCCCATTAGCGACGGTGCTAGACTTCAACCCTTTGACTGCGCCCAGTTGCTGGAGCTTGGCACCATTCTTCGCCACCTTGGCCTCGACTTCCCAAGGCCAACCGCTTTGCTGAAGATTATGGGCGTAGTCGGTATTGACGATCGACATGGAGTTCCCAGCAAACGGCGACGTTCACCGGGATGCAAGAGAAAGCCAAACGGGATGG
>JBLHHN010000283.1:0-8475 GCA_047616785.1 Verrucomicrobiales bacterium
GTCATGAAGAAACACGGCGATCGCATCGCCCGCATCGTCGAAGACATGCTGACCATTTCAAAGTTCGAATCGCCAACACAAGATCCCACCAAGGCAGGCATCTTCGACCTTCAGGGCTGCGCCACGGATGTCATTGAACGCCTGCAGACGCCCGCTGAAGAGAAACAGGGCAAGTTGGAAATCATCCTCGTTGGCCGAGATGCTATGATTGCGGGAGATCGCTTTTACTGGGACCAGATCTTCTTCAATTTGATCGAGAATGCGCTCAAACAGAATTTACGGCCTGATCTACATGTTAGAGTTAAATTCGTCGATTTGGGAGATACATTTGAAGTCTCGATCATCGATGATGGTGTGGGTATTCCCCAAGCAGACCTCCCGTTTATCTTCAAACGCTTCTATCGCGTGGAGAAACATCATTCCAAAGAAATCAAAGGGACCGGGCTAGGGCTATCCATTGTCAAACGTGCCGTGGAATCCCATGGCGGGACCGTCACCGTGCGCAGTATTCCGGGTGTTGAGACGGCGTTCGTCATCACGGTCCCCAAAGGCAAACTTCCAGGGAATTGACTGAAGTTGTATCTATTCTCGGACAACCCACCCAAATGTCACGAGTTCAGTGATCTCTAACTGATCACTTGACGGATTCGACGTGCCCTCCAAATAGCGTAGGCGCAAGGTGGCGACTTCCTCACCAGTCCCGATGCCATCCGCGCCGGCCAAGGCCGCCACCATCTTTCCATAGGCCACGGAACTCCTATCGGCGTAGACCCAGAGTTGTTCTTCTCTCGTGTGATCGGAGATCTTGAAAGAGAGATAACGCTCCTTGTCTGAGAATTCGAAATTGTAATACTCGTCTTGAACAATGTAACAGCGGACCAGAACAGGATCCTTCGGCTGCCGAAGTCGCATCTCAGAGAAACCCATTTCTGAATAACCCTCCCAACTCTCCCAATCGATCAAGAACTCATTCGATGTGACACCGTCAGGAATCTGCACCGCAATGCCTCGCGATGAGTAATCCTTGAGCGTCACCGGGATGACAAAGAACCCGTCCGAGACCAAATGACAATTCTCAGCCGGCCCGATCGAATCAAAAGCCATCGGCTGGAAGCTACCTGGCAGGTAATGCTTCTTCATCATGAAAGACACCTTCCCCGGACGACGCACATATTGAAGGGCCTGCTCGTTGGAAGTGGAACCCAAGAAGCTTACAATGCCAGGTCGCGCCAGTTCTAGCATTTCCGCACGCGACCAACGATCCGTCGGATCTTGTAGAAGAGGCGGTTCATCAGGGGCCGTCATAGCCGGCGACATCCAACCTATCTGGGCCAAGATGAACTGGTAGCTCGCGAAAAGCAGAAAGAGTCCTAACACTCCGAAGATAGACCAGACGATCATTCGGTGCCTACGCTGAGCTACTGGAACGTACTCTTCTTCCTGTTCTTCGTCCGATTCCCAATCCGGATCCTCAATGCGACTCGGCTGATGCCGTCTCCACTCGGCATCTGGGGAAACCTTGCGCGACTTAAACTCCTGGGACGGACTCACTTCTTCCGTCGTCCTAGCACTCGTCTTCTCTTGACGCAGGTCATCCACATAACGCGGAGACCCTGGTTTGCCACGTGGCTCTGGAACCTCCGCTTTCGGAGCGCGGCGCAAACGCCTTCTCTCGCCACTGCTGCGCACTTCCACTTTCTCCATACTCGCCTTCTCATCCACAGCACCGCCTTTTTTATCCGGAGAATCTTTCTTCGCCTTACCATCGTTAGAAGGCTCACTCGCCTCAGTCTTCTCTTTGCTTGCCTCCGCCTTGTTCAAGGCCTCAGCCGCCACCTCACGATCTTCTTTAAGTCTATTGAGTTTAGCTGCGCGCTCCTCAAGCTTCGCCGCACGCTCTTCTAACTTCGCCGCCCGTCGCTCGATGCCTGTAAGCACAGGCTGCTTGGGCTCGGGATCCTTCGACACCTTCGGAGGTTCCTTCTGATCAGAGAGTCCCTCTTCATCGTCATCAATGATCAGCTCCATCTCTTCTTCCTTCTGCTGAGCACGCTTGCGAGCGCTCTCCAGATCAATCGGGACAGACGCAGAGGAAAGATCACTAAACTGCACGCGCTCCTGATATCGCTTCGAAGGAATGGCCGAGCCTGCAGGTGCCATGCGCCGAGGTGCGCGGCTGCGGCGCTCTTCGGTACCCGAGATCTTCACTTGGATATCGCATTCCGGGCAGCTCAGAAAGGTCGACTCCGCTTCACGCTCAGCCTCGAATCTCTCACCACAAGCCGGGCATTTGATGATGATGTTTTTGGAGTGCGCCATGCTATAAAATGCGAATTTGCCAAGATAGCCCTCTCAAGGCAAGAGCATTAGCGTGATCATTCGAAGTGATTGCGGAACCCGCCCCATCTTCGGCATTGTTCTTGCACGAAATGGAGGATAGGGCTACCCCCCCAATCGATCAAGCAAGCTTTCCATGACCATCCAACGCGCCCTCTTCTCTGTCTCCGATAAATCTGGTTTAATCCCCTTCGCTCAAGCCCTTCACGCTCGCGGAGTCGAGCTGCTTTCCACTGGCGGCACCTCCAAAGCCCTGCGCGACGCCGGCTTGCCAGTCATCGATGTTTCCGATTACACGGGATTCCCTGAACTCTTCCACGGGCGTGTGAAAACACTTCATCCCAAAGTCCACGGCGGTCTCCTTTATCGGAGAGATGAGCACCAAGCCCAAGCCACCCAGCATGACATCCCACCCATCGATCTGTTAGTAGTCAACCTGTATCCGTTTGAGGCAACCGTCGCTCGCGAAGAGGTGACCTTGGAAGAAGCGATCGAACAAATCGACATCGGAGGCCCAGCCTTACTCCGCGGCGCTTCTAAGAATTATCGGGATGTCACCGTTATCACGGATCCCGCTGACTACGATCGCGTGTTGAAAGAGATCGCGGCGAACGATGGCAACACGACCCTGGCCTTACGGGAAGCACTCGCCATCAAAGTCTACCAACGCACCGGTGAGTATGATCAAGCGATCAGCAATTGGCTGGTGACGCGTTCCAACAAGAGCTTTACGAAGAGTCTGCCCCACGCAGGCGACCTTCGCTACGGCGACAATCCGCATCAGAAAGCCACGCTCTACGGCAATTTCAGCGACTATTTCACCAAACTACAAGGCAAGGACCTTTCATATACAAATGTGTTAGACATCGAGTCTGCCTCCGCGCTGATCTCTGAGTTTGACCAGCCTACCGTGGCCATCCTCAAACACACCAATCCTTGCGGCGTCGGGTCCGCTGAGGATCTTGTTAGTGCCTGGGACAAAGCCTTCGCCACAGATCAACAAGCCCCTTTCGGAGGTGTGATCGCCATGAATCGTCCCATGACTGGGGCGCTGGCTAAGATCGTGGGCAAGATCTTCACAGACGTCATCATCGCGCCGGCTTACGAAGATGCCGCTCTGGCTATCTTCGCCAAGAAGAAGAATGTCAGACTGATGACCATGGCGGAAGCCGCTCGCGACTGTCTGGACCATCCTATCGTTCGCTCCGCGCCCGGCGGCCTGATGGTCATGGACAATGATTCCCGTGCTCTCGGCCTCGACGATCTGCTAACCAAAGTAAAGACCACGCGCAAACCCACGGAGGCCGAGCTCGACGCCATGCGTTTCGGCTGGAAGATTGTGAAGCACGTGAAGTCCAACGCCATTGTCTTCACCGGATCCGACCGCACGCTCGGCATCGGTGCGGGCCAAATGTCCCGGATCGATTCCTGCCGCATCGCCGTATGGAAAGCGCAGGAAGCGGGCCTCTCACTGGATGGGAGCATCGTCGCCAGCGACGCGCTCTTTCCCTTCGCCGATGGCCTCATCGCAGCGGCAGAAGCCGGAGCCAAGGCCGCCATCCAGCCCGGTGGATCGATTCGTGATGAAGAGGTCATCGCCGCCGCCGATGAGCGAGACATCGCCATGGTCTTTTCCGGTCATCGTCATTTTCGACACTAACCCATCGACATCATGCCTCTCAAACTAGGAGTCAATATCGATCACGTGGCCACACTGCGCCAAGCGCGATACGCTACATTGCTAGATTCAGCGAACGCCGAACCCGTCTTGTTAGACTTGGCCAAAGAAGCGGTCGCGGGCGGTGCCGATTCTCTCACCATCCACCTGCGAGCCGATCGCCGCCATCTGCAAGACGATGATGTGACCACTATCTGTGAAGCCAATCTCGTCCCTGTGAACCTCGAGATGGGAAACACGGAGGAGATCCTTCTCATCGCTCTAGCACACACGCCTGCCTTCGTCTGCCTCGTGCCTGAGAACCGGCAAGAGATCTCCACAGAAGGCGGTCTGGATGCCGTCGGGCAACGTACCGCTTTGCAAGACACGATCACACGACTCCAAGGTGCTGGAATCGCCGTGAGCCTCTTCATCGATCCCGATGCCGAGCAACTGGAAGCGTCCAAAGAACTCGGCGCAGAGATGGTCGAGCTTCACACTGGCTGCTACGCCAACGCCATCGATACAGGTGGCATGGACCACGAATTGCAACGTCTGGTTGAAGCAGCCAAGGTAGGCCATCAGTTAGGCTTGCAGGTCAATGCTGGTCACGGGATCAACACTTCAAACATCGCGCGCCTCTATCAAGTGCCTCATCTTGCAGAATTAAACATCGGTCACCACCTTGTTTCACGCGCCCTGCTCATCGGGCTGCGCCAGTCCGTCGCCGAAATGCGCGCGCTGATGAACGCCTACCCCGCCTAGAAGACTACATCATGAGCGCGATCTATGGCATTGGCACCGATCTCGTAGAAGTGGCGCGCATCGAGCGCAGCCTCACCAAGCATGGAGATCGATTCAGAGATCGCGTCTTCACCACAGGTGAGATCACTTACTGCGAAAGCCTTGCCGAGGCCTCCAAGTACCGCAGCTACGCGGCCCGCTTCGCCGCCAAAGAAGCTCTCTCGAAGGCTTTTCACCTCGGCATCGGCCCCGGCTTTGATTGGAATGAGCTGGAAATCACTCGAAACGAAGCCGGGGCGCCTTCCGTGAAATTGCATGGGCGCGCAGCCGATCTAGCAAAGAAAGAATCGCTCGGAGCGATTCACGTGAGCTTGAGTCACACAGACACCCACGCCCTCGCCTACGCCATTATTGAAATTTAGCCTCGCACCAAGCCGTCACTCGTGACGAGGTATTTGTAAGAGGTCAGCTCAGGAAGCGCCATGGGGCCGCGGGCATGAAGTTTGTCGGTACTGATCCCAATCTCGGCGCCGAATCCAAATTCCTCCCCATCGCTGAAGCGCGTGGATGTGTTCCAGAAGACAGCCGCAGAATCAATCTCGTTGAGGAAACGTTCTGCAGCGCTCACTTCGGCGGTCACAATGCAATCGCTGTGCCGTGAACTGTAGGTGTTGATGTGATCAATGGCATCGTCCAGCGAATCCACGGTCTTCACCGCTAACACAAGCTCCAAGTATTCGGTGACCCAATCTTCTTCAGTGGCCATCTCGACTTTGCCCGGCAACACTTTTTCCAAAGTCGCATCACCACGAAGCGTCACGCCCGCGTCTAACAAAGCCTGACCAGCATCGGCATAGAACGTTTCAGCCACATCGCGATGCACGAGCAAAGTTTCCATCGCGTTGCACACACTCGGTTTGTGGGTCTTGGCATTGATGGCAACGGCTTTGGCCATGGCGAGGTCGGCGTCTTTGTCCACGTAGGTGTGGCAGATGCCATCGTAATGTTTGATCACCGGCATGCGCGCTAACGAAACCACCGTTTCGATCAATCCTTTGCCACCGCGCGGGATGATGAGATCCAGATACTGATCCATTTCCGCAAGATACTTCACCGTGGCACGGTCCGGTGTCCGGATCAGTTGAATGGCGCCTTCCGGCATCCCAGCTTCACGGCCTCCGAAATCGAGCGCATCCGCAATCGCACCGTTGGAATGAATCGCCTCTTTGCCGCCACGCAGAATGGTGGCATTGCCAGACTTGAAACAGAGGACCGCTGCGTCACTCGTCACATTCGGACGCGATTCAAAGATGATCCCGATCACACCGATCGGAACACGTTTCTTAAGAATGTGCAGCCCGTTCGGCCGCGTCCAATCCGCCAAGGTCTCGCCCACAGGATCTGGCAAAGCCGCAACTTGGCGAATGGCATCTGCGATCGCAGCAATCCGTTTCCCATCCAGTCGCAATCGATCGCTCATCGCCGAGGAAAGCCCGTTCGCTTCCGCCGCGGCCAGGTCCTTGGCATTGGCCTCAAGAATGGCAGCCTCGCTCACGATCATGGCGTCCGCCATGGACTCCAGAATCGCATTCTTCTGCGAGGTGGTTAGATTCCCCAAAGCCAACGCTGCTTTTCGCGCGCGCTTCCCCATGTCCAAGATCTCTTGTTGCAAGGCGTCCATGCGTTATTCCAAAGGCGCGGAGGAGAGCATTGTCAAAGTCTTGGCCATAGGAAATCGCTATTGAGGGCAACTTGGGCTTGGCAAGTGACTTCTCGGCCCGTAAATGCCTCCAAGAACTCGACAAATCGCTATGGCTACTATCGCTTCTCCCATTGACCTCGTATCGGAAATCAAGCGCCTCAAAGAAGAACGCAATGCCATCATCCTGGCGCACAATTATCAAGTCGGCCCCATTCAGGACATCGCAGACTACGTCGGCGATTCGTTAGGCCTCGCCTACCAAGCCAAGGAAACGGATGCCGAAGTGATCGCCTTCTGTGGCGTGCATTTCATGGCAGAAACGGCCAAGATCGTGAATCCGACGAAGACGGTGATCTTGCCAGACAAAGACGCCGGTTGCTCGCTTGAACAAGCCTGTCCCGGCCCCGCTTTGGCCAAGTATATCGAAGAGCACAAGGACAAGAACTACTACGTCATCGCTTACATCAATTGCAGTGCTTCTGTGAAAGCCTTGTGCGATCTCATTTGCACGAGTGGCAATGCGGTCAAGATGGTCGAGTCCGTTCCAGAAGATCGCAACATCCTCTTCGTGCCGGACCAGAATCTTGGTGCATGGGTCATGGAACAGACCGGTCGCAAAATGGATCTCTGGCAGGGCGCTTGCTATGTCCACGTGGAGTTCACCCGCGATAGCATCTCTGGCATCAAGGAAAAGCATCCTGACGCCGTCGTGGTCGCCCACCCAGAATGCACTTACGCGGTACGTATGTTAGCGGACGAAGTGTGTTCGACTGAGAGGATGGTCCTTTTCTGCCGAGACACCCCTAGCAAGAACATCATCGTCGTCACGGAGTCCGGCATGCTTCATCGTTTGCAGAAAGAAGCCCCTGACAAGAACCTCATCGCAGGTCCTACAGACAATTGCAACTGTGCGGACTGCCGTTACATGAAGATGAACACCATGGCGAAGCTCCATGACTGTCTTCTCCACTTGTCCCCTGAGGTTCTCATCGAAGAAGAGACTCGCAAGCGTGCTGAAGCACCGCTAGCGTTGATGCTGAAGCTGAGCAAATAAGCCATGCCCTCCTCCCTTGACGCTGCCCCCTTGAATCCCGTATCATGGGAGAGAATGGCCGCAGGCATCGAGAAAGTTAAAGACCGTTTAATTCGCGCGAGCAAAGCGATGGCCAATGAAAACGTCCCCTACGCCGCCGTCGGTGGCAATGCCGTGGCCGCCTGGGTTTCTCGTGTCGATGAATCCGTCGTAAGGAATACTCAAGACGTCGACATCCTCATTAGAAGAGAGGATTTCGACCGTGTAAAAATGGCACTTGAAGCTGCCGGCTTGCCCCACAAGACCTCTACACGGCAAGGTCAATCTGGCGTAATCGAGATGTTCCTCGACGGGCCAGGCGCCAAAGCTCAGGATGCCATTCACATCATCTTTGCCAAAGAGAAAGTGAAAAGTGACAGCATCATGCCCTCGCCTGACGTCGACGAATCGGAAGACGCGGGCGAATTCACACTTCTCTCATTGGAAGCCCTGGTCACGATGAAACTGACGTCTTATCGAGACAAAGATCGTGTTCACTTGCGGGATATGATCGAGATTGGTCAGATCGATGCCAGTTGGCTTGATCGAGTTCCGCCTCCCTTGAAGGAACGGCTTCAGGCTTTGATTGACGATCCCTTTGGTTAGCTCGCTCAGCTCTTCTTCGCCAGTTGCCACGGCGTCACGCGAATCATGCACACTTCACGGTGACTCACCATGGCATAGAGATTCGGCGTCTCTGTGGGAAAAATCCCCAAAGGTTCACCGAAACCCTTCAGAGATTCGGTATGCAAGGGGACAAAGCCACCCTTCTGATAGCCTAACAAGTCCAGGCGTTCATGCGACAATGCTAGCACGTCACCCGTGCGCGTGAAGGTGATCATCGGATCATTCACCGGAAGATCCAAGGCCCGCGTGCGCCCCCAACTTCCGTCCCCCCAAAGATCTCCGCGCCCGTGTCATAGGAGGCCGCCAATTGCAAACGCCCAATGGGAGACCCTGATG
>JBLHHN010000284.1:0-8470 GCA_047616785.1 Verrucomicrobiales bacterium
ATTTCTGCATCGTAGCGTCATAGCGGCTCCATTCCGAAAATTCATCCTCGACAGAATAGACTTCACACGGGCTGACGGAGAGCGCTTCGCCGCTTGAATCCCCGAGATAGAACTACTCACTCTCCAGGTAACTCGCCATTCCAATGTCGAGAACACGCGCGGCAACTCGCCATTGAAATGGCAAGCTACGTGGCGCTCACATTTTCTCCAACCGGAAAAAAGTGATGCCGTGCAGAATAGGCTCTCTGCATGGCGGCTCCAGAACGTTCGTCATCTGATTCATCCGCTTCGTTAGATGGTCCCTACATTCCGGCGTCGACGAGGCTGCAAGAAATAGTCGTCGCAAAGCAGAACCTATTAGGTTTAGCGCGCTAAGGTTTCGCCTAACCATTTTAGGTAGGCGGGTGAACCTTGGGCGATGTCGATGGCGAGGACTTCTGGTGTTTCGTAGGGATGCAGTTCGAGCAGGCGCTTTTCCAGATCCTTGTAGGTTGAGGCTTGGGTCTTGATCAGGCCTAACCATTCTACGTCCTGCTGGATGGCGCCCTCCCAGAAATACATGGATTGCGCGCCGGGGATCAAGCTGACACAGGCGGCGAGTTTTTCCTCGATCAGATGGCCTGCGATCTTCTTGGCAACTCTCTCACTGGGGAATGAGGTGAGGACGAGATGCGGGGTGTTACTCGGAGGTGTCGGGGAAGCGTTCATCTCGGATCACTCGTAGTTCTGTGATAGTGAGATTGCCTCCATCGGGATCTCCTTTGGCTTGATAAACTTTCCGGACGACGTCGCGATTGCGATTCCAGGCCGCTTCCACTTCGTGGGTCTGGGGATCGAGTTGGGTGATCTTTGTCAGTTGTAGGACGATCGGTGAGGTGCGCGTTCCTTTGAGCACGGTGGCTTTGGTCACGCGGTCGAAGTCGAGATCTTTGTGGTCGACGAACTCAAGGCCGAGTGTGTCGAACTGTGTGAGAAAGATGGGGGAAGGCGACGCGAGACGCTCGCCAATGACGATGGCGAAGGGGACAGAGCCTTGGTTCGGGTAGGCGACCTGAGTGTCCTTGATCAGTTGTCGAAGGGCTGCGGCGCCGACAGCGTTCTCATATCCTGAGCTGTCGAGAGGACCTTGGGAACTGGGTTTGCAGCCGGAAAGAAGAGCCAGCAGAATTGTGAGGAACAGAAATCTAGTCGTCATTGCTGCTGAACCCCAGATCTTGATCCTCCATCTTGCAAAGGATTTCGCTCATGTCTTCCATATCATCCCATACGTGTTGGGCGACATAAATGGGGCTCTTTTCATGCAACGCGATGGCGAGGCAGTCGCTCGGGCGGGCATCGATCTCCACAATCTTCATTTCGCCCAACTCGTTGCTCATGCGAATGATGAGTCTCCCATAGAAAACTCCGTCATGGAAATCGTTCACGACCACGCGCTCGACGTGGGCGCCGAGCCCTTGAAAGATACGGCTGATCAGGTCGTGGGTCTGGGGACGCTCGCGACTGATGTCTTGCATGGTCATGCCGATGGCTGAGCCGACGGCAGGGTCTACGTAGATCACGAAGACTTTCTCATCATTTCCTAGGAAGACAGCGCATCCTGCGTTGGTAGGAAAGATGGCGAGGACCTTGGATTCGACGACCTGGTTGGTGCTCATGAGGGTGTAAGAAAGATCATGGCTGGCTCGCAACTGGGGGGCAAGATGGATTTCGATCAGATCCGGGGAATTTCCCGAGAATGCGAAGCAATCTCCGCCTAAGTTTTCTCTTGCTGGGAAAACCGGACTGTGTAGGGTGCCGCCCCTTCCTGCACTAGAACTAGAAGACGACTTTTTAACACCATGGCCTACGCAATAATTAAGACTGGCGGTAAGCAATACCGAGTTTCCGAAGGACTTCACCTTGATGTGGAGAAACTGGACGTTGCGGTCGGCGAGCAGACGACCCTAAACGAAGTTCTCTTCTATAGTGATGGCAGTGCTGCCAACATTGGAGATCCGACTATCGAAGGTGCTTCGGTGACTGCGAGTGTGATGGATCAATTTCGTGATAAGAAGGTGACGGCCTTCAAATTCAAGCGCCGGAAAGGCTATCACAAGACCAAGGGGCATCGTCGTCAGCTGACAAGGCTCCGGATCGACAGTATTTCTGCATAATTTCTATAATTTCAAAACACTGAGACAATGGCTCATAAAAAAGGACAAGGTAGTGTTAAGAACGGTCGCGACAGTAAGAGTAAGCGTCGTGGGGTAAAAAAGTTTGGTGGCGAGCGTGTGATCGCAGGGAACATTCTGATTCGTCAGTGTGGGACCCGTTGGCATCCTGGAAAGGGTGTCGGCTGTGGGCGTGACTACACGCTGTTCGCGTTGGTGGACGGAAATGTCCGTTTTGACAGGAACGGACGCCGCATCAACATTGATGTTGCTGCTGTCTAAATTGACTCCAACATATTGCCCATCACGGGCATGTCAGGATTTGCGACATCCCTGACCTCCGTTAAAGGAGGCAGGGATGTTTCATGTCGTGCTAGTAGAGCCAGAGATTCCACCCAATACGGGAAACGTCGGGCGATTGTGTCTGGCGACAAATACACGTTTGCATTTGATCGAGCCTCTTGGGTTCTCCATTGATGACAAGCAGCTTAAGCGGGCAGGTCTTGATTATTGGAAAGACGTCGACTGCCATGTTTGGCCTTCGCTAGCCGCCTTGCAGGCTGCCTCTTCCGAGGAGATTACGTTTCATTACTTCACGACGAAGGCCAGTGAGGATTACTGGTCGGCGAGTTACGGTCCTGATGACTACCTGGTGTTCGGTTGTGAGACTCGGGGGCTACCAGAGTCCTTACTGCAAGAGAACTTGCAGAACTGTCGTAAGATACCTACCGATAATGTCAGAAGTCTCAACCTATCCGTGAGTGTAGGGATCGTCTTGTATGAGGCGCTTCGCCAGACGCGCTAGAGCAGTGCCTAACCAATGGGGGAAAGTGCCTAGGTTTTTTATTGAAAGAAAAGTGAAATTCTATCATCATTTGGGTGACCTGCGAGGTTCACACTAGCAGGTTGTTTACCAACACGATCCACCCAAACCTAACCCAATAGGAGAAATACCATGCAGAAAACTAGATCCAATTACGGCATCTCCCGTATCGACCAACCCGAAAAGAAGAATCACGGCTTCTATGTTCGGATCACTCATACTGGCACGCTCTATCAGCGTTACTTTCCGGACAAGGCGTCTGGAGGTAAGAACAAGGCATTAACAAAGGCAAAAGTGTACCGTGATGAAGTCGTCGCCAAGTTACCAAAGGCCAAGCAGGAAGCCATTGCTTCACGCCGCAAGAAGATTCTTCAAAGTGGTGTGACGGGTGTCACCCACGTTGTTGCCAAAGCCCCAGGTGGTAAGAAAGTTTACGAATACTGGCAGGCCGCTTGGGATGACGCGGCAGGAAGCCGCCGCACGGCGAAGTTCTCTATCAGCCGCTATGGCCAGAAGGAGGCTCTCGAAATGGCTAAGAAAGCACAGAGGAAAGGTGCTCGCGCTGCCAAGAAGAAGTAATTACGAAAGACGGTTGGTGCCTTGCTAGGCACCCAGTCACAGGCTGAGCTTTGTGAGGTAGGGGCAACCTTTCTTGCGAAGTCTCGGCCTGTTCGATTTCACGGCGGCGGGTTTTATTCTCTGACTTCTGGGTGGAATTGCGCTCGCGTCCATTTCAGATCCGGCTTATCTCTCTCCCTTGAAGAGCGTATTACAAGACAGTGCGGCGTTGGCTGCTCGAGAGGTGCATCGGGTCTACCATGTGGGTAAACAAGACATCCACGTGCTCAGAGGAGTCTCGATGGAAGTGATGACGGGAGAGATTCTGTTTCTCTGTGGAGCCTCTGGAGCTGGCAAGACCACCTTACTCTATACAGTGGCGGGTTTGGAAGAGCCTAACCAGGGCAGTGTGATGATTCGAGGGCACAGTCTCTACGGTAGTTCTAAGAAGTTGCAGGCTCAGATTCGCAATGAAATGATGGGCTACATCTTCCAGAATTATTATCTACTGCCTGAATTGACGGCGCTTGAGAATGTTCTGCTTCCAGCCTTGATCGCGAAAGAGGACGCCCATGATGATGCGGTGGAGCTTCTAAAACGCGTGGGGCTCAGTCATCGGATGGATCATTTGCCGACGGAGCTGTCAGGAGGTGAGCAGCAGCGTGTGGCCATTGCCCGAGCACTGATCAATGATCCTGACATCATCTTTGCTGATGAGCCCACTGGCAACCTTGATTCGAAAGCGGGGCAGGCGGTGATGGAGCTTTTGTTGGGTCTGGCTCGCGAAGAGGGGAAGACTTTGGCCATTGTCACGCATGACGCGCGGTTGGCTTCGCTTGGGGATCGAACATTGTACTTATCCGATGGCCTCTTGGCCGTCTGAATCTGACTGACTGCCATAGATACGAATTTATGAAGATTTACGTTGATGGAGAATTTTACAGTGAAGGGGATGCTAAGATTTCGGTGTTCGATCACGGGCTGCTTTATGGAGATGGAGTGTTCGAGGGGATCCGATTCTATGGTGGTGGCATCTACAAACTGACTGAGCACATCGCTAGATTGTATGATTCAGCCAAAGCTATCCTCTTGAATGTCGGTCTGACGGAGGATGAAATGTGTGAGGCGACGCTGGCGACGGTCCGTGAGAACGGGCTGCAGGATGGTTACATCCGGCTGGTGGTGACACGAGGGGCAGGAGGTCTGGGGTTGAATCCTTACCTTTGCAAGAAAGCTTCAGTCATCATCATTGCGTCTAAGATTCAACTCTATCCTGAGGAGAAGTACACGGATGGTCTGAAGATGGTCACGTGTGGAACTCGCCGACCAGCACCTGCAGCACTCAGCCCGTCGGTGAAATCTCTGAATTACTTGAACAATGTGATGGCTAAGGTGGAAGCGCTGAATGCGGGTGCGGATGAGGGCCTCATGCTCAATGAGCAAGGCTACGTGGCTGAATGCACGGGTGATAACATCTTTGTGGTCAAGGATGGACGCATTTCGACGCCTCCTGTGTCGGCTGGCGCGCTTCCGGGTATCACGCGGGACGCGATCTTTGCCATCGGAGAGGAAATCGGGTCACCAGTGCGGGAGATCCAAATGACGCGCTACGAGATTTACACAGCTGATGAGTGCTTTCTCACGGGGACGGCTGCGGAAGTCATTCCTGGTGTGGAACTTGATGGGAGGCTCATTGGAGATGGCAAATCAGGTCCAATCACACGCCAATGCATGAAATTATTCAAAGATTCCACGATTTCTTGCGCCACCCCCGTTTATACGTAGCATCAGCTCGGCTATGACTTGTGATCTCTGCGACGTAAAGGCGAGCGTCTTTCTGACGCAGATCGTCGATGGTGAAATGCAGAAGATCAATCTTTGCGAAGAATGCGCCAAGGCGAAAGGAGTGACGGATCCGACTGGGTTTGCTCTCGCTGATCTGCTTCTCGGGCTGGGCGCAGATACGGAGGAGGAGAAATCAGCAGCAACCGTGACGGGCGACTCTCTCAAGGAGGCCGCTGGAGCACTAGACGATCAGACGACCTGCAAGTCATGTGGTTTCACGCATGCCCAATTCAAGAAAGCCGGGCGGCTTGGGTGCCCGAAATGTTATCAGATCTTTGGATCAGGGTTGGAAACTCTTTTGAAAGCGATGCACAAGGGGACCCATCACATTGGGAAAGTGCCTGCGAGACACCAAGCACTGCTGGGCCGCCACTATGAGTTGGATGAGTTGAAGGAGCAGCTCGATGACGCGGTGGGCCGAGAAGCCTTTGAGGATGCGGCAAGTCTGCGAGACAAGATACACAAGATCGAGAACGAGCTCGAATTGCTCGAAGCTGCGCAAGCGGAGAATCCCTCAGCGGAAGTGGGACATTGAAGTAATGATGCGATTCGATACTTTGCTAGAGACGCCTGCGGACTGGATGCGGCAGGGTTATTCCCACGGTGACATCGTGGTGACGAGTCGCATCCGACTGGCCAGGAATCTTGTGGACCATGCCTTCCCAGGATGGGGACGAAAGCAGGAGAATGAGGCGACGCTTCGGATCATTCAGCCGATCGTGGAATCTTTGCCCCACTTGGAAAACGCTTTCTCAAGGCATCTTAACAAGCTCACCGCGATCCAGAAACAGGCCTTGGTCGAAAGGCATCTCATCAGCCGGGAACATGCCGCGCGTGCCGCAGGAAGCGCGGCGGTGATGAATCAGGAGCAGACCATTTCGATCATGATCAATGAGGAGGATCACCTGCGAATGCAGTCGATCCAGCCTGGATTGGCATTGCGTGAGAGTTATCAGGTCTTGGATTCGATTGATACTCAATTGGAGCGAGATCTGGAGTTTGCTTTTGATAGGCGGTTAGGTTTTCTCACGGCATGCCCTACGAATCTTGGAACGGGCCTGCGGGCTTCAGCCATGCTGCACTTGCCCGCACTGATGCTGAGCGATCAGGTGAATCAAGTCATCCAAGCAGTGAACAAGATCGGTCTGGCCGTGCGCGGTCTCTATGGGGAAGGCACGGAGGCATTAGGAAATCTGTTTCAGATCTCTAACCAAACCACCCTTGGTGACAAAGAGTTGGAGATCATTGCCAGATTGCAGAAGGTCATTGAGCAGATCGTCAATCACGAGAAGAACGCGCGGAAGAAGATGGTCAGCGATAGTTCGACCATGCTTTGCGATCAGATTGGCCGGGCCTTTGCTCTCTTACGTCACGCGCATGTCATGCCCTCCAAAGAGGCGCTGAATTTGATCTCCATGGTTCGCCTGGGAGTGGATCTTGGCTTCTTTCCTGAGGAATATACCGTGGTTTTAGAGTCTCTTTTGATGGAGATTCAGCCCGCTCATTTACAAATTCGGGCCGATCGAAAGTTGCCCACGACGGAGCGTGACGAAATGCGCTCGCAAATTATCCGTGACCGGTTGAAAAGCCTCCCAGAACCTGATATTGGTAAAGCACTGGCTTCGCTTGATGATGAGCCAATTTCCCCTAACTTAGAAGAATGAACAATTTCACCCCCAGAGCTCAACAGGTCTTGGCCCTCGCACGCAAAGAGGCTGACCGTTTCAACCATTCCTATGTGGGGACAGAGCACATTCTGCTCGGGCTCATCAAGTTAGGACAAGGAGTGGCCGTGAATGTCCTCCAGAAGATGGGTCTCGACCTTGAAACTGTTCGCATGGAAGTGGAGAACCAAGTCGGTTCTGGTCCAGAGACGAAGATGGTGGGTAACATTCCATACACGCCTCGCGTGAAGAAGGTTCTTGCTCTGGCAGGCAAGGAAGCCAAGGTCCTCAATCATTCCTATGTCGGCACGGAGCACATTCTTCTCGGCTTGCTGCGGGAAGGTGAAGGCGTGGCCGCGCGCGTGTTGAAGAATCTCGAAGTGGACATCGAAGGGACACGCAATGAGATCCTTCGCGAACTCGATCCTAATTTCACCCCAAGCGATGAAGATGATGGGGATCTCGCTGGCGAGCCTCAAGGTCGGAAAGACAAGACGCCTGCGCTGCGTGCCTTTGGTCGCGATCTGACCGAGTTGGCGCAGAAAGGTGAGCTTGATCCAGTGATCGGACGTATTTCTGAGATTGAGCGTGTCATTCAGATTCTCTGTCGTCGCACGAAGAACAATCCCGTTCTCATCGGCGAAGCTGGCGTGGGCAAGACGGCGATTGCCGAAGGTCTGGCTCAAGAAATCACGATTGGGAATGTTCCTGAGCTGATCCGCGATAAGAAAGTCATCACGTTGGATCTCGCGCTCATGGTCGCAGGGACGAAGTACCGTGGTCAATTTGAAGAGCGGATCAAAGCCGTGATGGACGAGATCCGTCGGGCCAAGAACGTGATCTTATTCATTGATGAGCTTCACACGATCGTCGGAGCGGGCTCTGCGGAAGGGGCCATGGATGCTTCGAATATCATCAAGCCGGCGCTGAGCAGAGGTGAGCTTCAGACGGTCGGTGCTACGACGCTGAATGAGTATCGGAAATACATCGAGAAGGATGCCGCGTTGGAGCGACGTTTCCAAACGGTGAAAGTGGAAGAACCGAGTGCGGAAGATGCGATCAAGATCCTAACGGGTTTGCAGCATAAGTATGAGCAGCATCACAAGGCGATCTACACGCCACAGGCCATCGAGAGTTGTGTGAAGCTTTCTGAGCGTTACTTGACCGGTCGTTTCCTTCCTGACAAAGCCATCGATATCATGGATGAGTCAGGATCACGCGCGCGCATCGCTGCGATGACTCGTCCTCCTGAGTTCAAAGACTTGGAGTCCGCGATCGAAGAGATTGTGATAGAGAAAGAAGTGGCTATTAAGAGTCAAGATTTCGAACGCGCTGCTTCGTTGCGTGATCAGGAGAAGACGAAGAAGGTTGAATTAGAACAGGCTGTTGAAGACTGGAAGGCTGGTAACGAAGAGAAGGAAGTCACGGTG
>JBLHHN010000285.1:0-8435 GCA_047616785.1 Verrucomicrobiales bacterium
TTTTTCAGGGCTAATTGGCCTTCTCAGCCGTATTTCTGGCCATGGCACAATCCCTAACACGAGCACTATCGCTTGAACGGCTCTGACACCCCTCACGCTATCCTAGGTGAATAGGACAGGCTAGGGATCTGATTATCTCGTGCGGCTTCGGTGCTAATTCGCGGGCTTGCGCCGCTTGGACTCCACAGGAGGCTCAATTTCCGAATGCCCACGAGCCCAGTGGCGCAGGTTTTCCAAACGCATGTTCCCCTCAGCGAAATACCCTGCAGGCAAGGTATTCACATATTCATGAAGAGCCGCGCCCATGGATCGTAGCCAACGTGGAG
The DNA here is from genome assembly GCA_047616785.1 of Verrucomicrobiales bacterium. GTDB lineage: Bacteria > Verrucomicrobiota > Verrucomicrobiia > Verrucomicrobiales > DEV007 > JAACDM01. The sequence goes on from JBLHHN010000285.1 coordinate 327, forward strand.
ATGCAGAATCCTCTGGCTCATTGTCATCGGCAGGAGGTCTTGGCAGCGTGACGAAGCCCATGGCCTCCATCTTCTCTGCTAGGAGCTTGGCAAAGAATTGATGCCCGCCAATGTTAGGGTGCACATGATCGAGAAATTCCTCATTACTGGGGATGCCGGTTGGAATGATGATCTTCTCCACTTCGGCACGCGTGTCTATCAATTCAACGCCATGCCGCGCCACCACCTCTTTCAAGACCTCATGCATCGGTTCAAGCATGCGCAAAGGACACACATCCAGGTCCTTGGCCTTCACATACGAATCGTAGGCAGGCGCAAAGTCATTGGTGAGATCGCGTAGTTTGCCAAAGCGATAGTGTGTCTCCGCATGCAGCGGATCAATATCAAGAGCGGCCTGGTAAAGAATCTCAGCACGCTCGATCTCAGTCTCCGCGAGTGACTCGATAGCTTTCTCCAACAACTCTTCCGCTTCCTCACGCTCCTTCTCCGTAAGATCAGATCGACGTTCTGATTTGAACGGATGCGTGTCACGAAGGTTGGAACAAGGATTCATCACGATCATCGGGACATTCGCCTTCCGCGATTGAGCGCACATGCGATCGAGATTGAAGCGATAGTGATCGATGACACCTTGCTGCCATTCATCATCACGGAAGTAATTTTCCATGCCCCCCTTATGCTCTAGCAAAGCATCTACTTCCTCTGGCATGATGGCGCGCGCCTCCATGATGGAAGGCGACGTCTGCCCAGAGACTCTGAGGTAAGCACTGCGCATGAGATTAAACGTGCGCAAATGTGAGGCCAGCTCATAGGGCTTGGTCACCGCGAGAGGAAGGCCCTTAATGTGTTCGTAAGTGCGATCCTCCAGAAACTCATTGTGGCCTGTGTAAAGGATGATCAAGTCAGGCGCGTAGTTCGCTAACACTTCCTCCACAATCGGCACCAAGCGGTAACTCGCATAGGAGACCCCGCCACAATTCACCACTTCCCATTTCCGACTAGGATCAGACTGCTCTAAAAAGAGGCGGAGCCATGAGCTGAAAGCAGTCTCGACAGTGTAGGGCCGCCCTGCCACCGTCGAAGCACCGATGCAGAAGATGCGAAAAGTATCCTTAGATTTCTCCGCGGTGAACTGGGCCGGGTAGAACCAATCGCGCCGTGAAGGGGCGATCGTGAAGTGGCTGCCTTCTTCATTCAGCGCAAACAGCGGCCTCTTACTGGCAAACCCGACAAAGGGGTCGTCAGAAGGATCAGGCGTGCCCCACCCTCCTAGCATTAAAACGCCCTCAAAAAGGAAGAAAGGGAGCAAGCCCAAGGCGAGGGCCACGATGCGGAATCCCCATCCTCGTTTTTTAGATGAACTCTCCTTCGTCGTTGTCTCAGTATCGTCAGCCATGGGTCTCGAATGAGGTGAATTAACCCAGCCACTTAAAGGCGACAAGCAAAGACATTGTAATCACATCATTTCACGGCGTCCATGGCCAGCGCGAGCGCCCCCAGAATACCAGAGTCCGTTCCCAAACCTGGTGGTCGAATGTAATCCCGTGATTCCGCGAGAATAGGTTGGGCTTGAATGTAATCATTGAGCAACTCCCGCACGCGACGGCGGATCGGCACGAAGAGGTGGCTTTGCTGCATGACCCCACCGCCCAAGACAATCGCTTCAGGAGACAAGATGACGATCCAATTCACGATTGCTTGGGCCAAGTAATCCGCCTGCCAGACCCACGCTTGGTGATCTGAAGGCAACGCATCGGCCTTCTTGCCCCAGCGTTTCTCCATGGCAGGGCCAGAAGCAAGTCCCTCGAGGCATTCATGGTAATGATAGGGGCAATTTCCCTCAAAGTGATCCGCCGGCAAGCGCTGCACTCGCACATGCCCCATCTCCGGATGAATCAGGCCCTTCAACGTTTCGCCATTCATGACAAAGCCACCTCCAATCCCCGTGCCCACGGTAACGTAGAGACAATTGCTCAGCCCACGCGCGCATCCCCAGCGCCACTCTGCCAGAGCAGCAGCATTCACATCTGTATCAAAACCAATCGGCAGATGAAACGCATGGCCTAACATGCCCACGAAATCAGTATTGGCCCAGCCCTCCTTTGGCGTGGAAGTGATCAGCCCATAGGTGCGCGAGCCAGGGTGGCAATCGATAGGGCCAAACGAAGCGATCCCGATGGACGTTAGTGTTCGGTGATCGCGCTGAGCCTTTTCAAAGAAAGAAACCGTCCGTTCTAAGGTGACCTCTGGTGTGGAAGTCGGGATCGTTTCTCGCTGCAGAATTTCCTCGGGCCCTGTCCCCACGGCACAGACAAACTTCGTCCCACCTGCTTCGATCGCACCGTAGAGTTTACTCATTGCTCAGAATCACTTCCTAAACGAAGCCCTCTTGGCAAGGCTTGTTTCCTCTTCAATTCACCACCACTGAGGCGTGTAGCTCGTAATCCCAGATCATTCTCCGGATCGTCCGCTGGGCCACAATGCCCGCGGGAGGCAATTCTCGCGAGGTCTGATAATCGATGACGGCTGCTGTGGTCACGGCCCCTTCACCTTCCACTTCACGTTCATAGACTCCCAGTTGTCGAAGCCCCCCCGAGAGCGATAACGGCAATGACGCATGCCGGTGCAAGGTGAAGAAGGGTAGCGATCATGAGCAAATTCACCCACCATAAGACTAAACACCATAATTTCAAATATTTTTAATATTTCCATTAAGGCCAAGAAAACGCTAGCAAAGATGTTTGCCAACGCTCGAATCACACACTATGTAAATACATGGACAAGACAGCGAGACGTTTCCTACTCGGATTGATTTGCGCCTGCACGTTCGCCTCGTGCGAGAAGATCTTCGACCACAACGCCGTTGTCGAAGATACGGATTCTCTGGCCGAATCGGCCTATCCTGTGGACCGGCTGATCACGGATAGTAAAGGACGCAGCATTGACGTGAGCATCACGGGCCGAGGCCTGACCCATGTCAATTTCCGTAAGAAATCCGACAATAAATCCTTCGAATTGCCTCTCAAGCAGCTCTCAGACAGAGATCAGACCTTCATCAAAGCCCTTCCGATCACCGATACCGGAGTTCCCAAATTATTAGAACCTGAAACGCTTCGCTATGTCAAAGTGAGGGAGGGAGAGCTAAAGGAATTGCTAGAACAGAAGGCTAAACTTCGCGACGACTTGGACACCAGAAATAACGACGAGATCAAATCCAGAAGCTTGCGCCGGGATATCGAGTTGCTTGAGCCCAAGATCGAACGGCTAGAGAAGCAGATAGCGACCTATTGGAAGCAGAACCCTCCGAAATGACGCTTCCCTGCTTGCAAACCCCGCTCGCTTGCCTACCCTCCGCGCTCTAAACCGAATTTCTCTCTTCCAACATGTCTCAGCATCGCAGCCTCAAGTCTTCTTCCACCATTGGCGCCAAACGCTCCGTCCTCAAGCGCTTCGAGCGCATCGACCTTCTGAAGAAGCGTGGAAAGTGGGTGGACGGCAAGAGCCCCATCGGGCTTCCAAAGACAGAGCCTGAGGCGTAATCGCCCTTCTTCTTCTGAAACACATTGCTCGCCGTTCAGAGTCGCTATGAGACTCAACCGCTTCCTCGCGAGCTGTGGTCTAGGCTCAAGACGCTCCTGCGAGACCCTAATCCAAGAGGGTCGTGTGACCGTGAACGGTGACATCTGTGTCAAACTCGCTGTCCAAGTCGGTGATTCTGACGTGGTCGCCTGTGACGACCGGCGCGTTCACATCGCCAAGACTCTGCTAGTCATGCTGCACAAGCCTCCGGGCTACACCACTTCCACCATCGATGAAAGGGGCCGCAAGACGGTCTACGATCTTCTGCCTCCAGAATGGCAGCACCTGAAGTACATTGGCCGATTGGATCGGGAAAGCGAAGGGCTGCTGCTGCTCACCAGCGACGGAGAATTGGCCAATCTGATTGCCCATCCTCGCCACGGTTTGGAAAAGGAATACACCGTCTTCTTGGACAAGCCATTCCTCCGGGAAAAGAAAGGTGTCCTCCTCAAGGGATTCACTCTGCCCGAAGGCCATGCCAAGATGGAATCAGTCGAATTCGTCACTCGTCGCCAAGCGCGTGTGGTGTTAAAGCAAGGGTTGAAACGGCAGATTCGGCAAATGTTCGAGACCATGGGCTGTCCCGTGCGCCGCCTCATTCGCTTCCGCGTCGGTCACCTCACATTAGATGACCTGGCGCCAGGTCGGTGGCGTGTGCTCAGTGAGACTCAGATCGCGGGGCTCAAGAAGCGCCTGGTCTAACTCTAGTTCTCCTTCGTTATCAACCCGTAGCGGTGGAAATTTCCGCCTAAGAGACTTTTCCTGAAGTCTCGGGATCGTTCACGTTGAGTTCGCCAGCGTCATACCCAGCGTCTTCATCACTCTGCCAGGCTGGATTGCTTAAAATCTCGGCACTCGATTTGCCCATGGCGACAGAGATCCAACGGAACTCTTCCGAATTATCTAGGACCACTTTCAGAAGCATGGTCAGCGGGATAGCCACGAACATGCCTGCAGGTCCCCAGACCCAGCCCCAGAACAACGCAGAGAGAATGACGACCAGAGTGGAAATACCAAATCGCCGGCCTAACAACATGGGCTCGACGACGTTTCCTAACGACATGTTGATACAAAGGTAACCCACGCCGATCAAGCAAGCTGGAACCATGCCCAGCTGCCACAATGCTAGGAAACAAGCTGGAATAGCGGCAATGATCGATCCGATCGAGGGAATGTAGTTGAGCGCAAAGGCTAACAAGCCCCACAAAAGCGGGAACTCCAAACCAAAGGACCACGTGAGCAACCAGGCGAGAAAGCCAGTGACCACACTCACCGCCGTCTTGATATGAAGGTAACGCTGAATGTCTTTTGAGATCTGCGCTAGATAGGCAAGCTCCGGGCCATTGGCCTTGCGAATGTCTTCAAATCGCGACCCCATGAGCAGCGATTCTGTCATCATGAAGATCATGACGATGAAGACAAAGAACACCGTTCCTGTCAGTGAAGTGATTTTATCCAGAACCTGATTCGCCGTCGGGAGTTCGTAAGTGAACTGCTGAGTCAATCGGCGGATCATTTCAAAGAAGTTCTCCTTACTTTCCTTGAGTTGATCAGTCTTCGTTAGGATCGGCGCTTCGAAAACCCTGTCTCCCCAGGCTTCGGCATGCGCGCGCATCTGCTCCGCGTACGAAGGCGCTTTGGGCAAGAAGTCCATCATCGCATTCACCGAGAGACCGACAAACACGCTGAGAATCGAAAGATTCACCAAGACCGTGAGCAAGACGGCCAGAAGGTGATGAATGCCTCGCCGACGAAGCCAGCCAATGAAGGGCATGTTCAGAGCCGCCAGGAAGAAGGCGAGGATGACCGGGATCAAGAAACTCCCAGCATAGCGCAGCCCACCAATGATGATGAAGAGACAAGCAACGGCCAGAATCAGCCTCAAGCCAGGGGTCAATATTTTCATAACGTAAGCCGCCATCCCACGGCCTGCTTAAAAGAATGCGTGGGAATCCTGCAGGTGCAACAAATTCACCCGCGAAGGCCCCTGGAAGTCCCGGGTGTAACGTGTGCTCTAGGGACTCTCACCTCCTTGTGCCTTCGCTTCTTCGATCGCGCGCAATTCTTCCTCAATTGAGGGAATTGGATCGTTAAGAAAAGGCTCAGCACCACCCTGATACGGCTGGTAAGGTGCAGGCTCAATCGGATCGAGGATAGGATCGAAGAGCACATCTGGTGAGTCCACTGGCGCAGGCGCCTCGACCTCAACAAGCTCGTCTTCTCCCGAGGAATCCAAGAGAAGATTACTGAATTCGGGCTCGGAATTCTCGGGTGGCAATTCCGCAGCTACGGACGGCAACGCGGGTGGTGAGTATTTCTTGCTGTCAGCAACAGTCTGCTGAGCCACCATCTGAGAACGCTTCTTATTTGAAGGAGCAGATCGTGCTCGAGGAGCTTCCTTGGCGCTCGCCATCCGGACTTGATCAAGTCCGATGTAGCCTGAACGCCCATCCTCGAGAGTAACGTAGGCCCATGACCGATCATTGCGCCGAATGGTCACCACTGTTCCCTGATTCAGCCAGTCATCTGGACCGAAGGGCTGGCTTGGGCCAATCTCGTAGAATTTCACTTCCTGGCCTCGGATGACACCATAGGCGCCGCCCAACGTGGGATTCCTGACCCCACTAGGGTAGTTCTGAACCGTTTCGTTCTTCACGCCGCGGCCCTTAAATGGCCACTTCATCTTCGGCATACTGACCTTAGGCATGCTGAGCTTCGGCATCTGCAAATTAGGTTTCCTGAACTTGGGAAAGGAAAAGCCGCGTTTCTGAGGCTGTTGCGGAGGCACCACTTGCTGCTGCTGCACAGGCTGCTGAGGAGGCGCTTGCCGACGGAAACGCGAGAAGAATGAGCGCTTCTGAGGAGGTGCTGTCTGCACCTGAGCTTGGCCCTGAGCCGGTGCCGTCTGAGCGGCGGCTCCTTGAAGGCCAATGCCAATACACCACACACTGAACAACGTGGTAGTGACGAGAGTCGAGGGAATCACTTTCATCTTACTTTTCACCTAAGGTTTACGTCGGTTCTTTGCCACTTATTTCAAGTGTACAGGGTGCCGTCGTTGAATGAGTAAAGATGTCATAGACATGCCAGCCGACCAGATCAAGCGATTTCCCGTTGGTCGACCCTATGGCTCTGTGATAGGCTAGCCAGTCACGCTTGGAACCGAGACCACAAATTCACCAGAGGGCTCTCCTGCTCTACCCATAATCCTCTCCTCAAAACTATCAGATTTCAGACGCCGCCTCTGGATCGTGAAACTCGCCGAAGGCCTTCTCGCGTCCGTTTTCGGATTGGCCTTGTCCTACTTGCTCGTGTTAATCCTCGATCGATTCATAGAGACGCCGACATCCCTTCGGATCGGCATCTTAATCGCAGGAGCTGCCGTGCCAGGTCTGACATTGCCCTTGAAATGGCATCGCTGGGTTTGGCGTCAACGTCAGTTGTAAGATGCGGCCAAATCACTCCGTTGGAATTTTCCTCGGCTTGGCGACCAATTGTTAGGCATCGTCGAGCTCGCCAGGGAAGACCATGCCGCGACTGGTCGAAGCGAACGCCTCATGCAAGCCGCCATGGAGCAAGCGGATGTGGCTGTGCAAGAGCAGGATCTCTCCCACGCTGTTCCTAAAGCACGCCATCGTCATTGGGCGTGGGCGGCCGCAGGTTCCCTAGCACTCGTCCTCATCGGTTTCACTTTCGTTCATGCCGCCGCGAGCAATGCCTTCGAACGTTGGCTCATGCCTTGGCGCGATACGGAACGTTTCACTTTCGCTCGAGTGAATCCCCTCCCCAACCCGTTGGTTGTTCCGTTAGCTGAACCCTTCACTTTACCGATTCAACTGGGTTCCGAGTCCTCCTGAGAGCCGAGCAAAGCCCGCGCACGAATCTCTGGCCAAACTAGCATTCATGCGCAGCGCGATGAAGCCAATGCTTTTGCTCTGAAGTTCCCTCCTCAGACACAGGATACTAGCATGGGCATTAACGTGGGCGACGTCGGAAAACGATCCGCTTGGAACCTCGTCCACGCCCTGAGCTGACCGTCCTCCAGTTACACATCCAATTACCTGCGTATTTGGAGTATGAACCGGAACCTATCGCTGAATTACGAGGCGGCACGGCGAACGTCTTAGAAGGGACGAAAGCCTCTTTCCAAGCCACGACGAGCCGAGATCTTGCCAAAGCAGAGATCGATGACAACCCGGCCAAGACCGAGGGGCGCCGAGTGATGAGCGAGACCATGATCATCTAAAGTCCGCGTCAGGTCACTATCGCGGCGTTACCCTCATTGAGGTCGTCGCCAACCTGCTCCTGATCTCCATCGTGCTCGTCTTTGCCGGCATGCTGGTCGTCACGTCCACCCGGATCTTTCTCACCAGCAAGCACGCGGCGGAGGATTGAGGCACCGCCTGAACTTTCATAAACACATTGTAGCCTTCGCGATCGAAGACTAACCGGAATCGCATGCGATAGGGGTCGGCTTCGAGCTCGGCTTCAGTGGGTTGGTTTGGGATTTGTCTTTCGAGGGTGGGGACG
>JBLHHN010000286.1:0-8391 GCA_047616785.1 Verrucomicrobiales bacterium
AGTGGAAGGGGCGGCGGCCACCGTTGCGCGACATCGACAGATAAAGAACCCTGGAATCACGCCATTTCCGCTATTAAATGCGCGCCAAGCCGGGGAATTATAGTTGTCGCCGTACGGGGACTTCTAACACACATTCCGCACCCTACGCCCAAATCAGCATGGAATTAGAAATGGGGCATATTTCGTAGATAAAACTTGCAAAATCCTCAATTTATTTAAGATATCCTTACCAATTCCATCCGACTCACGTCAAATACGGCACGGATTTAATTGGCCAAAAGGCGGAAAGAAGGGTGCGGAATGTGTGTTCTAATTGTCGTTTGACATCCAATTCCGCGCGAAGCTCATCGCTGTGCTCGGGAGTTGGTGGCTCGGACGTCGGTACAGGGGTCCGAAGCTGCGGTACTTCGCGATACTCAGGTTCATCCCACTCTCCTAGAGACATGCGTTGGCTCACTTCGACCTCAGGCTCGAATGGCTCAGCGGGCCGAATCTCGATCACATCCATTGGAAAAATCTCCGGATCCAAATCCTGCGGTGACGGATCAGAGAGATCGACGGTCTCCTGGACAGCGGCCATCTCAGGCTCTTCTTGCTCAACCACAGGTTGAGGAGAAGCCACGGGCTGGGTCCCGGACGCACCTATGGACTTGGAAGCTTTCTTCTTAGGCAGGCTTTCTGTTTCTGGATCGAGACTTCCGCGCCAATGAGGAAAACCTATGAAGGAATCGCCACTTGTAAAGTGTCAGCCTCCTTCCGATCAACCTTTCCTCGTGAGCATCAATAGCCGGAAATCCATCACTTCAGCACCTGGTACTTGCGTGGCACGTAGTGCCAGAGTTTCAGAACTTTTCTCCAGACGGATGGTTCCGAGCGACATGGTTCGAAATGCTTTCACATATGATTCCTGACGCGTCACACGATCATTCTCCCCACCTCTTACGGGCGGGTCGTAGGCCTCGGCGATCACTCCGCTCACTTTGCTACTACCGAAACTCAATTCAACCGTCGATCCCGTCGAATCAGCGGGACACGTGTAGTGCAGCTCGACCTCGTAGTCACCTGTCGCAACGACTTCCGCTTCCCAGGTGATCTTGTCATCAGTCGTCGTCCAGTTCGTAAAGTAGGAACAGTTCGGAAACCGATTCGAGCGTTTGATCCCACCGTGAGGCTTGCCGTCCCGCGCCGGGATCTGCGTGTAGCGATAGTCCGAATGTCCGATCAGAAACGGCCGCGTGTCATTGTCATAGCCTTCGAGAACATCCTGCTTCCAAGTGGCGGTAAGGTTGCGAAGATGCCCCGTCAGTTCAGGGTATCCTTTCGCAATGTCAGTGCGCTGTTCGGGATCGTCCTTGAGATTGAATAGACCACCCTGATGATCCAGGACATGGTTTCCCTTCCTCACACTGACACGCTTGTTCCAGTGGCTGATGATGGGGCGATCTTTCACCCAAGCCCAACCGGGCTCGTCCATGAGGGGATTCCGAACACTCACACCATCCAACGGCTTGGCCGTCTTGCACTCGATCCCAGCCAAGCCAGCAAGCGTGGGCAGAAGATCAATGGCACTGGCAGCTTCCGTCATCATCTGCCCTTGAGGAATCTTCCCCGGCCATCGGATGAATAAGGGAGATCTCACTCCACCTTCATCCGTGGAGCCTTTGCGCCCTTTCATTCCACCATTCCACCGCGCGCCATTGGGGCCATTGTCACAGAAATATACAACGATGGTGTCCTCGGTCAGTTTCAATTGATCAAGCTTTTCTAACACTCGCCCGACATTCCAATCAATATTCTCACACATGGCAAGAGCAGCTCGCGTATGCCCGATGTTCTCCTTCTTCGGATCCCGATGACGAAGCGTGAGTTCCTTGTCACGAAACTTGTCCCACCACCGATCGGGCACCTGCATGGGCGAATGCGGCGTGTTGTAGGGAAGGTAAGCCAAGAACGGCTTCTCCTTATGCTTCTCCATGAACGCCATGGCTTTGTCGGTGAGATCATCAATGATGAAGCCTTCTCCCGGCACAATCTGCCCATTGTGATCGAGTGGCGGGCTGAAATAATCCCCCCAGTGCCCGGAACAGAATCCATAGAACTCGTCGAACCCGCGCCCGTTGGGGTGATAGGGATATTGCATGCCATTGTGCCATTTGCCGAAGGCCGCCGTGGCATACCCAGCCGCCTTGAAAACATCGCCAATGGTCGTTTCATCAAGATTCATCCGTTCCCCACCGGCGGAAGTGCTGTAGACGCCGCTTCGAGGATGATATCGACCTGTGAGAAATTCCGCGCGTGTCGGTGAACAAACCGGGCACACATAAAAGCGCTCAAACCGCGCACCAGCCTTGGCCAACGCATCGATGTTAGGCGTGCTTAGGTTCGTATTGCCATGAAGACTAAGATCACCCCAGCCTTGATCATCCGTTAGGATGACGACAACATTCGGCTGACGCGCCGCCACCAGAAAACTAGCACTCGCCCATAGAATAGTTAGAATGATCGCCTTCATAGATTCCTAAATCCCCATCCACGGCCTTGCTCCAAGCAAGCTCGCGCAGGAATCATAGCCACGGAAGGAGGCCCCGCACCCAAGCTGATGGCGGCAGAACACACGCCCAACTCCAGACATTCCTGAAGCGGCCAATCCTCATGAAGCCCGAAGAACACGCCCGCAGCGAAAGCGTCACCGGCTCCAGTCGAGCCGACAATGCTCTCTTCTGGCACTTGCACCGCCCCTTGACGCGTGACCTGCCCATCCTTGGTCATGGCCAAAGCCCCTTCTTGAAAATGAATGATCACCGCTTCATGCACCCCCATCTCTAGCAAAGCCGCAGCAGCTCTCTCCATCGCGGATAGATCTGGACCAGAGACATGACGAAGGTCGGTGTCTAGCACCATCCCGGCTTCGATCTCATTGATAAACAGCACGTCAACATAGGGTAAGCTCGCTTCGGCAATCGCTCTCACACGTGGGTCGGGCACGCTGACAAAGTCAATCACCGTGCGGAAGCCCGCAGCACAAGCACGTTCTAGAGCGATGCTCGCCCCAGTCTTACCATCCTCCCGAATCTCGTCCAAGGAATCCAACAAAAGCAGGTATCCTAAATAAAACCACTTCGCATGGCTTCGAGCGAAATCGATATCGTCTTCACTGAAGATCGCATTCGCTCCGCGATGATGAAAGAAGGTCCGTTGCCCGCCCTTGGCCACGGTCATGGCATCCGTGTAGGAAGTCGCCACCTCATCAGATCGCTCAAGCCCCCAGGTCGCGATGGCGTGTTCCTCACAATCCGCGACGATCCAATCTCCGTCCGCGTCCTTTCCGATCAAGGCCACCGCTTCCAGAGGAAACGGAGCTTCCATCTTGGCCAAGTCTTTGAGGACATTGTAAGGCCCTCCACCATTGCTACTCGATCGAGATCGTATGTTGGTCAACATCTCGGGAGCGGGGTAATCATCGATCATCTTCACGTGATCGATGATGAAATTTCCCGCAGCGAGAAGCCCGTGACGCTTAGGCATAACGAGGATGGACCACCTGCCGCTGATGTTCAGAGTCCAAGGCTGCCTGGAATAGCTGATGACTGGCCAAGGCTTCCTCAGGTGTCACACAGCCGAAGTGGTCGCCTAACAAGCCACCACGCTCGAGAAGATAAGCCGCCCACATCTGTTGGATCACATCGGGGAAACCAACTTCAAAGATGCCCCCAGTAACCGCCTTGAAAGGCGTGCTGAAACCGAGATCGGTCCGTTTCCACGACTGCTGTGCTCCTCGCTCGAAACTCCACAGCGTCTTCGGCTCCTTCGTGCTATACCGAAAGCCGCCCTCCGTGCCAAGCACCTCGATGTACCATGTATTAGTCTCACCAGGAGCAAAACGCTTCATCTCCAAACGCATGGGCGCCGGGTGATCACCTATCATTGTCCACGTGTGTAGTGTCGCGTTGTCCCAAGTATCACAGAGCACATCCGCCTCACCCGTCGCGCCAGGCCGATGGGGATAGCCTTTCTGCAGCTGAGCGTAGACCGTTTCAGGCCGCCATCCGAGCCGAAAAGGAAGATGAACGACGTGCATGCCAAGATCTCCTAACACTCCAATCTCACCGCACATGGACGACAAACGCTTCCAGTTCGCTGGTTTCGTCGGATCGAGATCACTGGAATGATGAAAACCCGCATTCACTTCTAACACACGGCCCAGCTTAGAGACATCACGACAGGCTTGGTAAACCGCATGTGGCCCAGGGAAGAATGGAAATTCGGAGCTGCACCGCACAAACGAGTCGGATTGCTTGATCGCTGAGACAATGCTTTCGGCTGCCTTGAGATCCACTCCAAAAGGTTTCTCTGCGAGGAGATCTTTGCCAGCAGCAAGGACATCTTTGTAAATCTGCTCGTGAAACGCATGAGGAACTGCCACGTAACAGACATCAACCTCCGGATTGGCAATGAGATCATGATAGTCGGTGACGCGCATGTTCACGGAAGGGATCTTTTCAAACCATCCTAGCACGTCCTCATTCGTATCCGCCACCGCCACGAGCCGCGGCTCTACTGGAAGATCCTGCATCGCACACCAACGCCCAAAGGCGCTGGCCATTTCTCGGCCCATGAGACCGCCACCGATGATACCTACATTGACAGTTTCCATCGGTTAGGCAGATTGAACCATGGCCAAGGCCTCATTCGCGGTCGCCCCGTCATGGACAATGGCCATGAGCGCCTTCGTGATCCCAGCCGGACTTTCATGCTGAATCACATTCCGACCATAGACGATGCCAGCCACGCCTTGGGCAATCAATTCCTCCGTGCGCTTGAGAATGACTTCATCCGTGGCTTTGCTTCCACCGCGCACCAAGACAGGAATACCGCCACACGTCTCGACAACCCGATGATAGACTGAAATGTCATCCGTCGGATCGGCCTTGATGATGTCCGCGCCTAACTCAATCGCCTGACGCACTAACGGAATAATCTTATCCTCGTCACCATCAACCATGTAACCACCCGCTTCCGCATTAGGCCGAAACACAAGCGGTTCGACCATCATTGGCATGCCATAGTGATCACAGGTCGGTTTGAGTTGAAGGATGTTCTCCACACAGTGCTCTCCCACTTCCGGTTCGCCTGGCATGCGGAAGAGATTCACACAGATACAAGCCGCGTCGAGTTGCACCGCCTGGAGCACCGCTTCATCGATCATCCGACTGTAGAGAGTGCGTGGCAGCTCTTTCCCATACACATTGGCAACGTCCGTGCGCAGAACCAAGGACGGCTTGGCTTTGCCTGCGATGTTCTGCAAATGCCGTGCTTGGCCAACGGTGAGTTGAATCGCATCCGGTCCGGCATCCACCACCGTGCGAACGGCCTGAGCCATGGATTCGATACCGCTGAGAAAAGGAGCCTCATTGAAGAAGCCATGATCGATGGCCACGTCGAAGCATTTGCCGTCTGGCCCGAAAAGTCGATTGAGTCGCGCTTGTTTCATCATGCTTGGATCCGATTAGAATGGAACACCATCAAGGTACAATGTCTAAATTCATGCCAGGCTACAAACAAGAAAGGGACCCTCTTGCGAAGGTCCCTTTCAAAATTTGAAGGTACGAAATGAAATTCGTTAGGCTGTCGCAGCAGCTGCTGCTTTCGCAGAGAACCTCGATTTCACTCGGGAAGCGTAATGGGGATGAACCACACCCGTTTTCACGGCACGATCCGCCGCAGCAATCAACGCTTTCACTGAATCGCCAATCTTAGCAGCATCTCCAGACTCCAAGGCAGCGATCGCTGTACGACGTGCTGTCTTGATGCGTGTCTTCACAGCACGGTTCTCGTTGGTTCGGGTCTCAGTTTGTCGGACTCGCTTAAGGGCAGATCTGGAATTGGCCATAAAATTGAAAAGGAAAGGAAACTAGGATGGGCTAGGATGTTGTCAAGACTTTGATTTGTTCCGCAGCCCCGCGCCCAGGGTCGCGACATTGTAGACCGCGCCCCCGACTGCATTGGCCACAGATTTCATCTGCTGAGCGACGGCAGGCCCTGGCAGGCGATCCGTTGTCACTTTCACTTTGGCACCCACACCGACCTGATTGTAGAGCAGCGCCACATCCCTCGAACGCATGCGAATGCATCCGTAGCTGGCAGGCTTTCCGATCTTACTCTCTTCAGGCGTGCCATGAATGTAGATGTAACGACCGTAGGCATTGCGAGTCTTCGCTTCTTTGCCACGGAGCCAAAGGATGCGGGTGACGATCGGATCCCGACCTGGAGCATTCGGCCTTAAAACCTCTCCGGTGGGGCGACGCCCTTTGAAAACCATGCCTTGGGGCTGTCCGCCGCCAATCTTTCGAGCCACTTCCATATCTCCAATAGGCGTGCGATTCGATCCTGGGTGGTCTCCAATCCCAAACTTGGACGTCGAAACTGGGTAGGTGGCGATGCGTTTGCCCTTCTTATAAACGGCGAGCTTCTGGTCCTTCACACTCACCAGCATCACGTGTTTGTTGTCTTTGGTCGCGCAACTGGCGAAGAAGAGGCTCGAAAAAAGGAGAGAAAGCAGAAGGCTAGGGTGCTTCATGTAGGGTCTGGGGGAGGATATTTCGACAGAAGTTAGCATCGCTTTATTGGAGATAAAACTAAACAATAGCTTTCTCGTCCTTATTATCCACATATCCAAACCACCTCTTAGGAAGGTATTGGGAGATCGAGCCCCACGCCACGTAGCAGAAGCCGACTTGGAAGAGCAGAAGGAAGGGCACAGATGACCAGTACCCCTTCGTTATGGAAATTCCAATCAACACGGTAAAATACACGGCAAATAAAACCTCAAAGACCGGCGCCACCGACTTGAGCGCCGTGTACCGAAGCCCTTTCCATGACACTTTCTTGCGGTCGATCCCATACTTGGGAGTTCGCACAAACGGAGACTTCTTGTTCAACAGGGCCTCGATGACTGCCTTGCTATTTGTGATGGACATGCCGATGCCCAGCGCCAGAAGCAGGGGCAAATAAATCAGATCCCGCAACCATTTCCCGCGATGCATGATGCTCTGGGCCGTGGCGTAGAAGATAGAAACGGACAGCGTAGCCGTGACAAAGACAGGGATGTAGGCAAGAAGCGCCCAGTGCCACTCCAACTGCGGACGAGCCTCACTTGGATAGATCAAGAAGCACATCAAGCCTAACAGAAGGTAGGCGAAATTTGCCGTGAGATGCATCGTCGCTTCCATCTTCACTGACAGCGATTCCTCACTCTTCCATACGCGGAATAACACTTTCTTGCAGCACTGGATCGATCCTTTGGTCCAGCGATGTTGTTGCGACTTGAAGCCATCCATATCGACGGGCAATTCCGCAGGCGTGACAACGTCTTTCAGATAAATGAATCGCCAGCCTTTCAACTGCGCCCGATAACTCAAATCCAAGTCTTCTGTCAGAGTATCATGTTCCCATCCCCCAGCGTCCTCAATGGTAGAACTCCGCAGCATCCCACCGGTGCCATTGAATTGGAAGAAGCGCCCACTGCGGCTGCGTGCCGTTTGCTCTAGGATATGATGCCCATCGAGGAACATCGCCTGAATCTTTGTCAGGACGGAATACTCCTTGTTTAGATGCCCCCAGCGCGTTTGCACCATGCCAACTCTCGGGTCAGTGAAGAAATGGATCATTTCGTGAATGACCTCTTTCTGAGGCACAAAGTCCGCATCCAATACATAGATGAAGTCCCCTTTCGCGGTCTTCATCCCCTCTTCCAATGCGCCAGCCTTGTAGCCAGCACGATTGACACGATGGATCACCTCGCAATCGATCCCCTGCGCACGCAGCGCCGCCGCCTCCACCTCACAGATGGCCGTCGTATCATCGGTCGAGTCATCGAGAACTTGGATCTGCCATTTGTCTTTCGGATAGTCCAACTCACCCACCGTGCGGATCAATCGCTCCACCACATACGCCTCATTGAATACTGGCAATTGCACCGTCACGAAGGGCAGCTCATCAAACTGCTTCAGAGGCTTGGGAGTATCCTTACGATGCTTCCAATAAAGGTAGATCATCATGAAACGATGCACCCCGTAGCCAGACAGGCCAAGGGCGACCAAGGTATAACATACGATCCAGGTGATCTGTGGCCACTCCATTGCAGAAATCTATGCGCAAAGGTGACGACGCGCCACCCGCTCATTTGAGGACCGCATAGGAACGTGAACACGGGAGATCGTCAAGACGCAAATCCCCAATCTCGCATAGTTGGCAGGGCTTACGCATGAGAAACGAGAGGGATTATTGATAGTAGGGAAAATCGGAACGCGGGATCGAGGGCGGCTAGCTTGCGCTTGGCCCGCATGGATTTCTTCTCCGGGTGATCGCTCAATACTTTGGCGCTCAGCTCGC
>JBLHHN010000287.1:0-8381 GCA_047616785.1 Verrucomicrobiales bacterium
ATGTTTGGCAACGAGCTTCTTCTGAATCGCTTCCTGGCGTTCAAGCAAGCGATCCATCGGCAAGTAGCAATGATCATCGACATCGGGTCGATCCTGAATGCAGCAGAGATCCCAGAGGCATGTATTGGCCCATTGATTGCGCAATGATAGTTTGCGGCCTTGATAAACAATGCGACCGACGATCATCGCGAGCACACAATCAACCCAATGTTCGGAGCGAGAATAGAGGATTCGGTGAAGGCCGAGGTCTTTGGCCAACTGCAGCAAGACGCGAGAAGCGCCGTATTCCTTGGAACCCAGGATGCGGAAAGCGTGAGGATCACGACAGGCTGAACCTGATCCCGAAAGGCGGCTTGCAAGAGCCTGAGTTGCTCAAGAGAGCACCCGGTAATGCGACCATGCTGAGAGTGTGAGATCTTGCCAGTGGACTTGTCGCGAAAGGAGGTGCGGAGAATGCCGACGGGGTTCTTCCTCGAAGTCTGAATCTCTAAGTGAAGATTGCCGTTACGGATTTGCATGGCCAATAGATCTCGCTCTTGAGCTCATATGAAACAGTAAATATTTAAAATGCATGGCTACATAATAAAATAATTCTAATTGTGATAGATGGCATTAAACGTATATTTTAAAGACTCCAGTCAGTCGGAGGTGCCCAATTTAGCGGGGTAATGTCCGTCTTGCGAGTCGCTTGCGCCTGGCAGCGCTACAAGCTCGAAAAGGGCGCCACGCCCCCAAGCCTCGAAGCTCTGGTGCCGAACTACCTTGAGGCGCTTCCTCACGACTATCGAACCGGCGAAGCTCCTAGCCGGACCCGTCTAACAAATGACTCGTGGGAACTGTCATCCTTGGATTGGGACATGAACGGCGAACATCGAGTCTCTCTCGTCATTCCACCGGATACTCACTGATCACTGAGTCGACGGTCGACGTTCCGTGGGAGCATGATCGTGAGCGCCGCCGCCATCAGCACGAAGAGAGTGCTGGCCCAGAGACAGCCTGGCAGACCGGACTGCACATAGAGGACGCCCGATAGCAATGTGCCCACAAGACGGCCACAGGCATTCGCCATGTAATAGAATCCCACATTCAAGGCGACTTTGTCAGAGTCCGTGTAAGCGAGGATGAGGTAGGAATGGACCGCTGAATTGACAGCAAAGACGATGCCAAAGATGGCGAGCCCGCAAAGAATGGCGAGGGTAGGATGATAGTCGAACTGCACCGCCGCCGCGATTGCCGAAGTGACAAGAACGAGGAGCCCCCCCCAGATCAGGGCGGCGCGTGCCCCGTTTTCAGAGCCTCCCTTTCTCACAAACCCAGGTGCCGAAGCCTGAACGATGCCATAGCCAATGACCCAGGCGGCGAGGAATCCCCCGACACTCGCGAAACTCCACTCTAGCGTTTCTTTCAAGAACACGGGCAGAGCGACCACGAACCAGATATCGCGCGAGCCAAAGAGAAAGAAACGGGCGGCGGAGAGGATGTTGATCTCGCGAGTCTTGGAGAAGAGCTGGGAGAACTTCACTTTGTTCTTGGACTTGCCGAGGTCTTGTTTCAGCCAGATCAGCCCGATCAAGAGAATCACCGCCAAGCTTCCCGCCATGGCCCACAGGGATGCGGCAAACCCTAACCACCCTAACAAGACGCCGCCAAGGAGAAAGCCGATTCCTTTCAAGGCGTTCTTGGAGCCGGTCAGAATGGCCACCCACTTGAAGAGTCGCCGGTCGGACTCGGCTGGGTGCTCTCCTTGCTGCTTCGGGACGAGGAGTTTGACCGCGCTCTTGGAACTCATCTTGGTCAGGTCCTTGGCGATGCCTGACAAAGCCTGGGCGCTCATCACATAGGTGACCGAGATCGCCGCAGTCCAGCCGGGCTGGATCAAGGAGATCATGGTCAACGCGGCGATCTGAATGCCGAGTCCAGCGAACAAGGTGATCTTGAGCCCCATGCGAGACCCGATCCAGCCGCCAAAGAGATTGGTGAGGATCCCACAGAACTCATAGAGCAAGAACAGAAAGGCTAACTGAACAGGCGTGTAGCCTAATGTGTGAAAATGCAAGAGAACGAGCATGCGCAACGCGCCGTCTGTGAGAGTGAATCCCCAGTAGGCGGCCGTCACGATGCCGTAGTTCCGCAAGTCCATGGCGCTACGCTTTCGGCAATGCTCCTGCCACTTTGGAGACAAGCTCCATCATGCGGCAGGCGTAGCCGAACTCGTTATCATACCAGATGAGAATCTTCAGCTGGGTGCCGTCGTTGACCATGGTCGAGAGGCCGTCGACGATGCCTGATCGCGTGTCATTGGTGTAGTCTGCAGAGACCAACGGGCGGTCTTCGTAGCCGAGAATGTCTTTCAAATAGGTCTCGGAAGCCTCTTTCAAAAAGGCATTCACCTCGGTGGCACTGGTCTCTCTCGCCACTTCGAAGACGCAATCCGTGAGGCTGGCATTGAGCAGGGGAATGCGCACGGCGAGACCGTTGAGTTTCCCTTTCAACTCCGGATAAATCATCGTGATCGCCGTGGCCGATCCCGTGGTGGTGGGAATGAGAGAGTTCAGCGCAGATCGCGCGCGGCGGAAATCTTTGTGAGGCGCATCGACCACAACTTGCGTGTTGGTCACGTCATGCAAGGTAGTGATGAGACCGTGCGTGATGCCAATCTTCTCTTGAATGACTTTGACCACGGGGGCGAGGCAATTGGTCGTGCATGAAGCGGCCGTGAGAAGATGATGCGTGTCGGGATCATAGAGATGGTCATTGCAGCCCATGACCACATTGAGAGCGCCTTCCTTGACGGGAGCGGCCACGATCACTTTGCGCACACCGTTGTCGAAGTAGGGCAGGAGAAGCTCGGGCGTGCGAAACTGACCGGAGCTTTCCACGACGATATCAATGCCCATGGATGCCCAATCGACTTCTCCTGGTGTGGGTTTGTCAGAGAATGTGACGCGGTTGCCATCGACCGAGAACCCATCGTCATCCGATTGGATCGCCCGATCCCAATGGCCATGCACGCTATCGAACTCTAGCAAATGTGCTGCCAATTTGGCGCCGCCGTGAAGTTCATTCACATGCACGATCTCGAAATCGTCTGCTCCCCAAGCCACTCGGAAACCAAGCCGACCAATGCGGCCGAAGCCATTGATACCAATTCGGATGCTCATAAGGAGGAGGCAATTTCGCAGCAAGTGCTAGACGGAAGGCAGAGTTCAGGTCGCCCTTGGCAACAGTCTTCAGTGAGGAAGGCCATGAGATCACGCATGCCATCGACGTGAATCTGATAGTGAATGGAGCGCCCCTCGCGCTGTGCCGTGATGAGACCCGCGTGGGTCAGTTCCTTGAGGTGAAATGACAGGGTCGGCTTCGGGACGTCCAGCTGCGCCGCGATCTCTCCTGCACAGAGGCCCTGACCCGAGCGGACGAGAAGGCGAAAAACCTCCAGTCTCGAAGGTTGAGCGAGTGCGCCCAGAGCGGACGCCGCTTCTAATAGTTTCATGATTCCATAACTATGGAATTTCTAGCGTTGGTCAATCGAATCTTACGAAAACTTCAGGTGGGGTGAGGCTTGTCTCTGTGCGGCTAGGCGTGGCAGATAGTGGTATGCGGATGTTCCTTCTGATGATCTTGTCGTGTGCCGTTGGGCTCGTTCAGACGTGGGCGCAAGAGGGCCACTTTTCGGCAGACCTGCCTGATGTCTTGACCATGTCAGATGGTCGACGTGTGGAGACCGCCGCGGATTGGCCTTCGCGTCGAGCCGAGTTAGGCCAACTCTGGCAAGATACCTATTTGGGGAGATTTCCGAAAGAGCGGCCCCGTTTGGTTTCGGCTTCCTTGAAAAACTTGTTGCCCAGGCGCAGTGGCACGTCGGCCAAGATCGAACTCACTTTTGATTGTCCGAAACAGCCGCTCACGTTTGAGATCACCTTGCTTCAACGCACGCACGATGGAACGCCGCAGCCCTTGATTCTAACACAGCCGCGGCACTATCAGATGGCTTGGGCAGACGCTGCCGCTGCGCGTGGGTATCTGGTGTGTCTCTATCCCGGGGTGGACTACAATCATAAGGAAGAGGCATTCCCGGGTTATGAGAATGTGTGGAAACAGGTGAGTGACGCCTACCCAGATTTGACATGGCATTCCTCTCTGGCCATTCAAAGTTGGATTGCTAGTCTGGCCATCGACTTTCTGCTCTCGCCTCAGAAGTTTGAGAAACCGGCTCTTGGCCTCACCTCTTCATGGAGGTATCCCATCATCGAAGACCAGATCGGGATCATCGGGCACTCACGTTATGGCAAACAAGCGCTCTACGCCGCCGCGTTTGACGAGCGCTTCACAGCCGTCCTCGCGCGGAGTTCAGGTTCACCAACCGCGGCGGGGTATCGCTTCACTGGAAGGCACACGTTCATGGAGACGACGCATGATTTCCCTGCGGAATGGGCGCTTTCTGGCGTGAAAGACTACTTTGGCCGGGAGAATCGATTGCCCGTGGAAGGCAATGGACTATTGGCCATGATCGCGCCTCGAGCCTGCCGCTTGCACACCGCGTATCACGATGGCGGCGATCCCACCTTTGCCGTGGAACGCACTTACCGTTCAGCGAAGCAAGCCTATCAACTTCTAGGCGCGGGAGAAAAGTTGACGTTGCAATACCGGGAAGGCAATCACAATCCAATCACAGAAACGCATGTGGAAGAGAATTTAGATTGGTTTGACGAGGTCTTTGGTAGGGAGAAAGAGAAATCCAAAGCATGGCAAGAAACCTTGCTGCATGATTTCGATTGGCCGAAGTGGAAAGCCCAGCAACGGCCAGCCGATCTCGTCGTGCCTCATGCCGAGGCTCCCTTGTTAGAACGCGTGCGTTGGATGTTGGGTGAGGGATCAGAAGCTGAACTGTCGCTCGATGATATTTCAAAGAGCGGGGTGGGGGAATGGTCGCGTGACCGGTGGAAGCCCGACGGCGTGGTTCGTCATCCGATTCAGTTTGGAGACGGTGTGAGCGGCAATCTCATGTACTCGAAGCAAGCCGCCGAGAGTGGCGAGGCGTTGCCCGTGGTCATCTGGTTGCACCCATTCAACTACTCGCATGGATACAATGAGGGGTATGGCGTGGAGGGGACGACCATCTACTATCGCTTGGCCCAGGTTGGGTATGCGGTGCTCTGCTACGATCAGTTAGGCTTTGGTGATCGATTGCTAGAAGGGCCGCGCTTTGATAAGGCTCATCCCCATGGCTCGCGCCTAGGGCGCATGGTGCATGATGTGCATCGTGCGGTGGACTTCATCACGGCGTTTCAAAGTGTTCCTAAGTTGAGCTTCAATGAGATCACGTTGCTGGGGTATTCGTTAGGAGGCATGGTCGCGCTACACGCCGCCGCTTTGGACGATCGCATTTCTGGCGTCGCCACCTTCTCCGGCTTCACACCGATGCGCACTGACACTATAGCGACCGGCGGCAACCGGCGCTGGTGGGAATGGCACGCGCTCCTACCCAAGCTCGGACTTTTCGATGGCGCCGAATCGGAGATTCCCTACGACTATCACCATCTTATCCAGGCGATCTCGCCTCGACCCGTCTTGATTGTGGCACCTACCAAAGACTGGCATTCGGATGCCAAGGACGTCGAAGCGTGCGTCGCAAAGAGCCAGCATCCGTCGATCACGCTGGAGACTCCTGAGGACACCAATCGATTCCAAAGTGCGCAACTCGGTCGTTTCATCACATGGCTAGAGGCCATCGATGAATGACCAGGCCTATGAAGAGTTGGCTTGCAGGTGAGTTCCCGCGCGGCTATCGCATGAACTGTGGATCGACCTTTTCTCAAGAAACTTCGTTGCCTCGGTTTTATCGAAGGCACCTCCACGCTACTCTTGTTCGGAGTGGCCATGCCCTTAAAGTATATCGGCGGAAATGAGATCGGAGTGAAGATCATAGGCCCGCTGCATGGTATTCTCTTCATCGGTCTCGTCGTCATGGCAGCCATCGCGATCGAGCGGATCCCTTTAGGGGCAAAGTTAGGCATGGCGACTATCATCGCCGCCGTGGTTCCTTTTGGCCCGTTTGTGATGGATCGCTGGTTGAAGAAGCTCGATGCGTGATCGAGAGGCGCTGTTCGTTTGCGATCTTCCCGACTTTCGCTCAAGGTAGACCTATCATGCGTCACATTCTTATCTTAGCAGTCGCTAGCACCCTGATCGGCACAGCAGCTCCGGCGGCGAGTGAGGGAGAGGCTGAAGACTTAGCGGCCGCAGTTCAGGTGTCTACCCTGCGTGAGGCAGAAGAGGCAGAACTCAGGGACCACTTAGAGACCATGACGACCAGTGCAGGAAAGGACCGCGCGCTGATAGGGTTCGCCATTCCTGCGGTCATTCTCTTGTTAGGCGGTCTTGGCTATGCCTGGATCTTCAGCAGCCGTAAGCAAGCATGATTTCTAAACCTTCTTCTATGATAGGCTGGACAAGATTATCGCACCGTTGCCGTTTCCTTCTCACCGGCGCTGACCGTGTGCGCTATCTCAATGGCCAAGTCACCAATCAAGTCGAGCATCTCGTTGAAGGCGAATCTCGATACGCCGTCATCACCAATCACAAAGGCCAACTTGAGGGTGATCTCTACATCTCGTCTCAAGACGAGCCAGAAGGGCTTTACCTCGATGCTGACGCCTCAATTCAGGAATTCATTCACACCCGTCTGGATCGCTACATCATCGCAGACGACGTCGAACTCAATGATGTTACGGATGCCTGGCGCGGCATGCATCTGTTAGGAATTGAGGCGGAATCATTGGCGCCGTCTCTTCCTTCTGATGTTCAAGTGATCCGCACAAACCGAGTTGGCATCGAAGGCCTCGATCTTTGGTGCCCTGAGAGTATCAAGGACAGCGTCATTCTCGAGGATCTCACAGAACTCCATTTGAAAGAGCTCGATGACCTCGCCTTGCAGTGGCTGCGCATTTCCCAAGGCATCTCTCAGTGGGGGCACGAACTCACGCCGGGCCTCCTCCCACCGGAAGCACGAATTGAATCCCGCGCTATCGACTATCAGAAAGGTTGTTACATTGGTCAGGAAATCATTTCTCGGATCAAGAGCGTGGGAAAGGTCAATCGACGTCTCGTCCTTCTAGCACTCGAACCAGACGGGGCTCAGCCTGAGCCCGGTCAATCCCTCTGGCTTCCCCAGTCTTCGGAGGACTCTCCTGCGCAAGGTGTTCTCACCAGCCTCGCCTCTCATCCCGATGTTCAAGAGCACCCCAGAGAAGTGCTTGCCCTCGGTTATCTGAAAAGCCAACATGCCATCGAAGGCACCCACGTGATCGCAGGCAAGTCTCCATCGGCGGCAAGCGCCAAATTCACAGTGCTCCCATTTCCCGCCCCATCATGAAACCTGTCCCCGTCGCCCAGATCATCAGTGGTGCCCTCATTCTAACATTTGGTCTGACCGCATGCACCGTCATGCACAAGGTCGAGAACATGATCCCTGAAGTCCCAGAGATCCTTCTGATTGGAGACAAGAAAGCACCGGCAAGTCCCACGGATCCCGCCAACCTCACGCCCGATCTCAAGAACGACGTGGCTGTCTTCAAGTTCGATGTCCAGGGTCAAACCCGAAGCGTCGTCATCCAGCTCTACGCCAACGAAGCCCCCATCACCGTCGCCAACTTCCAGCAACAGGTACGGAGCAAGCACTACAAAGGCATGGCCATTCATCGGGCCATCCCTAACTACCTCATTCAGATGGGTGATCCCCAATCCAAAGATCACGAATCTCGCGCTGCCTGGGGAACTGGCGGCCTCGAAACATCGCTTCCAGCTGAGATCAAGCTTCGCCACCGTCTCGGAGCCGTCGGCATGGCTCGCCTCAACGACACCGCCAACCCAGGCCGCCAATCCAGTGGAAGCCAATTCTACATCACAACGGGAGATCTTCAGAAACTCGACGGCAGCTACACCATCTTTGGGCAAGTCATCCAGGGCTACGCAACGCTGCAAACCATCTCCCAATTCCCTGCTGACGAGAATGACAACCCCTACCAGCGCATCGAGATCCAATCTGCCCAACTCGACCAATCCAGCCGTTACACGCCCGAAGACATCAGAAGCATCCACAGAAAAGCCCGCCGCCGGACCATCGAAGAGATGCCCGTCCGCCAAGAAGGCCGCCTCAAACGCACCTGGCGCCAACTTTGGTGACAACAGAGCAAGATTTCCCTTGCCCATCCCGCCACTGTGCCCATAAATCACCTTCCCTCTCGGTCTGCTGAGCGGGGAAGAAAACATTGTTTGGGTAGGTACCGAAGCGGTCAAACGGGGCAGACTGTAAATCTGCTGGCTCAGCCTTCAGAGGTTCGAATCCTCTCCTGCCCACTCCCCTTACTACCAAGGGGTTG
>JBLHHN010000288.1:0-8327 GCA_047616785.1 Verrucomicrobiales bacterium
TCAAACTCATAGGCCCAAACCGTATCATCATTGCCATCATCCAGCCTGATCAGATCCTGAAGCACGATGGGATCTCCAAGCTCATCCACGCCTTCCAAGTTGAAGTAATCCGATAGCTTCAGCTCACTGAGAAGAACCTCTGAGACAATTGTAGGTCGAGCCGGACTGCGGAACAATCCACTCAACACAACGGAAGTGATCGCAACCTTCTTCTCGGGGGCAGCATTTCTCTTGCCCCTGCCACCATCAGTTTTATAACGATCCAGATTTCGCGCGCCAAGGGCAGCGGTCAAATCTAATGAAATCTCCTTACCAATCTTACCCTCCCCAACCATCGGGACCATCTTGGTAAACCAAACTTCCGGAGTCTTAAGACGATCATTGAGATCGGTTAGGAAGTCTGCCCAGTAGGTCCGATTCACAACGGCATCGGTATAGGGCTGAGCTTTAGCTTGGATAAGCTTCAAATCGTCACTGGAACGATCAATCCCAGTCTGAACGGACTGCAGCTCAGCAGTCTCCTCCGTCAAGTCCTTCACTTTCGAATCGATCACTTGCGCAGCACGCGTGAAGTAGAACCCCCCCGCCACTATAGCACCCAGGAGACCCACAGTCCCAAGCATCAAGGCAGGCTTTCTCCTCTCAAGATCCCGCGCATTCTTCAAAGACTCAGGAACCAACTCCAACTCAATAGGAGACTGATCGCCATTACGAAGAGCAAGACCAACCAGTTCGCCCATGGTGTGAGCCTCAGCTGCCACAGCTTCCTGATTCACCTCGGGCCCAATCGCCACACTGCGAAGAGGATTAAAATATTCAACAGGCACGCCAAGCTTCTCCTGCAGGAAATGCGCCAGGTACGGCGTTCCCGAAGCACGACCCGCTAGATAAACAATCTCAGGCAGATTACCTTCTTGCTGTGATTTGTATCGATTGTTTGTTCGGACAATCTCTCCATGGAGCCGAGTGACAGCGCTCTTAAGAACAGTAGAGATCAAATCAGCCTGCTCATCAGAGCCTCCAGCCGTATCAAGCGTGCCTTTCTGAAGCTTCAATTGCTCAGCAGCCTCGAATGGAATATCCATCTCTTTCGCGATCGCCTGCGTGAAGCTGGCGCCACCAATACGACTTGAGCTGATAAAGACTCTCCCAGGCTCCGCGTATATCAGATTGGCTGTGCGAGCGCCAACATCTAGAATCAATGCGGGCTTCGATTGATCCGGATAGCTGTAGCGATAAGCGTTGTAGACGAGCATCGGCGAAACATCGACCGACACCGTTTTGACACCCGAGCGCTCCACCGCAGAATTCACCGCAGTGAGTTCGTCGGACTTGACGGCACCGAGAAGCACCTCAACATCCATCGAACCCGCCCCGCCGATCAGCTGGTATCCCCAAGCGACTTCATCAATAGGGAACGGCACATTCTGCTGTGCCTCGAACTCCACGATCTGGTCAACCTTATCTTCACTTAGTGGCGGCAACTTTACGAAGCGCATGAAGACCGGCTGCCCCGCAATCGCGCAGCGAACCAGGGAACCCTTGGCCTTCGCCTGATCCACGACGGACTTGACGCCCATCTGCATTTGCGGAATGCGGGTCGCATCAGCAGAAGGATCCCCCTCGAGATCGTGATGAAAGTAGCGCGTCAGCGCTAGCGACCCTTTGGAGCCGCCTGCAATCGTGGCCAAGCTCACTCGCTGTGAGCCAAGATTGATAACCGTTGAGGTAGATTTGCTTGCCATAAATACGTTAAATGATGTATCCTAATAGTTGGCTCTAGCCCTCAGAATCGACCAGATAACTATCGTAAAAGAGATCGCGGAAAGGAGTCTTACTTCTTGATACCATTTCCATCTCGGGAGACTGATCCATGGCCTCCTTCTTAATACCCTTCAAATCCGCAGCCACCGACTTCCCAGCGTAAGTGATGTTCACCGCGTAACCAACCACATCACCCTTGGAGGGCTTGTCCTTGCCGATCAAACGGGCAAATTCGCGAGGAGGAAGATAGACAGCCACCGTCTGGCTCTCGCCCACGGCGACATTTGCATACGTCCCCTTATGGGTGATCAATTTCTTCTCGCGACCCGCATTGACAACAACGAAGATCTCAACCTCCAACGCGTCCGGCAAATATCCGTCCTTGGGCGGCTTACTCGAACTCACCTGGAAGACTACTTCAGCCTCTAGCCAGACCTTCTTTGACGCGGACTTCTTCTTACCACCCTCAAGACTGAATCGAGGCGACTGAACCACACCAACATTCAGGTTGCCAATTTTCACAGAAGCCTGCGCGTGCAAGGATTCAACAGAGGAAGGGGCAACGAGAAGAAGCATAATGAGAGCAGCGAGGCTCGTTAATGATCTATTTCTCATAGGTCTAGGGTGCAAGTGGGCCGAGGATGGTTCGTTTTTAAATCGATGGCTAGTTATTTCTCAAATAAATTTATACGCTAAAAAAATCGCCCTACAAGTCTTATTTCCTGGTAAAGATAGGGGTTCCAGAGTGTTTCGAATTGTCCGGCCAACCCATGCATTCTCAGAAAAATGTGACTTTGGGATCTCCATAGAGACACTTTCCGATTCGACTGCCAAATGGCGAGATTAATCGGAAACTTTCTTGCGGCTCAGGATTGATAGCGTCGTGCACGATTTCAGCTAGCTCCAGACCCCCAAACAACCACTGGGACTGTCTTCATCAGAATCTTGGCGTCCAGCCATAAGGACCAATTGTCGATGTATTCCAGATCCAGTGCGACCCATTCGTCGAAATCCGTGATCCGGTTGCGCCCACCAATTTGCCACAAGCACGTGATTCCAGGTTTCACACTCAACCGGCGTCGTTGAGAGCTCTGCTCGATCTTTGCCACCTCGTAGGAGGGCAGCGGCCGCGGCCCCACCAGGCTCATCTGCCCAAAGGCCACATTCAGCAATTGAGGAAGCTCATCAATGCTGGTCCGACGCAACAGCCGCCCAAAGGGAAAGATCCGGGGATCATTCTCAAGCTTAAAAACAGGCCCTGACATCTGATTGGCTCCCTCTAGATCCACTTGCTTCGCTTCAGCATCCGGCACCATGGTACGGAACTTATACATGGTAAATGGTCGGCCATAGAGCCCACCCCGCTCCTGGTCGAAGATGATGGCCCCTTTCGAAGAAAGCCGGATTCCAATCGCAGCAAAGATCCATATCGGCGAGGTGACCACGATCAGAATCAACGCAGCCAGCCGATCGAAGAGATTCTTCAACAACAGCGCCCAAGAAACCTCCGGCGTGGACCGGAATACCAGCATTGGCTTGCCTCCAATCATCTGAAAATCTGGGCGCGCGATAGAAGTCTGGAAGAAATCGGCCGCAACCCAGACCTCGACCCCCTCCGCTTCGCAAGCGGCTAGCGCCTCAGCCACCTCATTAAAATGGACGTGCTCCGCGGCGAAGATCACTCGAGAGACCGATTTGTCATGGAGCACCTGGATCAACTCCCCTTGATTCGTTTCCCGGACATCAAAACGGGCCACCAAGTCCATTTCCATGCGTTGCTCGAGAGGGATGGCATTGAACACTGCCTCAATGTCTTCAGGCATCCCGATCAGCACCACGGGCTGCCGCAATCGCCCTGCCCTCAATTGATGGCGCAGCACTGCCTGATAGCCGCGCTCCCGAATCAACAGCAGACTGCCTCCAAGACACCCAAAGATGATGAGCACCGCTCGGCTCTCATTCTCCATCCTGAAGAAGATCTCAGCCCCTCCAATGGCCGCCCCAAAGTAGATGAGCGCCTGCCCCATCTGACGCATTGAATCCCAAACACGCTTCTGGAGCGGGTCGAAATAAAATCCAAGGTACTCCAAGACCAAGGGGGTGAATGGCACCACGATCGCCATGACCCAGAGGAAATCCCGAAAGTCTTTGATAGCAACAGTCGTATAGCCCCACTCGGTCAGACTCGTACGAAACCACCAACTGAACCAGAACGCGATCGCCAACAGAAAGCTGTCGATGATCTGATTCAGCTGCAAGCTGATTTCTTCCTTCCGAGCGAGCATGGTTACCTTCTAAAAACTACATTTGCCAAAATAGACAAGTCCCGATTACTGATAATTCATGCTCCCAAAGCAGCCATCCATCGTCGGTGCGGTCGCGGATTCCGATACCCTTGCCGCGCTTCCTGAGCTAGGAAAAACAACCGATCTCTGCGACTTCATCGAATTTCGAATCGATGCCCTCTTGGAGCAAGAATCACTGCTTGAGCAAAGGATCGCGGGGTTGAATAAGCCTTTGGTCATCACGGTGCGCGACCCAACAGAAGGCGGATTGAACGATCTCTCAGCCAATGAACGCTCCAAGCGGATGCTCCAATTTCTGCCTCACACATCCATCCTTGATATCGAGATCCGTAATCTTCCAGCGTTCCAATCCGTCACCACCGCCGCCCAAGGAAACAGTATCTCCGTCCTCGGCTCCTATCACGACTTCGAGGCGACGCCTTCGCGCGAAGCGCTGCTCGCTGCCATCGATCGAGGCCGCCAGGCTGGAGCCGACGCGATCAAGATCGCCGTCACGACGAGAAACTCAGTGGATCTCCACACGCTTCTTACCGTCTTTGAAGAACAATCACCATTGGGACCGATGTGCATCATGGGGATGGGCCCTCTGGGAATGAGTTCCCGAGTCCTCTTCGCAGAATGCGGATCATTGCTCACCTACACGTATCTGAAACACGCCAACGCCCCTGGACAATGGTCCGCGATGCAGATGCGAACCCTATTCAACGACCTCGAGATCCTACGCTCAACACCCCCAGATTCCTGATTCTTTAGATTCCTTTATCTTTTCTCTTGAACACTGTTCAAAAGAACACTATTCATGTCTTGCCATGAATAATTTAGACACACACACATCCACGCAAATCGCCGATCGCCTCAAGTCTCTTTTCGATAGCGCACGGCGCTATCAGAAACGTCGTTCACGTCCGTTGGTTCGTTCCATACACCCACGCGCCTTTCCGAATGAGCGCCAATTGGAACTCGATCTTTTGTTAGAAAGCTAAACAAGCAGTTCCGTTAGCTTCCCTGTTGCCGCAAGTAACTCCGGCTCAACATCCGGAAGTCTGCCGAGCGGACGGTCACGCCCTGTTTGTCTAACCGATCCAAGATCGGCATGAGCACGCGGCGAGTCGTTCCAATCGCTTGGCGGAGATCACTCACCGTCGCTTTCTCATTGGCCGTCAGGTAGGTAATCACGGATGCTTTGGCTTGCTCAAAGGCTTCCGCCAATAAGGCACACTTGTCACCGAGATCGATGATCTCGCCCATCTCTATGAGAAAACGCAAGGCTTTCTGATCATCTGATGACGGGGCCAACTCTTTCGGATTTGGCGGTTCTAACGGAACTCTATTCAACTCTTTCAAAAGACGATCTCCCGCGTCTCGTAACTCCGGCGGCAGTGTAGGCTTATGATCCTGGTGACGCACTGCCTTCCCCAGACGTTGGAAATTCCCAGAGCACAACGCATCCACTAGCACATCAAACAACGTGGCCGATGGAAGCCGATCCTCAATCGTCTTGCGCAATTCGCTCAATGACATCCCTCCTTCGTCTCGATGCGACTGGTGATAGCCCTTGATCATCCCGGCCATATCCCCCAGCACCTCTGCCCACCATGTCCGGTTGACCAGCCATCCCTCCACACCCTCGATCTTACCTGAATCTTCCAGCATTCGCAGGACCTCAGCGATCGCTCTCTCAGAAAAAGGTGCCTGCGCCAACAAGCCATCCTTCGCTACCGCATGATCCCGCTCTAACAACGTCGTCACGGCCACACTCAGATCGCCCGGAGCCTCAGCACGCGCATTCAAGAAGACCGTCTGCTCGCTCGACCGAAACTCCTTTCCAGTAGGAGCCGTGTCTAACACCACCCCACCTGCAAGCGAACTCGTCTTCGGCCAATCTCGGATCACGTAGCCATCTCCGTAAAACGCATAGACAGGGTAATCGAACCTCAGCTGCGCAAATCCAGATTGGCCCGGCAACAACGACCGTTTGCCATAGAAATACACTCTCGCAGAATGACTCGCACCACCATGATGCCAACGCACGCGTTGCCCATTCTTCATCGGCTTGGCCGCAGCTGGCTGAGTCGGAATTTCCCTTGAGGATCGCTCGATGTACACATCCAACACGTCACTGGGCTTGCCCAAACTCGGCAAGGTCACCACGTCCCCCCGAACCACCCGTTTGCGCTCATGCTTCGTCACACCGACATCCGTCAAATTCACCGCAGTGCGCATCCCAGGATAGGCCACGTCCACATTCGCACTGTGCGATTGCAGATTCCTCGTCGTTGTCTTCTCTCCCCACGGCTGAATCACCGCCGCTTCGCCTTTGGTGAGCGTTCCACCAGTCAAAGTCCCCGTCACCACCGTTCCGACGCCACGCGGGGAAAAGGCTCGGTCCACATGCAGCCTAGGTTTACCAATGTCAGGGCTAGGCTCCACCTCGCGCAAGATCTCCGCAATCACGCCCTTAAGATCATCCAGCCCATCCCCGCCAATCGCCGAGACTGGCACCACCGGAGCATTTTCAAAAACCGTTCCAGACAACGTTTCCTGCACCGCCAATATCGCGTCGGTCGGATCGTCGACCAGATCACTCTTCGTCAACGCCACCACCGCACGAGTCACACCAAGATACTGAATGATCTGCACATGCTCCTCCGTCTGAGGCATCCACTGGTCATCAGCAGCCACCACAATCAGCGCGAGATCGATCGAACCCACACCCGCGACCATGTTCTTCACAAAGTCGGCATGCCCAGGCACATCCACCACGCCCAAGCTGTAGATCACCTCCGCTTCCCCTGGATCTGGAATGTCCAAATGAGCGAAGCCCAGGTCGATCGTCATGCCACGCGCCTTCTCTTCCGGCAAGCGATCGGGATCCGTCCCGGTCAGAGCCTCGACCAACGTGCTCTTGCCGTGATCAATATGTCCTGCCGTACCAACGATGAAGTGCTTGCGGGTCATGAGTAGCAGCCACTCAAAGCTGGGCACCCCGGCGGCTCAAGCTAAAAACACGGCCCAGCCCATCCTCCCATGTTGAATCATAAATACAGGCAGCCGAACTGATCACGCAGATCCATATACTAGCAAGGCGGAGAATCATCACACCACACTAACTGAACACCCATAGTCTCTGAACCCCGGCTGGCGGAGAACTTCGACTGCGGTTTGAACTTTATTGATAGAGTGATCCATTTTAACTCAGAAAGGAGCCGGGGCTCAGAGCACTAAATTGTTCTGCTAGTCGCTGATGTCTGACTCGTCTTCCCATGTGGCACCGTCTCCCCAAAGCTTATCTAAGATTGACTGAAGTCGAGCAGATTTAATCTCGAACTCTCGACCAAGAGCGGTGCCTGAATGTTGTTCCGCGCCCTGATCTGCGAATAGGCCAGGATGACAGGATGCCCTCAAATATATACAAATGACGATCACGACGAGAGGCGCTGTCATATACCACCAGTGATGATGGAACCCCAGAAACCCAAGCCACAGTAGAGAAAAGATCTGCCAAGGAGCCGCCCCATTGGACAGATTGATCGACGCGTGTGGCATACTGAAATAGAAGCCGTACTTAGATGCCAACTCAGCCTCGCTCTCAGTTAGAACACCCCCTGACGTCGTAAACTTTGCCCTTCGGTTCCCAGAATACACGACAAGTAATAGGAGGACCCAGCCTGCACCCGTGACGACAGTGCCAACTCGTGGATAGAGCCAGAGTAGCGGCACCGCAGCGAATACGAAAAGCGTTAGTAAGCATCCCATATTATGAAGTAGAACGTCGCTGGCCACTGGACCCCGGCTGGCGGTGAACGTCGACTGCCGGTTGAGTGTTGTGAGTAGATTTGGTCATTTTTAACACAGAAAGGAGCCGGGGTTCAGTGCGCCAAATCGTTAGGCATTTTTCTTTGGAGATGCACCCCATAGTGATCAGCATGAGCGTTGGTTGGAGCGGTTGCTTGACCGAGCGGTGGGCCTCTATGGCAAACGCCCGTTTGGGGCTGGGGTGTGGATCAAGCGCTTTCGGGCGTTCTGCTATGAGTCTGGTCATGTGGGCGTGGATGTGATTCCGCTGGCGAAGGCCTATCTTTCTATGCTATCACAATGGCGCGATCTAGAGCCTTGGCAAGAAGATCAGGCTAGCCTGAATTATTCACGTAAGATAAGTGTTGTACATTTTAACTTGTTGGTTTACAGTGTTTTATGGATACAAAAGAGGGTAATTCGGATAAGGAAAAGAATATTTCTGTCGGTGAGAAGAATGAA
>JBLHHN010000289.1:0-8318 GCA_047616785.1 Verrucomicrobiales bacterium
TGCGCAGGTGAATGTAAGGCTGGAGAAACATGTAGTGCGGGATCTCGAGCCCTTTGGCCATGACGGCCATGCTGCGCAACGCTTCCTCGCAGTGATCGATGGTCTTGACCATGAGCGCTTCGTCTCCGTGCGCTTTGCCTTCGACGCGCCGTTCGCGCAGTTTGTTGACGCAATTAATAAACTGTGAGTCTCGGATCACGCCTAACATACCGTTGAGCACGGGACGTTCCACGCCGAGCTGAACGAAGTCATTGGCGTATGCGATGCCTGGGCGAAGCGTCTTCGAGGCGGTGACGAGATCATTGGCTCCATTCAAGGTGATGAGCAAGTCGGGCTCGACTTGAACGCCATGAATCAGGAACGTGATACGCTCCTGATTCATGATGTAGGCGCCTTGAGCGAGATTGATGACCTCGACTTTGTTCCCGATGACAGGTTCTAAGGCCTTTTCTAAATCAGCGGAGGGGATGAGGCTGGCCGTGGAGCCGCCGATCACGAGGACGCGAAAGGCATCGCTCTTTGGGGGAACCTCTTTGTAGAATCTGTCGTCGGTTCGTGTGAGGATGTAGGGCTCATAGCTGAACTTCCAGTTCATGCCATGATCCTGGCTTCCGTATTTCTTCCACACATAAAGACGCGCGGCACCTTCGAGACCTGCTACCACGATCCCCATGGGGATGATCATCAGGGCTAGCTTCATCCAGAGGCCCGCTTTGCGCGGACGTTCTTGGGTGGCCATGCTAGAATAAGGTGTAGATGAACGGTGCCAAGCCGCTACCTCCGAGCATGATGAGAAGTCCGAGAAGCAAGAGCACGACTATGATCGGAGAGAGCCACCATTTCTTGTTCTCGCTCATGAAGCCGATGAGCTCAGAGACCAAGTTGCTGTCTTTCTGTTTTCCAGCTTCGAGAAATTCGTCTTTCTGTTGTTTGTCTTCGGACATGGCGATGGGCGGTGACGCTTAGCTTAGTATTGCTTGTAGTATTGTGCGGATGAAGAGGGTTGTTTGCGGGCGATCCAGTAAGTCCTACCCTCAGCAGTGAGACTACGTTCCATGGGATCTTTTCCAAATGCTTTGAGTCCTAGCGCGATGGGGGTGAACACACCATAATAGATCAGTGGCAAGAGAACGAAGCTCAAGGCGAGGCCAATCGGAAAGGCCAAGGCGACCAAGGCGATGTAGACTGGGAGGGCCCCTTTGGGAAAGATCAAGCCAAGGACACAGACCACCGCGCCGACAATGGCGGCGATCATGATCGTAATGGTTGGCGCTGCGACTCCGAATACTGGGAGCAGGCGGGTCAATAGATACCCGATGAGGGGGAATCCGAACAAGGAGGCGACTGCAAACTGACGGAGCTTACGGTCATTGGGTTTCCAATCGATATCAATCATGGCAATGATGCAGGGAAAGTTTAGTCGAGCGCGAATTGCTTGAGATAGTCGTCGCGTTTGGTTAGGTTCGCTTCAGGCTGATCTTCTTTTTTTAAGATGGCTCTTCCGAGAACGAGCACATCCATGTTGGTGCCCATGAAGCAGTGATAGGCGTCCTCAGGCTTGCACACGATGGGTTCGCCGCGGACGTTGAAGCTTGTATTGATCATCACGGGTGATCCTGTCTTGGATTCGAAGGCCTCAATAAGTTTATGATAGACTCCGTGGCGTTCGGCGTCGGTGGTCTGGATGCGAGCGGAGTAGTCCACGTGCGTGATGGCCGGGACCACAGAGCGTTTGAGGTTGAGCTTGTTCAGACCTTCGACCCCCTCGGCGTTTCCGTTGAGGGGGATACGTTTGTCTTCTTTCACCGGTGCTACTAGAAGCATGTAAGGGCTGTCTTCGTTCAGGCGGACGTCGAAGTATTCATGGGCGCGCTCGCGCAAGATGACAGGAGCGAAAGGACGGAAAGACTCGCGGAACTTGATCTTCAGATTCATCGTCTTCTGCATCTCTTCGGAACGAGCGTCCCCAAGGATGCTGCGTGCACCCAGTGCGCGAGGGCCGAATTCCATGCGGCCTTGGACCCATCCGATGACCTTCTCGCTGGCGATGAGGTCCGCGACCTTGTCACACATTTCATCGTCCGTTTCTGCGAGATCGTAGACGGCGCCTTTTGCATCGAGGACTGCGTTGATCGATTCTTGAGAGTAGCTTGGGCCGAGGAAACTGGGTCCTTGGTCGGAATCTTTGTTGCGTGGGTTGTCTAGCAACTGATGCCAAACAAACTCCGCAGCTCCGAGGGCACCGCCGGCATCACCCGCAGCGGGTTGGATCCAGACGTCTTCAAATGGACCTTCACGAAGCAGGCGACCATTGGAGACGCAGTTCAAAGCGACGCCGCCTGCGAGGCAGAGCTTCTTCATGCCTGTCTCTTTTTGAATGTGCCGACCGATCTTCAGCATGATGTCTTCGGTTACCACTTGGATGCTCGCGGCCACATCCATGTAGAACTGTGAGAGGTCTGTTTCAGAAGCGCGTCGGGGCTGACCCATGAGCTCCTCAAAGGCCTTGTTCGTCATGGTGAGACCCTGACAGTAGTTGAAGTAATTCATGTCGAGGCGGAACGAACCATCCTCTAGCACACGAATCACCTTGCCCGCAATGCGGTCGACATACTTGGGTTCACCGTAGGGCGCGAGTCCCATGAGCTTATACTCACCACTGTTGACCCGGAAGCCGCAGTAGAAGGTGAAGGCGGAGTAGAGCAACCCTAACGAATGCGGAAAACGAAGCTCGTGTTGGAGTTCGATCTTGTTGCCCTTGCCCACGCCCCAGGTGGTGGTGGCCCATTCGCCGACGCCATCCACCGTGAGAATGGCAGCCTCGTCAAAGGGGCTCGGGAAGAACGCACTGGCTGCGTGAGATTCGTGGTGCTCCGGAAAGACGAAACGGCCCTTGTACTTTCCGTGAAGGCCTTTGTTCATCTCGCGCTTGAGATAGAGCTTCTTCTTCAGCCAGATGGGCAAAGCCATCTTGAAGCTCTTCAACCCAGCGGGTGCGTAGGAGAGATAGGTCTCAAGCAGTCGGTCGAACTTCAGCAGTGGCTTCTCATAGAAGGCCACATAGTCGACTTGCTCAGGCGTGATGCCGGCTTCCTCGAGGCAGTAATCGACCGCGTAAGTGGGGAAGGCGGGATCATGCTTGATGCGGGTGAAGCGCTCTTCCTGAGCGGCCGCCACGATCTTGCCGTCGACGATGAGAGCGGCGGCAGAATCATGGTAGAAGGCTGAAACGCCAAGTATGTTCATGAGTGGGAGGGTAGTGAAGCCAAATGATGGATTGTGGAAGAATCTGTATAAAATGAAAATTATATTATAAATTGTATTTATGTCTATTTGGATTAAGGCAATTGTCGCTCCTCGTAGGGCCCTTTACAAAGGATTCACGGTTTGGGCAAAGCGAAAGCGTAGTAGGCGTTTCCGGCTTTGGTCCCAGGTTTCCCGGCTCCCCCGGCAGCGATGAGGATGAATTGACGCCCCTCAATAGCATAGGTCGCCGGGGATGCGTAGCCGCCAGCTTCCATTTGGAATTCCCAGAGAAGCTCCCCCGTGGCTTTGTCAAAGGCGTGAAACCGCTCGTCCATGGCGGCCCCAATGAAGACCAGCCCTCCTGCCGTGACCAGCGGGCCGCCGATATTGAAAGAGCCGGTCGGCGGGAGGCCTTGCTTCTCCAGGGCGGGGTAGGTGCCCAGCGGAACTTGCCAGGCCAAGGTCCCAAGGTTGAGATCGATGGCAGTGAGGGTTCCCCAAGGGCGTTTGTTCACTGGATAGCCATCTGGATCGCGGAAGTCGTGATGGCCGGTATTGAGATAGGGAATGTCGTCAGCCCATGAATGGGTGAGAGCCTCTTTCGGCACGTTGGCATTGGTGTCTTCGTCGTAGAGATAAGCAACGATGGAGGTGCGTTCGATATCTGAAAGGGCCGCGAAGCTGGGCATCTGGCCACGGCCCGTTTTGAGAAGTGTGAGGGCTTGTTCGGAGGTGAGTCGCTCTTTGATCGTCGCCAGCGAAGGCAGGGCGGGAGATTCTTCGGGTCGGACGGCGCCATTGCCGTGGCAGTTTGCACAAATGGCTTGGTAGAGGCGCAGGCCTAACTGACCTTTCGTCATGTCGCCTGTGGGCTTGGCATGGACCATGGATTGCCATTCCGCCTCGTTGCTAGCATTGATATAAAGGAGGCCGCTGTCTGGGTCGTAGCCCGCACCGCCCCATTCGCCGCCGCCATTGAATTGTGGCATGACGACGGAAGGCTGAATGCCAGGTGGAATGAAGACGTCGCCGAGCAACATGTTCTTCGACTTGATGAAGGCTTTCACGGCTTCCGTGGCTTTGGGGTTCAGGTCCGTGATATCTTCCTTGGCGAAGCGTTGCTTGGCGAACGCCGGTGGTTTCACGGGAAAAGGTTGCGTGGGCCAGCTGGATTCTCCAGGAATCGTAGAGGCTGGAACGGGGCGTTCCTCCACAGGGAAGAGTGGTTTCCCCGTCTCGCGGTCTAACAAGAAGATGTGACCCATCTTTGTGGACTGGGCCACGGCATCGATCTTCTTTCCGTCGTGCGTGACGGTGACCAGGTTAGGCTGGCAAGGGATATCGTAGTCCCAGAGGTCATGATGGACGACTTGATAGTGCCAGACATACTCACCCGTTTCAGCGCGCAAGGCCATGACACAGTTGCTAAAAAGATTCTGGCCGATGCGATTGCCGCCATAGTGATCGTAGGCGGGCGACCCGGTGCCGAAGATGACGAGACCGCGTGCTTCGTCGATCGAGAAACCGCCCCAGCAATTGGCTGAGCCGACTTTTCGCCAACTGTCAGGGGACCAGGTCTCGTAACCGAATTCGCCTGGATGAGGGATAGTGTGGAAGATCCAGCGACGCTCGCCAGTGCGCGTATCATAGGCGCGGATGTGACCGGGGCCTGTGGGTTGTGGCCCTTCGCCAGGGTTTGATCCAACAATGATGAGATCTTTGTAGATGACGCCTGGAGTTTTAAGCGAGATTGAGAATCGCACCGGATCGGTATCGAGATCATCTCTCAAATCAATCCTGCCATTCTGACCAAACGTGTTGATAGGTTTTCCCGTCTCCGCATGAACGGCGTACAGATAGTGGCTGATGGCAAAGAAGAGATGTTTCTCCCGATGGCACAAGCCTCTGACAATGCCGCGTGCGGCCTGTGGCGCGGAGAATTCCCACAGCGGCTTGCCGTTGGATCCGTCCAGGGCGTGCAAGTGCAGATCCTGATCGAAGAGAAACACGCGCCCATCAATGATCAGGGGATTGCACTGAAGGGTGCCAGATCGCTTTGTTCGAAAGATCCAAGCCGGTTCTAACTGAGTGATATTGGATCGATCGATGTGATCGAGCGCGGAGTAATGTGAGGCCGACTTCTCTCCATGATAGACCGGCCAATTTTCGGCCGCCGCGTGGGCGAGAAGAGAAGAAAGCCAACAAAGACAGGCTCGCGGGCAGGGGATCGTCATGTCTGCAAGCCTAGCGTGGAAAGATGGATGCTGGCAATGATCTTGCATGGGCGGTTTATAGCTTGATCCGCCAGGGTTCCATAGCGCATCAATGCATCGTCTCGCCATTTGATAGAGCAGGGTAGGGCTTCTAGTCGTCTTCTGGCCATCCCGCATGCGCATGTCGATAGACCCGGGCTGATTCTTTGAATCAAGGTCGGAGGTTCAGTGCCTCCCTATGTGAAAATCTTCTCCCATGAATCGAACTCTTTCGTGCCCTCCGTGCCCAATCTCCTGGCAAACAAGTAGGATGGCCATTCCTGGCCGTCCGTCCGATGGAAGACAGGATCATGGAAGCAGTCATCGATTTCAATGATACAGTCCCTCATGATCCAGTCCCTGTTCGCTGCCTGATAGATATTCTGCACGGCATCACTTTTATCCGGTTGGAGAAAATGTGCGCCACGTCGCTTGCCATTCCAATGGCGAGTTGCCGCGCGTGTTCTCGACATTGGAATGGCGAGCGACGTTACTCGCGGGCATCAACTGGAGAATCATAATGCCGGGAAGTGTAGGCCATTCCTACCGTTACCGAAAGTAACCTAAAAAGAGCAATGGGCCTTCCGGCTCTAGAATATTTGAGTCTATCACCTGCCTAAGAACCAGCGGGCAGCGGGCTCACTGTGCCATTAACACAAGAACCCAACCGACAGCCATCTTTCTGCCCCAATCTTTCTGCCAGATCTCCTGGCAAACATGTAGGATGGCCATTCCTGGCCGTCCGTCCTTTCCCATTGCTAGAATATCCTAGGCTACCCCGCCTTTAGTATGCCTCCTGACAATACTGATATGGCGCAGTGTTAGTTACGGCATCACTTTTTCGGTTGGGGAAAGTGTGAGCGCCGCGTGGCTTGCCATTCCAATGGCGAGTTGCCGCGCGTTTTCTCGAGATTGGAATGGCGAGCTGCGTTATTCGCGGGCATCAACTGGAAAATTATGATGCCGGGAAGTATAGAGACAGGATCATGGAAGGCAGGATCATATGGAAGCATTCACGGATTTCATTGATCCAGTCCCTGTTCGCTGCCTGATTGATAGACCATTCCTACCGTTGCCGAAAGAAATCCTCGTTTCCATCGCTCCAGATCACTCTCACGCAGCAATCTCATTTCAACCCACCGCATAGCTCAGATTGCAAATCCAATGCAGCCCCTGGCAACAACATGAATGCATCGCCCTCGATTACAGTTGTCAAATCATCCTAACGTTGAGATGCTAGAGAGCCCAAAGGCAGGGGTCAAGCAGAGGGTGATAAATCACAGAGTCACCAAGGACGGCAGCGTCTCTAGAAAACGCCTTCACGCCAGCCGCATCACTATGCCGAAACACATGGCTCGTCTGGAACAGAGAGACAGGATCATAGAGAGAACCCAACCAACAGCGATATGTCTGCCCAATCTCCTTGCGAACAAGTAGGATGGCCATTCCTGGCCGTCCGTCCCTTCCCTGTTCTAGAATATTCTAGGCTACCCCGCATTGAGCATCACCTGCCCGAGATCCAGGGGACTCACCGCGCCTCTCGCGCCAGGACGCTTCATCACATGCGTGTAGACCTGCGTTGTCTCCAAACTCTCATGCCCTAACAATTCCTGCACCGTCCGAATATCAGTACCCGCCTCGAGCAAATGAGTCGCAAAGCTATGCCTAAACACATGGCACGTCACCCGCCGAACCAGGTCGCTCTTCGCCACCGCGCGCTTCAACGACTTCGAAATTGAACTCGCATGCAAATGATGTCTCCGAACGATACCGCTTTTAGGATCCGTGGAAAGATATCGGCCAGGAAACAACCACTGCCAGCCCAGCGCTTCACTCGCCTTTGGCCATTTGCTCTCTAACGCATCCGGCATGTAGCCCCCGGAAGGCCGCACTCACGGTCCATCTGCCACAGGCACCTCAGCGCCTTGATCCTCGCCTCAATAATCGCTTCCAAAGCACGCGGCAACGTCACCATCCGATCCTTCTTTCCCTTCGCGTCCCGCACCTCGATCACACTGCGCTGGAGATCAATGTCTTTCAGTCGCAAATGAAGCCCCTCACGCAATCGCAACCCGCAACCGTAAAGCAAATGCACCAGCAATCCTGCCCCATCACCATGACCCACGCGTTGCAACACCTCTGCCACTTCAGCATTCGAAAGGACAGTAGGAAGTTTCTTGGACCGCCGCGCACGAAGCGTCGTCTCCATGCCCTCTAACGAAAGCTTACACACATGGCGATAGAGAAAGAGCAGCGCTGAAAACCCTTGATTCTGAGTCGACGCCGTCACCTTTCCGCGACAAGCCAGCTCTTCAAGAAAAGCCTTGGCTCCTTGAGAACCAAGAGTACGCGCCTTCTCCTCGCCACCGCAAAAGGTCAAATAGCGCTTCACCCAAGAAAGGTAGCTCGCCTCTGTATTGAGTGAATAGTGTCCGCCCCGCAACGTGGACTGCATCGCTTCCACCGCCTGGTAGGCGGGAGCTATCTTTGATCTCCTGTTGGATTCGTCAGAATCAAGTGCCGCAATCTTCGGGCCCGGCGCCTCAGGCACCTCAGGCGCCTCAGGCAATGTGGACTGATCTGGCAAGCCATCCAGCGTCCGCACCGGAGGAGTCGTCCGCGAGCGAAAGTGAACACGCCCACCCTCCTTCCACCGCCAATGCTCGATCTCTCGAACAAACAACCGCAGCGCCTCCCTAGCCTGTCCTATTCACCTAGGATAGCGTGAGGGGTGTCAGAGCCGTTCAAGCGATAGTGCTCGTGTTAGGGATTGTGCCATGGCCAGAAATACGGCTGAGAAGGCCAATTAGCCCTGAAAAA
>JBLHHN010000290.1:0-8312 GCA_047616785.1 Verrucomicrobiales bacterium
CGGCAACAGCGTCCAACAGCCGGTCCCGAAGAACTTCGGCGATGCCCCGGCCGGAAAAAGTAAGCCTCCGTCGCCAAGCAGGAACCTGATCTCGCCGCGCTCAAGTCCGACAGACTGCTAGAGGCGCTCGAAGCAAAGGACAAAGCACGGGATCAGAAACTGGCCAAGCTTGAACGCCTGTTGGATGCCGGTGTGGCCATCACGCCTGTCTCGCTCGATTGATGGTTGGTCGCAGAAAGGTGATACCGCTCCAGACCGAACACGCGCCGGATTCTTGACAGGGGCGCATCCGTTATTACCGTTTCAGCCACTATGACGAAATACTCTCTTTCCATCATGTCGGGGCTGGCCATTGCCAGCCTATCATTCGCGATTGCTGAAGAAGCGGCCGAGAAGTGTGAGAAGGCCTGCAAGGTCGCGGTAGCGTCTGATTGCGCTGAGTGCCCGCTCACGGCGGCCATGGAGGCCTTGCCCAAGATCAGCTATGTGATCGCGGGTGAAGCGAGTGCCTGCGCCAAGAGCGCTGAAGCTGCTGCCGAAGCCGGCAAAGAAGTGAAGTATGTGGTCGCCGGGAAGGAACTCTGCTGCCCGACGTCCGCCCAAGAGGCGCATCTCGGAGCCGTTGAAACGTTTGTTGCCAGCTTTGCGTCCACCCATGCCTACGACGCGAGCGGCAAGACGTTCGTTGGAAACAAGGGCTTCGAGTGCGGTGAGCATGCCAAGACCATCGCGGCCGTGGCGAAGACAGCCATGGCTGAGGTGAAGACGGTTCATTTCGTGGGAACTCAAGAGTTCTGTTGCCCAACAGCTGCCGGTGAGGCCGCCGAGAAAGAAGGCGCCAAGGTGACTTACGTCGTGAACGAAGAGAAGACGCAGTGCGCGAAGTCGAACCGCATGAACGTCGCTGTCGCGAAGTACAAAGCAGCTGTGCTCGCCATCGCCAAGGCTGAGGCTCCTGAGAAGAGCGCGTCCTAAAAAGACGAACAGACGTCACACACAGATTTGAGAGAAGCCCTTTCGGTTCGCCGGAAGGGCTTCTTTGTTAGTTCGAGTCGACCGGGTAAAGGGAATCGACCGGGTAAAGGGAAGGGGACCGTCTTCGATCGCGGCGAATGGTTAGGCATTCCGTATAGTTAGCGCTTCAACCCTGCGGGTAACCTCCCGGAAATAACTCTGGGACTAAAGTCCCAGCCACTTTCGGTCAGAGTAGAAGGGACTTCAGTCCCTTTGTTATTTGGAAGAGGGCGCTTTGATAGTCGCGGATTTCTTCGAAATCCGATGTCCTCAAGGATGACAGCGTTGGATTGTGGAAGAAATCCCTGACGATCTGTCCGTCAGGAACTCTCGCTGGGCGGTGCCACCATGGGTGATAAAAAGGCTATCCTGTCAGAGGAACACAGCGAACGGGCGGAGTCTTGCACATCGGGGAAAGATCGCGCAATCCACATCTTGGACTGGCCAGAGATTGCCTAATATCCTATCATG
This sequence comes from Verrucomicrobiales bacterium, assembly GCA_047616785.1. GTDB lineage: Bacteria > Verrucomicrobiota > Verrucomicrobiia > Verrucomicrobiales > DEV007 > JAACDM01. The sequence goes on from JBLHHN010000290.1 coordinate 1,486, forward strand.
AAGGCCCCTTCACGCCCGTGACGTACCAGCCTTTCCCCCAGACCCGATGGACCCTTGTGCTCTCCGCGAAGGCCGGGGAAGCGTCCAACGAATCCGTCAAGGCACTGGAAGAACTCGCTCGGGCCTATTGGAGGCCTGTGTATGCCTACCTTCGGGGCAAAGGACACAGCCACGAGGACGCCCAAGACCACACGCAGGGATTGTTTGCTCAATTGCTCAAACGAGATTTCCTCCAGAATCTGGAGCCTAGCGGCGGTCGATTCCGCAGCTATCTGCTGGTGTCCTTGCGCCATCGACTGATTGATCACCATGACCTCGTCGCGAATCGCCAGCGGCGTGCTGAGATTTCCATCGAACCATGGCATGACATCGAACCAGAGAAACCCTACCCACTCGCGGCGTCACCTGAAGAAGCCTTCGACCGCACTTGGGCCGAGTCTTTGATCGCGCGCGCGATGAGTTTCTTGGAGGAGCGTTGGAGCAATCGCCCCGAGCTCTTTGCGGAACTACGCTACACGGTCGAAAGCCCCGGCAATGTCGCCAAACATGCGGACATCGCGACCAAGCTAGGCATGACTGAAGGCGGCGTTTCCAAGGCGGCGTTCGATTTCCGCCAACAATTTGCGGAGCAGATCCGGAAAGAGGTCCGAGACACCGTCGCGAGCGATGACGACGTGGACGATGAGCTTCGTTACCTCGTTAGACTATTGCACAAATGAACCTCTTTCCCGAAAGAATCACTTTCTTGGTAAGGTTCTCGGCTTGCAGGCGTGCTGACCTTTAGGAAATGTCCACGCCGACCTCACGCAGTTGCCAGTCTTGCGGAGCCACCATTTCAGGTGACCTGCCCTGCTCGGCGTGTTCGTTAGAGGGAGTGCTGGCCTTTGGAAACGACGGACTTGATTCTTCAGAGGAGCCGCCGGGCTTCTCACCCTTCGAACTCCCTTCCTCTTTCGGGCACTATCGCGTGGAACGAGAAATTGCGGCAGGCGGTGCCGGGATGGTCTACGAGGCGGTGGACACCGTGATCAATCGACCGGTGGCACTCAAGATGCTCCGGCAAGTCCTGTTCTCTACGGAACGCGAACGCGTCCGCTTCCAAAGTGAGGCGGAACTGGTCTCGCAGATGGATCATCCTCACATCATTCCCATCTATGATGTCGGGAACATCGAGGGACAGCCCTACTTCACGATGAAATTGATTCGTGAAGGCAATCTCGCTCAGCGACTCGATGCCGGAAAGCTCCCACCACGGGAAGCGGCCGTTCTCGTGGCGAAGATCGCCCATGCCGTGCATCACGCGCACCAGCGTGGCGTGCTTCATCGGGACCTCAAACCCTCCAATATTCTTCTAGACGGAGACGGCCAACCCTTGCTCACGGATTTCGGTCTCGCCAAATGGCTGGATCGCGATTCGGGCCTCACGGTCACGCAAACAATCAGCGGCACACCGGACTACATGTCTCCCGAGCAAGCGGCTGGCGACAAGGGAGCCATTTCGACCGCGACGGACGTCTGGGCGCTGGGCGTGATGCTCTATCAGATGCTCACAGGCTGCTTGCCCTTCCGTGGCGAGAATCACGCCGAAATCTTCCGGCACATCGCTGAACGCGAGCCTGCCGCTCCCAGCAATCTCACCCCAGTCGATCCAGATTTAGAAACTCTCTGTCTACGATGCTTGCAGAAGGATCCCGACAAGCGCCTTTCCAGCGCACACGAACTAGCGCAAGAGCTAGGACGCTGGCTAGAAGGCGAGCCCATCCAATCACGCCGCATTACAAGGCGCGAACGCTTGATCAAATGGACCCGTCGGCATCCCTACCGGACAACAGCCATCATCGCGATGAGCGCCATTCTTACGGCCGCGGCCGTGGCAATCACGTGGCAATGGAGGTCGGCCGAGGCGAATGCTCTAGCGCAACGCGAAACGGCATCGACCGCCATGCTCGGCCAAGCCTTGCGCGCCCGCGAACATCACGACTTTGGCCAAGCGCGACGCCTTCTAGACCGAATTGACCCAAGTTTACGTGGATTCGACTGGCGATTACTCCATGCGCTTTGTCGCGGAGACGAGTTGAGTCGCTATCGTCTGGGCGATGATCGCGGTTCAGAACCCCAATCCATCGCTCTCCTACCCGGTAGCGGACATCTCGCCATCCTTTCGGCGGATGGGCGACTGCATCTCCGCGATCAAGCGGGCAATGAAGTAAAATCTCCCCGTGCCTTGCCTCCATCGCCTGAAGGCGAGGGTGAAGCGAAACGCTACCGTGGGCTTACCTTCTCCCCAAGTGGGCAGCGCTTCGCCTATGCCAATGGCGATTCCCTAACAGTGATCGACGCCAATAAGATGACCATTCTCCGTGAGGAAGTGAGCCGACTTCCCCAGTTTGGCTGGCTAGATGACGACCGATTGCTTTATGGGTTCAATGGTAGTGTCGCTGCGCCACCCTATCCAGATGCGGGCGCATGGATTCTCAATTTGCGCACAGATACACGAACCCCCATTCCTGAAATGTGTGCGCCTCTTGCCGTCTCACCCGATCGCCGACACTTCGCACTGCATCGAGTGGATACCCACCACGCTGAGTGGACACGAACGCTGCACGTTTTCCAAGCAGGTCAGAATCTACACAAGCCTGCGAAGGCCATCTACACCCTGCCAGGCCAAGAGTATCCTGGGAAGCTCGCCTTCTCTCACACAGGCAAATTTCTTGCCCTGTCTAGCGGTGTGCAAATTTACAAATCGGCGCGCGCTATCGAGCTTGCAAGTGGTCATGTCGTGTTCGACCACGAGTTCCGCTTTCCGTTGCATGGGCTTGCCTTTGACCCCGAAGAGCGCCGACTGGGGTTGGTTGGCGACGATGGTGCCGTTCGCCTCTACAACATCACCCGAGGTACTCCGTTAGGCACCAATGCCAACACCTACGACGACGATGCCGCAAACCGCCATCGGCAGCACATCGATGGCAGGGGCGCTCATAGCCCTCCTCGTGATCTCATCACGCGAACCGCTCAGGACGGGCGGGCTCAGTTCTTTCTTGGGCATGAGAGCCGAGTCTTCAGTCTCCTCTACGACTCCGCGGGTTTGCTAGTCACCGCAGGCGGTGATGGTACCATTCGTCAGTGGCCGAGGGATGTCGCGCAATCAGCCCTCCGCATCAGCCACATGGCCACGAGCTACCAGAGATCGCATCCCGCAGTCTCGATCGATGGACGCCAGGTGCTCTTCAACATTGATCGCGGCGCCTATTTGGGAGACGCGTCTGGCACGACCACCGCGTTGCAGAATCAGCACGCTCCCCTCGCAGTGCTGGAAGACGGGCGGCTGCTAACACAAGATCGCGACTCCACGGATGTCGTCGTTTGGGTATCCGATCAGAATGGAGTCCGTGAGCAGAGGCGTCTTCCTAGCAAATGCACCCATCCAACGCACTGGGGCCAAACGCGCTCAGGCTCGCTATCGCAAGATGAGACACGCCTGGCTGGCAGCATGGACGGGTGGCTCTTCACGGTCGATCTTGAAAGCGGCACCGTCAAGTGGAGCGGCGATCTTGGCAAGTCTGCTAGCGCCTTCGCCAGTCAGGCGATTTCGCCAGATGGTCAATGGGTGGCCTCGTCCGACTTCGGCCCACGCGTTTCCATCCATCGCGTTGACGAACCCGCCGAGGTCTTCTGCCATCTTGTGGGTCAGACGCGTGATTACGATACGGCCATCGCCTTCGCTCGCGATGGGCGTTTGCTCTACACGGGCAACGAAGATGGGCGAGTGCGTGTCTGGGACACGGCTAGTTGGAAAGAAATCCCCACACTCGGCTGGCCCGCGCACCGTGGCGCCGTCACGGCCCTGGCGTTGTCACACGATGGCTCGTTCATCGCCACGAGCGGCGATGACACCCTCAAGTTGTTTCCCATCGAGCCAGGACCAGGTGACCAGCATCGGCGTGAACACCTCTCCTTTCATCTCGACCAGCCCGCCAATTGGATACGCTTTGCCAGGGGCGAGCATGGTCAGGATCGCGCCCTCCTCCACACCTCGCCGGGTCAGAGATTGGAAATTTGGGAGACAGACCAGCGTGAGCAAGAGTCGGAGCAGCAAATCGCCACACCTGGATTGCTACCCCGTCCTCTAGCGCATCATGGCGTCATTCGCTTGCTCGACGGAGAGGTTCTCATCGCAGGTGGTGAAGGGCTTACCGGGAACTCGGAGTTGGCCGCTTTGTCAGATTGCTATCTCTATGATCCCGCTACGGATACGTGGCGCGTCACAGGATCCATGCGCCAACCGCGCACTCGGTTCGGGTCCCTCACACTCTTACAGGACGGCACCGTGCTTGCCGTCGGCGGCCCCGTGAGAGAGCAGAACTTTTCAGGAAACTGTGAGGTCTACAATCCCCGTAGCGGCACCTGGCGTGAGACTGGGTCCATGATCATTCCAAGGGTGGACAGTGCTCGTGTCCGGCTCCTTAGCGGCAAGGTGCTCGCTGTTGGCGGCAGGGATGCCGATCTCAATCCACTAGCAAGTTGCGAACTGTATGATCCAGTCACAGACACTTGGTCCCTGACAGGCAGCCTGGGGACGGCCCGTTTCGGCGCCCCATGTGCCCTTCTGCCCGATGGGACGATTCTTTGCATCGGCGGCCAGGATACCCAAGAGGTGCTTTCTAGCTGTGAAATCTACGATCCCCAGTCGGGCACCTGGCAAGCAACGGCATCGATTGCCGAAGCTCGGGCCTACGCCGGTGCCATCACGTTAGCGACAGGCCAAGTCCTCCTCGTGGGCGGCCAATTACCCAGCGGGTATCTTTCCAGCTGCGAACTGTATGATCCGACGGCGCACACGTGGCGTGTCACAGGAGCTCTGCCGCAGGGGCCACAGGTCACCCAAGCGGTGATCTTACTGCCATCAGGAAAGGTCTTCTTCTCCGGTGGGTTCTCACACGGCCCAACGGCTGTCTACCTCTTCGATCCAGAGAACGACACTTGGACTGCGGGGCCTGCGCTTCGCCATCCGGCGGAGGCACGCACCACCACGCTCTTGGACAGCGGCAAGATCCTCATCACAGGTGGGAACACCCCAATGAGCGCCAGGGGAGGTGTGGAAGTCATCGATCCGGAGCAGCCCTTGCGCTAGGGTGTGTTGGAGTCCAGTCCTTAGGTGTGATGTTAGTCAGGGCCGACTGAAGCCGAATGGCACGGAAATAGGCATGGGTTATGGATGGAAGATCGCCAACCGTCGCGTAGCGACCGATCATGATAGCCGGGCGTTTCAACGCCCGGACTACGATCAATCGATAGGCCGCGTCGCGTAGCGACCGCTCAATCCGAGGGCGCTCGATACCATGACCGGTCGCTACGCGACGGTGCATCGTTCTATATGCACACCCGGGCGTTGAAACGCCCGGGCTATCATGCATTGTCGCTACGCGACAGCTGTGATAGTCGGAGGAGGCCCATCGAGCAAAATGTCTATCACTAGGCAATATCTCGCTTATTTCCGTGCCATTCGGCGGAAGCCTGAACTCCAACTTCAACAATACTCCGACAATGTTAGTTCAGCGATCCGCCTGAAGTGGTTCACATTGCGTGTTAGCAGAGCGTATCCATGGGAGACTGCGGTAGCGGCAATCCACGTGTCATTGGATCCGATGTTCTCACCACTCAGTCGAAGCCTGCGCGATAGTTGACCGTAGGTTTGAGCGACAGCCACATCTGCAGAAACGATCTGATAACCAAGTCGATAGCGGGCAAGCAATGGATGTGTTGGATCTTCAAAACCCTCCGCGAATTCGCCAAAGACGATGGCCGGGATTCTCAATTCCTCGTGGATGTGTTCCTCAAGCCAGTGCTCGGCCGCTTGGCGGAATGGATTGCGGTCGCCTTTCTGTAGATCAATCAGAAACGTAGTATCGACGAGAGTCATGCCAGAATGTTCTAGCCTGCATCCGCCCAGCGATCGGGTGCCACAGCATCATCTTCTTGCCAGTGTTCGAGGTTCTTGATGGCAGATTTGTCCAGCGCCTCCGCAGAATCAGTCGCGCGTAGTTCTGCCAAGAGCTGCCCACCTGTTCCCGCCTTAGGCTTCCAAACGGCCCTCCTGATGACCTGAGAAAACGACTCCTTCTCCGAGGTCTTCGCCCTGCACAGATGCTGGTAGGCCTCCAGGTCTACTGAAATGGTCTTTGTTGCCATACACAGATCAATACACAGGTCAGATCCAATAGCAAGCGCAACCACACCGTCGAAATCATCGATCCTTCCAACTAACAAAGTGTCGCTTCGGTCGGAAGCCGCCGCATGGTAGCGTTTCGATTAATTCTACTTTGTGAACTGCCTCACTTTAGCAAGGAGAGGCGGTTTTTAACCGCCCCACGCTAGCCCGGCGGTTGCAAACCGCCGCTCCTTGAAGGCCTTAACAAAGGAGAATTAAATAGGATTCACAAACTTGATGTTCGGAAAGCGTGCAAAGTCTGTGTCATTGCTATAGATGATCAGCCCATAGTCTGCAGCTAGAGCGGCGATATGTGCATCGGTCGTCAGGTTTCCGCCGGTTGCCCCAGCTTCCAGCATGGCTTTGAGATTGTCCCAATGCGTCCCGGCCGGGGCGATCAACTCAACGTTAGGTTGCCCAAGCCAACCTTCAACCACGTTGATGGATTGATCCAGAGTGAGGGGAATTGAGAAGACGCGTGGGTGGGTGGAGATGCGAATGAACCCTAGGAGAACGACATGCCCAATCCTTACAGGATGGGCGCTCGAGAGCGTGTGATCCCACCAGGCCTTGGTAGCGTCATGCTGCGGATAGGTGCTGAAGGTGGCATAGAGGAGCA
>JBLHHN010000291.1:0-8270 GCA_047616785.1 Verrucomicrobiales bacterium
ATGAGGTTGTCGGCATTGCCAACAACGGGGATCGCGCGGTCGAGCTCGCCGATCAGCATCGGCCTGATTTAGTGCTCATGGATATCGTCATCCAGGGAGACAAGGATGGCGTGGATACGGCCCACATTTTGAAAGATCGATTTGGCCTCCATGTCGTCTTCCTCACGGCCTATTCCCAAGCGAAGGTCATTGAGCGTGCGAAAGAAACGGATCCGTTAGGTTATGTGATCAAGCCTTTCGAAGAGGCCACGCTTCTGAGTAAGGTGGAGATTGCCTTGCACAAGCAGCGTCTCTATCAGCAGTTGTCTGCGGGGCGTGAATGGTTCTACACGACGCTGCGTTCCGTAGGGGATGGTGTTATCGCCACGGACAATGCGGGCAATATCGTCTTCATGAATCCGAACGCTGAATTGCTCACTGGGTGGAGCATGACGGATGCGGAAGGTGCCCATGTTCGTGATGTGTATCAATCGATTGACGCCCAAGGCATTCCGGTGCTAAACCCGGCATAGGAAGCTCTGAAGATCCAGGAGAACACGGGTCTAGCGGATAACACGGTCCTTGTGTCTAAGGACAATGCTGGCCGTTGCATCGAAGATTCGGGTTCATTGATTTGCAATGCGGATGGACTTGTCCTGGGTGCCATTCTCACTTTCCGTGACATCACGGAGAAGAAGGCCAAGGCCAAGCAGTTGATTAAGCACCAGCGGCATCTCGAAGAATTGGTCGACGAAAGAACGGCGGCACTGCGCAATCGGATCGATTTGGAAAGTCTCATCTCCGCGGCTTGTGTGACTCTCACGAAAAGCGATCCGGAGCTCTTGGGTAGTGCGATCGGTGAGGCCATGCAGAAACTAGCAGATTTCCTCGGGGTGGACCATTACCTCGTGACTCAGGAAGAATCGGAAGAGATCTTGGATCGTCCATTGCACAACCTTGTTAAGAACGAAGTTGAGACATTGAGTGTTCTTGAGGAGCTTTATTGGACCGAGCGGCAGTTCATCAATGAACAGCTGGCTTCTCATGGACACGTCGTGGTTCGGAGCTGTGCGGAATTGTCGGAGACTTCGCCAGAAACGGCGACGATTCTATCGTCTTTGAATATCGAAGGTCTGCTAGCCTTGCCGTTGGGCCATGATGAGGATGGCAGAACGTGGGGCATGATCACGTTCATGAGCGAGAAGCCTCTGCAGTTCAATCTGCATGACATTCGCATCATGGTGGTTCTGTCAGAAATTGTGCATCATTTAGTGAAGCGTCGGCAGAGCGAGAAGGAACGCCTTGAGTTGGTGGAATCCCTCAACCAATCGCAGAAGCTGGAAGCCATCGGAAAGCTCTCTGGAGGCATCGCCCATGACTTTAACAACATGCTCGTTCCCATCATCGGTTACAGCGATGTGATCTTGGAGAATCAGGCGCTCACTTTTAATAACCGTCAGGAACTCATCGAGATCCGGAAAGCGGCCGAAAGTGCTGCTTCTCTTACCAAATAACTGCTCGCTTTCTCGCGGAAGCAGATCCTGCAGAAAGATCGTCTGAACCTCAATGACGCCGTGGAGCATCTGAAGAACATGCTCCAGCGGATTCTTGGTGAAGATGTGGTGCTTGATCTGGCTCTGGAGAAAGAACTGTGGGGTGTGGAAGCGGACCGTGGACAGTTGGAGAAAGTGATTGAATTTGTGTGTTAATGCAAGACATTCCATGCCTGAAGGAGGTGAAATCAATCTTTCCACTTCTAATCTCACGCTTGAAGACGAGGGCCAAGATCGACCATCAGGTGCCTATGTGAAAGTCACGGTGAAGGATCAGGGTTGTGGCATGAGCAAAGAGCTCTTGGACCGCATCTTCGATCCATTCTATACGACCAAAGGGCAAGAGGGGACGGGCCTAGGGCTTTCGGTGGTGTTGGGGATCATCGAGCAGCACGGCGGTTGGATCAATGTCGACAGTGAGATTGGCATTGGGTCGACCTTTGAGGTCTTCCTTCCTTCTGACAAAGTCGTTTGTGTGGCGCCGAAAGCGAAGACGGCCGCAAGTGGTTCGCTCGAGGATCGCAAAGGTGTCGATCGGATTCTACTCGTCGAGGATGAGCCGAGCGTGCTCGCCTTCGTGCAGCAGGGCCTCAAGAAGGCAGGTTTCATCGTCACTGCGGCGGCCACATTCAAAGCTGCGATCAAAGCTTATGACGACGCCGACGGGCAGTTCGACATGATCTTCAAAGACGTTGTCCTGCAAGATGGCACAGGCATGGAAGTGCTAGAAATTGTGATGGAGAAGGATCCTAGTCTGCGAGATTTGCAGAGCAGTGGTTATACTGATGCAAGGGCGTTGCTTGATAAGGCCATGGATCGACGCATTCCGTTTTTGCGCAAGCCTTACTCACTAGCGGAACTCCACGAAAATCTCAGGGAAGTCATTCACGAACCGCCAGTGCTCCAAGGAAGCGTTTCTAAATCCGAAGCTACGCCAGAAGTGCCTGAAGATGTGACTGAACCGCTAGAGCAAGCCCGTTGACATTGTAGCCGCCCTCGAGACAGGCAATGACACGACCATCGGCATGGCGATCTGCCACTTGTCGTACCATGCGGGTCAGCTTTGCAAAGTCGTCGTCTGTGAGGGTGAACCCGCCTAACGGATCATCGATTCTGGAATCGAATCCTGCCGAAATGACAACGAACTGCGGTTTGAACGTCTCCATCGCTTCAGTCCAGTCGGTCTTGAAGGCGTCTCCGATCTCCTTCATCCCGCTACCTGCGGGAAAGGGGCGATTCATCGTGCTCCTTTCGCCCGCGCCACTGCCGGTTTCTTTCGCGGGACCTGTGCCTGGATAGAGCGGCCATTGATGGGTGCTGAAGAAATGAACGGTCGGGTCTTCGTAAAAGATGTCTTGAGTGCCATTCCCATGATGCACGTCCCAGTCGACAATGGCCACGCGATCGATCGCCTCATGTTGTTGGGCGTAGCGCGCGGCCAACGCGGCATTGTTGAACACGCAGAATCCCATTCCGCGAGAGGGCGTGGCATGATGGCCCGGCGGACGCACCGCGCAGAAGGCTCGCTTGACCTCGCCCCGCATGATCGCGTCCACCGCTTCACACACCGCGCCGGCTGCGCGTCGCGCGACCATGAGGCTGTCCTTACAGACCGTCGTGTCGCCGGTGCTCAGTTGTGTGGCCCCTTCGCTGATCTCTTTCACCGCGAGATCGATGTATTTGGGATGATGAATGAGCGCCAATTCTTCGTCCTCGGCTTCCCGCACGGAAATGGCTTTCAAGCGTGATGCTAGTCCGTTCTTGGTCAAGATCTCCGTGATAGCGCGGTAGCGGGCCACTTGCTCTGGGTGACCAGGGCCCGGATCATGACGGGTGAAGACGGGATCCAAGACAAGACCGACCGAGGCCGCAGAAGACATGGCAGTTTCAGGCATGCCGCCATCATCCTAGATCGCCTGGAGCAGGTCAAACATAGGTGTTGCTGAATTCGCCATTGCGTTCCCGGAAGGAATCTCTACCCTCATCGGCTCCGGCCGATCATGGTCGGACTACTCTCTTTATAGCGATGAAAGATAAGAAAATTGCATTTGTTGGTATTGGACGGATGGGCTCTAACATGGCCCGTCATCTTAAGGATGAAGGCTACACGGTTTCCGCCGTCTCAGATTCGAGCGCGGACTTGACCAAGGCCGTGGCGGACGAGCTGGGCGCGCAAGCGTGCTCCAAGCTTGCCGATGTCACGGCAGCGGCGGACGTCATCATCACCGTGGTCTCGGATGATCAGGCCATGCATGACATTTTCACCAATGAAGGTGACAACTTGCTTCAAGGCGCTTCCGGGAAAGTGTTCATCAACTGCGCGACGATCAGTCCTAAGACGCACATCGATCTCGCGGCCAAGACAATCGCCGCTGGAGCCGAGTATTTGGAAGGCTGCATGGCCTCTAGCATCAGCCAAGCACGTGAAGGCACGCTCTATCTCATGATGGCTGGTGACGAAGCTGCGTACAATAACAGCAAGTCGTTGCTGGATGACCTCAGTGTGAACATGCGTTACACTGGCGAGATTGGTTCAGCCGCGAAGGTGAAGGCGTTGGTGAACATGGTCATGAATATCAATACGGCTGGCCTCGCGGAAGGTCTAGGTCTTGGAGACGCGTTAGGCTTGGATCTGAAGATGCTCCAAGAAGTCTTCTCCCAGACGGGAGCCAACTCACGCGTTCTGGAAACGGATGCCGAAGACATGGAATCTCGCGATCACGACTGTTGGTTCTCTGCCGCACACGCCGCGAAGGATTCCGGCATCGCACAGCAGCTTGCTCAAGAGCTCGGTTTGAATCTCCCTCTCAATGATGCGACCAAAGCGCAGTACGAGAAGATGATCACCAAAGGCCTCGGCGAACTGGACAAGTCCGGCATTGCTGAGCTGACCTTCAAAGGCCGCAACTCAGACTAAACGGTTTCGATTCTATCAAAGGCACCTTCGCAAGAGGGTGCCTTTGTTATGTACTCATGGATTCGTCAACACGCGCACCAACGTGGCCAATGCTCGGGTCACGTGCGTGAGTTTTTCCGCATTCACAGGGAGATCTTCGGAGAAGAAGACGCCATTCCCCCCGATGATCATGGTCGGAAAACCTAAGGCTTGAAAGGGGCCGGCATCGTGTGCTTTGAAAAAACTAGAGGCTTCATGCATCAACGCCGCTTGATGCACCGTGAACGGAAGAACCGCTGAAAGCGTGTCTGAGGTTTGTTTCAATAAACCTAACGAACCATCATCCGCGAGCGCGGTGAGAAAGGGGCCACTCTCGGGTAGATAGGATGCCAGAGTGTCAGGAAACGCAGCGTGTTCTGTGGGAAATGCGCCAATGCTATCAAGGCAGTACACCGCCTGCACCTGGTCTCCCAGTTGCTTGAGCTTCGTTGCGAAATGCGCCGCCCCGGAATGCTCCGTTCCCACGTGTGGGGCGGTGCCGTTTGTCAGGAGGGCGAGTCGAATGGTGAGCATGGGCGCTTCTCGGATAAAGTTCTCTGCGAGAGCGATGATCGCAGCCACGCCACTGGCATTGCTGTTGCGCCCTGCCTGCCCGGCGGAAGCATCGTAGTGAGCTGTCAGCACCACACACTCATTGCGACGTTTCCCTCCTGGGATCTCCATCCAGAGATTCCGATAGAACTCGCCTTCCACTTCAAACTCCTGGCGCGCCACCTGATAGCCAATGTTCCGTTCACCCAAGGTGGATTCCAAGTAGTTGGCGGCTCGCTCCAAGGCGGCCGGTGAACTGACATGTCGCGGGCCGATGATCTCCGAGAGATTCCGCGCATAGCCCGAGAGCGTGTCTTCAGTGATCTCTTCCGCGAGCGTGGTGAAAATGCGAGGCGCTTGTTCTTTCTTGGGCTTATTGAAATGCCAGATCATCGAGGTCGTGCCCGTGACGATAAGGCCGATCGGTAGCCCGAGAATGAGGAGTCGGATGACAGTGGATTGCTTCATGATAAGTGCCTTAAATCCCGCGCAGAGAGCCGGCGCTATCCCCGAAACGGTCTGTTTCGACGCCCATCCCATTCAACATGCTCACATAGAGATTACACATCGGATCGTCTTTGTAGGCTGAATGTGTCCCCGGCTTCAATTGACCACCGCCACTTCCTGCGAGGATGACCGGGAGATCGCTATGGCTGTGCTTGTTCGGATCGCTGATCCCGCCGCCGAAGACAATCATGCTATTGTCTAACAACGTCCCTTCGCCATCCGGCGTGTCCCGGAGCTTCTGCAGAAAGTAACTGAACTGCTCCACATAGTACTCACTGATCTTGGCGATCTGCTCCAACTTGCCCTTGTTGTTCTGGTGATGTGAGAGGCTGTGGTGCCCTTCATTGACACCGATCTCTTGGAACGAGCGGTTGTTCCCATCATGAGAGGGGAGAAATGTGCTGATCCGTGTCGTATCGGTTTGAAATGCGACTGCCATGAGATCGTACATCAGTCGAAGATGCTCGCCATAGTTGTCTGGCACGCCTCGAGGCCGATCCATTTCCGGGGTTTGCACGGCGAATTTCTCTGCCGCTTCGATCCGTTGTTCGATCTCACGAATCGTTTCCAAGTAGTCGTCGAGTTTGCCCTGGTCCGTGCGGCCCAGATAGCGCCGCAAGTTCTTCGTATCTTCCTGCACGTAGTCGAGGATGCTCTTGTTATAGAAATCTCTCGCTCCGCGATTCGCCTCCACATCACCACGGATCTGATTACTGAAAAGCCTATCAAAAGCCTCGCGCGGGTTGCGCTCAGGAGACATCGGCGTGGTTTCCGATTTCCAAGAAATGTTGTATTGATAGCTGCAGCTGTATCCCGAGTCACAGCTTCCCGCGCGACGCGGTTTATCGCACGTGAGCTCTAGCGAAGGCAAACGCGTGAGATGTCCCAACTGCTCAGCCGCCACTTGATCGACCGAGATGCCCGCTTGGACATCCGCACCAGCCGTCTTGCGTGCCTGGCATCCTGTTAGGAAAGTGGCGTTGGCTCGCGCATGATCACCGCCGCCGTCTCCATTGGCTTGCGCTTTCTCGTGTCGCAGCCCGCTCAGCACTTGGATGTGATCCTTCACCACCGCCAGCGGTTGCAGGGTGGGGGAGAGTTTCAGAGCCGAGCCTTTGCCCGAGGGCTGCCATTGCTCCACATTCACCCCATTCGGAAGATAAACGAAACCCAACCGCACGGGTCTCGCGCCTAACGCGCCTTGAATCCCAGTTGGCGCGGCAAAGGATTCGAATGCAGGCAGGGCAATGCAAGTGCCCAGCCCACGAAGAAAGCGGCGACGACTGAAAGAGGCAGTTTTCATAGTGAGGAAAGGTGGTTCAGATGATCATGAAATACAAGTTGAAGCCGGGATAGTCTTATCGCTTGGGAGCGACGTACCCGTCTCCTCGTCGCTTCTGAAAAGGCACACTTTCCACGACGGCCATGATCAATGTCTGAAAACGATCATCCTTCTCCAGTTTGCCCAGAATCTCGTTCACCGCGCACTTATCATAGTAATCCAACCCACGACCCAAGGCGTAGGTGAGCAGTTTGCGCGTGAGACACTTGTGATAGAGTTCCCGTTTCTCCTGGCTTAGGATGGTGATCAGCGCTGCCGATCCTTCAAACGTCTGGCCTGAAGTCAATTGCCCCGTGGCCTCGACCGCATGCGAGCCATCCTTGTCGCGCCAAGCTCCCAGGGGACCATAATTCTCCAGTCCGAAGCCTAACGGATCCATGAGACGATGACAGGAAGCGCAGCCAGGCTTGCTTCGATGCTCTTCCATCCGCTCGCGTAGGCTGCCTTTGAGTTCCGCTTTGTCGTTGTCTTCCAGTTCTGGCACATTGGGCGGCGGTGGTGGGGGTGGCGTGCCTAACAAATTATCGAGCACCCACTTTCCACGTTTCACCGGCGAGGTCCGCGTTGGGTCCGACGTCACCGTCAAGACACTCGCATGCGTGAGCACGCCACGCCTCGGAGTGCCTTTGAGTGAGACTTGCTGAAACGTGTCTCCCGTCACTCCGCGCAAATCGTAGTGCTTGGCGAGGCTCTCATTCACAAACGTGTAGTCCGCCGTGAGGAAATCGGTCACTGAGCGATTCGTCCGCATGATGTGAAGAAAGAGCGCCGTGGTCTCTTGAGCCATGGCTTCGCGCAGCGCGGGAGTGAATTGTGGGAACGTGTCCGTGTTCGCTTCGTGAATCTGTAAGTTGCGCGTTTCCAACCACTGCCCACCAAAGTTCCGCGCCAGTTCATCCGCCTTGGGATCGGCGAGCATGCGGAGCACTTGAGCCGGAAGCTGTTCTCGGAGTTTCCCTTGGAAGGCGAGCGAGAGAAGCGCATTGTCCGGCACACTGCTCCAAAGGAAATACGACAACCGTGCCGCCAAGGCATACTCGGTCACCGCCTCGATTCGTTTGGGATTGTTAGGCTCGGGTTGCCATTCGATCCGGAAAAGGAAGTGCGGCGAGACGAGCATCGCACGAAGGGCTTGTTTGATGCCCATCTCGAAGCTTTCTCCCCGCGACCGGGCCAAGCTCACGAATTGGGCGAGTCGTTTCACTTCCGCTGTTTTGATAGGACGCCGGAAAGCGCGGTTGCCAAATCTACGAATGATCTGTTCCGCAGCGTTGCTGTCACGTTTCCCTAACTGCTTCCCGAAGATGGCCGTGTGTGAGACAGGCAGCGCGTCTGCTTTCGCTTGGAAAGGCCCTTCCACTTCGATCTTGCCGACGTAGAGTCGCCGTCTGTCACCGGGATT
>JBLHHN010000292.1:0-8267 GCA_047616785.1 Verrucomicrobiales bacterium
TGTCTACGGTAGGGGAAAACGGCTGGCCTTACATGCAATTTCGCGGCGGGCCAGCCGGATTCTTCAAGGTGCTTGGGGAACGCACAATTGGGTTCGCCGATTTCAGCGGCAATCTCCAGTACATCAGCACGGGCAACATGAACGCCGAGAAGAAGGCGATGTTGTTCCTGATCGACTATCCAACTCGTCAGCGCCTAAAGATCTGGGCAACCAGCGAAGTGAAAGATGTCGATGATGCGCCCGAACTCGCTTCCGAATTGGTCGTGCCTAACTATCGGGCAAAAGTAGAGCGCGTGGTTTTGTTCACGATCGAAGCTTATGATTGGAACTGTCCGCAACACATCACGCGCCGCTACTCGCTTGAGGAGATCGAGGCTGAAATGGCTGCCGGGAATCCGAGCTTTCAGGAACTGGGCCAGTCGGTAACCTAGTTACAAAATGAATACCCAACACTTCGACACCATCGTCATCGGCTCTGGCACTTCAGCTTACTATGCCATCACGACACTCAACAAGGCGGGACAGAAAGTTGCCGTCATCGACGAGCGTCCTTATGGCGGCACCTGCGCCTTGCGAGGGTGTCAGTCAAAGAAATACCTCGTCGCTAATGCCACGGCAGTGGCCATGGTTGGCCATCTTCAAGGCATTGGACTAACGATGTCATCAAGGACCGACTGGGCGGCACTACAGAAACACAAGAACGCCTTTCTCGAAGGCATTCCCGAAGGCGAAATCGAAGAGTTCAATGAGGTCGGCATCGCCACTTTTCATTGTAAAGCGCAGCTCGTCGCACAGGATGAAGTCGCCGTGGGAGAGGAACGGCTAAAGGCGAAACACATCATCATCGCCACTGGCGCGGTGCCGCGGAGATCCGACATTCCCGGTGCCGAACACCTGCGTGACAGCGAGTATTTTCTCAACATGCCGACCTTGCCAGAACGCATTCTGTTTATCGGCGGTGGCTACATCGCCTTCGAGTTCGCGCATGTTGCCGCTCACGCTGGTGCTTCTGTCACTATCCTTAATCGCTCGGCGAGACCTCTCAAGCAATTCGATCCAGACACCGTCGACACCGTGCTGGAGGCGACGAAAGCCTCAGGAATTGAATTCGTGATCAACGAAACACCGGGTCATGTCACACAGACGGCCTCTGGGTATCAACTGCACAGTAAGTCGGGCAAAGTTTACGATACCGATCTGATTGTCGAAGCCACTGGCAGGGTGCCTAACGTTTCCGTTCTCGATGGTGATCACGGCAAGGTCGATCACAGTTCGCTCGGAGTTTCGGTGAATGAGTTCCTGCAGAGCACTTCTAACCCGCACGTTTATGCCATTGGCGATTGCGCCGCCAGCGGTTCCATGCTCGCTCCGCTTGCCGATGAAGAGGGCAAGGTTGCTGCGTTTAACATTCTCAATGATGTTCTCAAACCGGTCGATTACTCGGTCGTACCAAGCGCCGTTTTCACTATCCCCAGCCTTGCCGCCGTGGGGCTAACCGAAGCGCAGGCGAGCGAACAAGGCCTCGCTTTCCGGATCAACCAAGGCACGACCACTGGTTGGCCGTCGTCCAAACGCATCGGCGAGAAACACGCTAGTTACAAAGTGATAGTCAATAAGGCCGATGACACGATCATCGGGGCACACATGGCGCGGCACAATGCATCCGAGGTGATCAATATCTTCGCTCTAGCCATCAAGCACGGGATCAAAGCACCTGAATTGGCCGAGTTTATGTGGGCCTATCCCACCTACACGTCAGATTTGAAATACATGGTAAAGTGAGAGCCAATGATCGACGCCGCCGGCAACAACATGATGGGGTGTTCGCGCCCATTCCTTGCGGAAGGGTTTGCCATTGATCGCAGGATCCCCCTATGGCATGGCTTCTCTTTATCGACGTGAGTCATCTATCGAAATACAAGATTCCAGAATACGTGAATCCCTAGGCGGGCTTGATCACTCTTGACGAGGGGCATCTCTACTTTGGTGATCACTCCAATGGGTTTGAGTTTCCAGCGAAGAAGGTGGCTAACGCTCCTACAATCAGCCCCAGATCGATCCCCAATTCGCCGCGCCTTAGCCTCAGTGTTAGTTCTCATTCTTGCAAATGAGAGCGTCTAGTTCTAGACTCGCTTCCTGAAGGCTAAGCTGGTTTGTAAACTTGAGGAAGGTTCAGTTCTATTCGATTCAAAGCGCAAGTGATAGGTTTTCCTGATTTCTTGGGGAAATTCCATTCGATCTGGTAATTGTCCTGAAATTGGACGTCAGAGTCCTTGGCTCCCGTCTGGCGAGTAAACGTGGGTTTGAGATGCTGGATAGGGCTTGATCATGCATCGTCCCTGACGAAATTACTAATTCTGACGCGTTCAGGGAAAGATATCGATGAAAACTTGAAGTCAGCGCAGCATGTGACACTCTCGCCACATACGGGCCGAGAAGCTTCTCTACCAGGTCACCCCTGAGTTTCCATAGGAAGCCGCCTATTTATTTATTAGGTCCGTTAGGGAGCCCTGTTCTCTTGATACCTAATTGATGATGCCCCCACAAGATAAGCTATTGTTCACTCCTGGACCTCTCACCACCAGCCGGGGCGTCAAGGATGCGATGTTGCATGACGTGGGATCGAGGGACGCCGATTTCGTTAGCGTCGTGCGCGAAATACGGCAAGGCCTGCTGGCGCTTGCTGGTGTCGGGCAGAAGGATGGTTACGAGGCGATTCTGGTTCAGGGAGCAGGAACGTTCGGTATTGAATCCGTGATCTCCTCCGTTATTCCATCCGGCGGAAAGCTTTTGATCATCATTAACGGTGCCTACGGCAAACGCATCCGCGACATCGCCGTTCGGCTCGGGATCGAGACGGCCGTGATCGAGGTGAAAGAGAATACGCCATCGGATCCAGAGCAGGTACGTCGGAGTCTTGCTGGCGATCGTGAAATCACCCATGTCGCCTTGGTTCATTGCGAAACGTCTTCCGGCGTTCTCAATCCGCTGAACGCGATCGGGGCTGTGGTCAAAGAGTCGGGGCGGACATTCATCGTCGATGCGATGAGCAGTTTTGGCGGCATGCCGTTGGACATGGCCGAGGCCGGGATCGACTTCCTCGCTTCGTCGGCCAACAAGTGCATCGAGAGTGTGCCGGGCATTTCGTTGGTCATTGCCGATCGTGAGAAGCTGCTGGCCAGCAGTGGTTGCTCGCGCAGCATCAGCCTCGATTTGCTTGCGCAATGGAAAGGCCTCGAGGATACCGGACAGTTTCGTTTTACCCCGCCGACGCACGCGATTCTCGCGTTCCGGCAGGCCCTGCGCGAATTGGACGATGAAGGTGGGGCCGTCGGCCGGGCAAATCGCTACGCGGCAAATCACGCGGCGTTGCTGCGCGGAATGCGCCGGATGGGCTTCCGCGAATACGTGCCCACCCAATCGCAAAGCCACATTATTACAACTTTCTTGTATCCGGAAGACCCGAACTTTGAGTTTAGGGTATTCTATCAGCGGCTGTCAGACAAAGGCATGGTGATTTATCCCGGCAAGCTGACCGAGGTGGATTGTTTCCGGATCGGCAATATTGGCAGGATCTTTGAGAGCGACATCGCATCATTGGTCACGGCTATCAAAGAGACACTTATGGAGATGAATATGAAAATACCCGATCAAAATACCGCCCCTCAGACCGAGACGTCGCCCGCTGTCGAATATGAGGATTACAACAGCACGTCCGGCAGCTATGACGACACCCGAGTCCCGGTCGGTCTGCCGATCGTCCTCGATTTTCTGGCATCAACGTCGACTGCCCTTAGTGAGCAAACGGTTCTGGATGCTGGCTGTGGGACGGGCACTTGTCTGGCCGAACTCCGCGGTCAAATCGGTAAGTTGCATGGTCTGGAGTTGAACACCGGCATGCAGCAGGTCGCCAAAGATCGGTTCGCGGATGACCCTGATGTGCAGGTCGCCCAGGGAAGTATCACCGAGTTGGGGTTTGCCGATGGAACTTTCAATGGCGTGGTCTGCAATCAGGTTCTCCACCATCTTGATCACGGTGGAGACGAAGACGCCGATGCCGATGGTTTCCCGAACGTGCAGCTCTTTTTCCATGAAGCTTTTCGAGTATTGCAGCCTGGAGGAGTGGTCGTCATCAACACCAGCAGTCACCTTCAGCATCGCGAAGGATTCTGGTGGGCTCCGTTGATACCGGCGGCCATCGATCGGATGCTGCAGCGTTTTCCTTCAATCGAAAACCTTGAGAGCGCTGCTCGACAGGCTGGATTTGTGGGCTTCGAAACTGTCGTGCCAGTCGCTGAAGCGTTGCAGGGTGAACAGTATCTCAACCCGGAAGGCCCCCTCAGTGAGGCTTGGCGCGCCGGAGATTCCACCTGGTCTCTCGCCACCGATGAGGAGCTTTCAAGCGCGATCGATGATGTGACCACCCGGACCGAAAACGGCGGGATGGCCGCCTTTCTGGGAGCGGCTGAACAGCGGCGTGCAGAGATTGGACAAACTACTTTTCTGGCCGTCCGCAAACCGTAGGCAACGAGTGCAATTGCCCAATTTTGAAAGAAAATTTATGAAAACAGTCTATATCGCGATGAGCGCAGATCTGGTCACGCCAAGCCACGTGAGCATTATCCAAGAGGCCCGGGCTCTGGGCGAGGTGACCATCGGTCTGCTAACCGACAGCGCCGTCGCCGGCTACCAGCGGCTGCCCTACATGCCGTACGAGCAGCGTAAGGTGGTTCTGGAGAACATCGTCGGCGTCAAGGAAGTGGTGCCCCAGGAGACACTGGATCACGTTCCGAACCTACTGAAGATCAAGCCTGATTACGTGCTGTACCGTCACGGCTGGAACACCGGTGTGCTGCGGGAAACCCGCCAGCGTGTCATCGATACGCTCAAGCAATGGGATGGGGAGCTTGTCGAACCGAAACACCTTCCCGGTGTCACTTCCGCGTCGCTCAACCTGGCCATCCGGGAAGTCGGCACGACTCCGCAGATGCGCATGGGCATGCTGAAGCGGCTGCTGGAAGCGAAACCATTGATCCGTCTGATCGAGGCGCATAGCGGCCTGACGGGGCTGATCGCCGAGACGGTTTCCGTCGAAATCGACGACAAGGTCCGGGAGTTCGACGGGATTTGGATGAGCAGCCTCACCGATTCAGCCATCAAGGCCAAGCCCGATATCGAGTACGTCGAGCGCATGAGCACCGTCAGTGATATTCTTGAGACCACCACCAAGCCCATTATCTATGACGGTGATACGGGTGGGGTCGCCGAGCATTTCGTGTTCATGGTCCGTACACTGGAACGCCTCGGCGTCTCGGCGGTGATCATTGAAGATAAGAAAGGGCTGAAAAGAAACTCGCTGTTCGGCACCGAAGCCGAGCAAGTGCAGGAAGACATTGAGGACTTCGCCCATAAGATCGCTGCTGGCAGGAAAGCGCAGGTGACCGACGATTTCATGATCATCGCCCGCATCGAGAGTCTGATTCTCAAGGCGGGCATGGACGACGCGTTGGCCCGCGCCAGCGCCTACATCGCCGCCGGCGCGAACGGCATTATGATCCACAGCAAGGAGAAAACCACCGACGAGATCCTGACCTTCTGCAAGGAATATGCGAAGTTCGATGATCGCGTTCCGCTAGTAGTGGTGCCTTCGACGTATTCCCATGTGACCGAGGAAGAGCTAGCAGCGGCAGGCGTCCGCATTGTGATCTACGCCAACCACCTCCTGCGCAGCGCCTACCCCGCCATGGTCCAGGTCGCCGAGAGCATTCTCCAAAACGGCCGGGCGGCCGAGGCCGAGGAACTCTGCATGCCCATCAAGCAGATCATCAACCTGATCCCGGAAAGGTAAATTGAACTTGATTCGCTCTCAGGATTTTATCGATTGGCTGGAGGCGCTCGGCGTAGATTTCTACACGGGCGTGCCGGATTCGCTGCTCAAGCCGGTTTGCTTTTACTTGGCAGACCATGCCGGCGATAAGCACGTGGTGGCGGCGAATGAGGGCGGGGCGGTCGCCTTGGCCTGCGGATATCATCTGGCCACGGGGAAAGTGCCGCTCGTGTACCTGCAGAATTCCGGTCTGGGTAACACGATCAATCCATTGCTTTCGCTGGCCGACCCTGAGGTCTACAGCATTCCTCTATTGATGCTGATTGGCTGGCGCGGCGAGCCCGGGACGAAGGACGAACCGCAGCACGTCAAGCAGGGCAAGGTCACCGTCAGTTCGCTGGAAGCGATGGACATTCCCTATCGCGTCCTGGAGCCGGAACCCGGCGCTGCGCAGCGCTGCGTGGATGAGTTGTTGGCGATCGCGGTGGCTGAGAATCGACCGGTCGCCCTGTTAGTTCGGGACGGCACTTTCGAGTCGTACAAGCCGAGGGAGCACGCATCAGGCCAATTTGAAATGACTCGCGAGCAGGCGATCGAGGCCGTCGCGGCAGCGCTGGGCGATACCGATGCCATCGTTTCTACGACTGGGAAAATTTCGCGCGAACTTTACGATTACCGCGCACGGGCCGGCCACAGCCATGAGCGGGAGTTCTTGACGGTCGGCTCGATGGGGCATGCCTCGCAGATCGCCATGGGCATCGCCCTGGCCAAGCCGGAACGGCAGGTATTCTGTCTGGACGGTGACGGCGCAATGCTGATGCACATGGGCGGCGCAGCGATTATCGGCGCGGCCGGAGTGGAGAACTTCAAGCATATTATCTTGAACAACGGCGTGCATGATTCCGTTGGCGGCATGGCCTCCGCAGGTCTGAAGGTCTCATTCACGCAGATTGCCAAAGCGTGCGGTTACACCGAAGCGTGGGGTGTCGAGCGTTCTATGGACGTGGCGGGAAAAGTCGCGAAGCTCCAAGCGGTGACGGGGCCGGCTATGTTGGAAATCATGGTCCAACAGGGCGCGCGAGCCGACTTGGGTAGACCCAAAACATCGCCAATTGAAAATAAGACGGCCTTCCAAGAGTTTTTGTCCCGCTAATTGACGCTCTAACCAACGCTAGTTTTCCTATGGCAGCGCTTGGATTCACTGGCGTCTCCACGCACCTCTGGTTGCGCATTGGATTAGATGGATAAGAACGAACGGTTGAAGATGGAGCATCGGCGGTTCGAATCGTATCGGAATGGTGCGTAGGAATCCTCCCATTGTGGCTCTATTTTTCCAGTCTGAGCGGAACTATCGCTTGCGTTCTGGAGCCGTTTGTCTCTACTGCGAGCCCGGGCTGATGGTGCCTCCATGGTCCGGGATTGAAGGAGGCGAAGTCAGGAATCCTGAATTAATCCAACAACCTAACCCTAAACTGTTTACATGAGTACAGAAGCGGAATTATCCGAATTATCCGAGCTGATTGCGAAGACTTTCCGGACCTATAGAGAAGGAAGTATCGTCAACGGGACGATTCTAGAAATCAAACCCCAGGTCGTGCTGGTCGATATCGGCTACAAATCGGAAGGGGCCATCCCAATCACGGAGTTTGAGGATGAAGAATTTGACGTGGGGGACGAGATTGAGGTCCTCCTAGAGCGTCTAGAGAATGACGAGGGCATGGTCGTCCTCTCCAAAGAGAAGGCCGCTCACAAGCAGAACTGGGACAAGATTGTTCAGGTCTATCAAGATGGTGGCCTGGTCCGAGGCAAGGTGAAGTCCGTCGTGAAGGGCGGTCTCATGGTCAATGTGGGTGTAGAGGCATTCCTGCCTGGCTCTCAGATCGATATCATTCCTCCGAAAGATCTGACCGAATACGTCGGCAAGGTTTTCGAATTTAAGATCGTGAAGGTGAACGATGATCGTAAGAACATCGTTCTCAGTCGTCGCGAAGTCATCGAGCAAGAGCGCTCTGAATTACGCCAGAAGTTCCTCGGCGAAGTGAAGGTCGGAGACAAAGTCGAAGGGATGGTCAAGAACATCACCGATTTCGGGGTGTTCGTCGATCTCAGCGGCATGGACGGCTTGCTTCATATCACCGACATGAGCTGGGGGCGGATTTCGCACCCAAGCGAGATGGTCTCCATTGGCCAGAACGTGGAAGTGATGATCCTGGAAGTGAACCGCGAGAAAGAGCGGGTCTCCTTGGGGCTCAAGCAGATGGCCAACAATCCTTGGGAGAACATCGAGGATCGTTATCCTGTCGGTCACCAAGTACGCGGCAAGATCACCAAGCTGGTGCCTTACGGTGCCTTCGTGGAGATCGAAGAAGGGGTCGAAGGCCTCATTCACGTGTCCGAGCTTTCTTGGACGAAGCGTATCACGCGTCCATCCGACGTTTTG
>JBLHHN010000293.1:0-8228 GCA_047616785.1 Verrucomicrobiales bacterium
GTGGAGTCACATTGCGATCACTGCGGATGTGGAAACAGGCAACGTTCATTTCTACGTCAATGGCGAGCTGACCGAAACGTTAGAAGAGATCATCACCATTGCCGAATTTCCAACCAATGAGAACCCACTCTTCATAGGCTCACGTGCGGATCTATTCACAGGCTTTGATGGCTTGATGGATGAGCTTTCGCTTTGGAACGAGGCGCTTGATGCGGATCGCATTGCTTTGTTAGCCAATGGCCCGGCATCGCTGGAAGACGCTCCAGATGCGGATGGAGACGGCATTCCTGACTTCTTTGAGGATCGATTCGCATTCCTCGATCCCAACAACGCGGCAGATGGAGAGGCGGATGAAGACGATGATGGCCTCACCAATGCTGCTGAATATGCGGGACGCACGAATCTCGAGAATGATGACACGGATGGTGATGGCCTGAAGGATGGCGTGGAAACGAACACTGGCACGTTTGCCTCTGCCAATGACACTGGCACGAATCCACGAAGCGCCGATTCTGATGGTGATGGTTTGGCCGACGGCGTGGAGACGAACTCTGGCACCTTTGTTGATGCCAGCAATCCTGGTACCAGCCCGGTGAATCGCGACACAGACAATGACACCTTCGGCGACTTTGTTGAGGTGACGTTGGGCAGCGATCCCCTGGACGATGCAAATCAACCTGCAGGCATTGTCCTGGCAGAAAGCGACGAATCTTGGGACACCGCCGCAGCATGGGCCGATGGGCAAGCACCCGTAGCCGGGAGAAATTATCTCGTGGTGAGCAGCGTGGCACCCGTGCTGGAGAGTCCGGGCACGGCCGATCCCGTCTTCGGTGGCGATCGATTGAACCTCATCGGCGTGGAGACGGAACTTTCTCTGCGACATTCGGGCGTTGCGCAGGTGAAGGATCTCGGGATCGATGGGAGCACCATTGCGAAGGATCGTAGTGGAAGTATGGGATTAGGCGGACCCGATGATGTCCTGACATTCACGCAGGCAAGTACGATTGAAATGCGTCAAGCCGGCACGCTCTCGCTTGGCGCCACGCTGCTTGGGACGAGCGCGCTCACCGTGCAGTCGTCGGGCGATGCCGCGTTCGCATCCAATACGATTCTAAGTGTCGCCGCGACGAACTCGGACTATTCCGGCGATTGGCACGTTGAAGGAGTCACTCTGATTGGCCACGCGGTGGATTCGTTAGGCCAGGGAAATATCTTTCTCGTCAATGCCACACTGGATGTGGACTACAATCTGAACAACGTCGACGGGAGCCTCGACATTTCAGGTGAAGACAGCCGGATTGTACTCGATCAGACACTGGCCTTTGGCGAACTAACGATCAACGGAGGTGCCCTGGCGGTGCCCGCCGGTGTCTATGATTTCGCTGGACTGGGTGCCGTCTTTGAGGGAGGCCTACAGCCGATCTTCACTGATGGAGGCGGGTTGTTAGTTGTCGGTAGTGATTCTGATAGTGATGGCTTGCCTGATGTGTGGGAACAGGAGACCTTTGGGAGCCTAGATGAAACGGGCGATGCAGATAGTGACGGCGATGGACTCGTTCACGCCAGAGAATTTCTTTTCGGAACAAACCCGAACTTGGCCGATTCTGATGGTGATGGTTTGAATGATCTTGAAGAAGTCGAGACTCGCGGAAGCAATCCCAACCTGGTCGACACAGACGGTGATAGCCTAACGGATAAGGTGGAGACCAAGACGGGTAGCTATGTCAGCGCTGAAGACACTGGCACAGACCCTAATCAAGCAGACACCGATGGCGACGGCCTCGCGGATAACCTGGAGAATAATTCGGGCACTTTCGCCTCTGCGGAAGATCCTGGCACAGACCCTAACAGTCGCGACACGGATGGCGATGGTGCGTCCGACGGTCAAGAAGTGCGCGCCGAAACGAATCCTCACGATGGCAATGATGCGTCCGGAATACCCGAGGGTGTGGTAGGGCTTTGGACGTTTGACGCGGATGCCGCGACGCAACCGGATCTGTCAGGCAATGGCAATGATGTCACCGTCGAAGGGGCCACTTGGGTTGATGATCCTGAGCGCGGCGGCGTCATGGAGTTCGCCGGGGAAGCCTATTTGGAAGCACAGGATTCTGACAGTTTGTCTATCTCAGGAGACATGACCGTGGCCGCGTGGATCAACGTGACCGACTACAGCAGCTGGAGAGGCATTGTGGCCAAGTCTTCTAACAATTTGCCTGCGCCTTATGATATCTACCTGATCCAAGGTGGGGACGGTCGGGTACGGTTCTTTTCTGGGGATGGCCAAGGCGCGCTTGCCGAGTTCACCTCAGAGAGTGCGCCCGAGGCGGGTGTGTGGCAGCATATTGTCATCACGTTAGAAGAAGGGGCGGTTACGCACTATCTAAACGGCGAACTCAACGGGGAAGGAACAGTTGATACAATGTCTGGAGATGCGGATGGCACCCTCCGCATCGGAAATCGCGCGGATCTGGTCACGCAGTTCCTGGGTCGCATGGATGATGTGATCCTCTTGAATCGGGCGGTTACAGCGGAAGAGGTGCTCGACCTCATGGACGGTGGCTTTGGTTCTCCGCAGGATCCGGGAGGCGGCGGTGGCGAGGATTTCCCGAACTTTACCATCACAGCAGTCCAAACGGGCAATGGTGGGAACATTCGAGTGAACATCGTTTCCGAGCCTAACAAGACCTACGCGGCAGAGTTCTCAACGAATCTGATCGATTGGGAGATCACGGTCGACGACATTGCCTCTGAAGGTGAAGAGACGATCATTCGACAAGCACTGCCACAAGCACCAACGGGATTTATCCGCGTCCGAGAGAAGTAATCATGCACCACATTCTAAAGATCCTCGTCCTCAGCACCCTGTTCGTTTCGCCCTGTTTAGGTGACTCTGATAGTGTGATCGTATTCAATGAAATCATGTATCACCCTACTCCGAACGCCGAAGCGGAGTGGGTGGAACTGCACAACCAGATGTCGGTGGACATCGATCTGTCGCGTTGGCAGTTGGAAGGAGGGACTCAGTACAGCTTTCCTGAACGCACGATCATTCCAGGTGGAGGCTATCTCGTCATCGCTGCGGTTCCTGAGGCTGACATGTTAGGGCCATTGGTTGGTCGGCTCAACAATGCTGGCGACAGCCTGCGCTTGATCAGTGCTAGTGGACGCCTCATGAACGAGGTCCGCTACAATGACCGTGGCGCATGGCCCGTCGCTCCGGATGGTTCTGGCGCCTCATTGGCGAAAGTTGTTCGTGACAGTGCTGCGCCTGACGCGGCCAATTGGAGTTGGAGTCACGAAGTGGGCGGCACTCCCGGGGCGTTGAATTTCGCAGAGGACACCTTGCCCAATCGCGAAGTGGTGATCAATGAGGTCTCAGGCGCAAGCGAGGATGCCTTTTCGATCGAACTCTTCAATCGCACCGCGGCTAACATTAATATATCAGGCCGCGTGCTTTCAAGATCAAGCACTACTGAAGACCACGTCTTTGAGAGTGCCTGGGTGGTCTCGCCTGAAGATTTTCCAGGGGGCGCGGCCAGCGGGGTCAAGCTCTTTCTCTACGGCCCTGGAAAAACGACCGTTCTCGACGCCGTGGAAGTGAAGACGCGTTCTCGCAAGCGCTCTCCAGATGGCGAGGGTGCTCTGACATTCACCACGGAAATGCCGACCGTCACAGACATCGTGATCAACGAGATCTTCTATCATCATCGTCCTCAGTACCGCGATGGCGAGACGCCCTTTGCCGAAATTGATGGCGAATGGATCGAACTCTATCATCGTGGTGACACGGTCATCGACCTTACGGGTTGGGAACTGGACGGAGATATCCAATTTGCTTTTGAAGACGGCACGATGTTAGAACCTGGTGCTTACTTGGTCATCGACAATGGAGGGGTTGGTTTCCAGGGAAACTTGCCGAACACGTCTGGCGACATCATTCTCAAAGATCCGGCCGGTAATCCGGCGGATGAGGTGACTTACCATGATGACGGTCATTGGCCGAAGGCAGCGGATGGTGGCGGCTCAAGCCTTGAGTTGCGCGATCCTTATGCGGATAATGACAGTGCGAGCGCTTGGGCGGCGAGTGATGAATTGGCACGCGGTGGTTGGCAAAAGATCACCTATCGCGGCCTGGCCGAGAGCAGTCCGGTGGGTCAGGACAATCAATGGCGGGAGCTGGTCATTGGCCTGCTCGATCGCGGTGAGATCCTCATCGATGACATCCAAGTGACGGAAGATCCGGATGGTCGGAAGGCGCCTTTGGTCAACAACAGCTCCTTCCAAGCGAGTATCTTTGGCGGCACGGCTTTGCGTAATTGGCGCTTCCGAGGGAATCA
The DNA here is from genome assembly GCA_047616785.1 of Verrucomicrobiales bacterium. Taxonomy (GTDB): domain Bacteria; phylum Verrucomicrobiota; class Verrucomicrobiia; order Verrucomicrobiales; family DEV007; genus JAACDM01. The sequence continues at coordinate 4,338 of JBLHHN010000293.1, forward strand.
TCGGCACAGCGAGCTCGTTCCTGATCCGGACGATCCCAACAACAATGTGGTGAAGCTAGTAGCGACTGGTGCGACGGGTCACATGCACAACCACATGGAGACCACATTCTCTGGCGGCTCGAGGATCACCAATGGAGAAACCTATGAAATCAGTTTCCGCGCCCGGGCACTGAGCGGATCACCGCAACTCCTCACACGACTCTATTTTAATCGACTGCCCAAGACACATATCCTTGCAACGCCTTCGGAAAGCGGAACCCCTGGTCAACCGAATTCGACGCTGGAATCCAACATCGGTCCGACATTCTCCGGGCTCCATCATCAGCCAGCCGTTCCTGAACCGAATCAAGCGTGCACGGTGAGCGTTCAGGCGAGTGATCGTGATGGCATCGCTGAAATGAAGCTCTTGTGGTCAATCGATGGCGGGGACATTTCCGAACTGGCCATGACGATCACTGACAGTGGCACCTACGAAGCTGCCGTCCCCGCGCAGGCAGCCGGGGCAGTCATCCATTTCTACGTGGAAGCGACAGACGCCCAAGGAACCAGTTCTCAATGGCCATCGAAGGGCCCAGACTCACGTGCTCTTTATCAAGTCGAGGACGGTCGCGGAGGAAATGCTGCGCTGAATCATCTCCGTATTATCATGCGGCCGGATGATGCGGACTGGATGCATGAATCGATCAATGTGATGAGCAATGATCGCTTGCCCGCCACTGTCATTTATAAGGAGAAAGAGGTCTTCTATGATGTCGGTGTGCGATTGAAAGGAAGCGAGCGCGGTCGCGTGACCAATCAGCGGATTGGTTTCAATGTGAAGTTTCCCAATCAGCAACGTTTTCGAGGCATTCACCGCACCGTGGCCATTGATCGGTCCGAAGGTGTCGGCACGGGACAGTTCGAGTTGCTCTTCAATCAGATGATGACGCACTCGGGCAGCATCCCCGCGGAGTACAACGATCTGATCCACGTCATCAGCCCAAGGGCCGCCCACACAGGGGCGGCGGAACTTCAGTTGGCCCGTTACACCAGTGTCTTCTTAGACTCACAGTTTGACAATGGCAGCGATGGCAATCTTTACGAGTACGAGTTGATCTACTATCCGACGAGCGATGACGCCGATGGCTACAAACGGCCGAGCCCAGACTCGGTGGTGGGCACGCCTGTGCGCGATCTCGGAGATGATCAGGAAGATTACCGGTGGAATTTCCTGCTGAAGAACAATCGCGAACGCAATGATTTCACACCCATCATGCGCTATGCGAAGTTGTTCTCTATGAACGACGCGAACTTCCAGGCCGCGCTTCCAGGCCTAGTCGATGTCGAACGCTGGCTCCAAGGCATGGCGTTGGCATTATTGACAGGAGCGGGCGATCAGTACGGCGCGAATAGCCAACACAACGGCATGTTCTACGAACGGCCCGATGGGAAATTCATCTTCTTTCCTCACGATGTCGATTTCGCATTCAACGCCTCGCGATCCATCACCGAGAATTCAGATCTCAAGAAGATCATCAAGAACCCCGCCTACGAGCGGCTCTACCTCGCGCACGTGAATAACATTCTCACCACGACGCTCAACGAAAGCTACATGACCCGCTGGGCCGAGCACTTCGGAGAGCTTCTTCCTGGGCAGAATTTCAACAGTCATTTGAACTACATGGTCAGCCGAGCCAGCAGCGCTAGGTCCCAGGTGGCTCGCATGGCGCCTCAGACGAATTTCGGCATCACAACCAATGGCGGCAGCGATCTGGAAGTGTCCACGTCCACCGTGGCCCTCGAAGGAAATGGCAATCTCAATCTTCATCAGCTGCGACACAACGAGTCTGGATTGATCATTGCCCCAGAGTGGATCGATCTCGAAACGTGGAGGATTGTGGTGCCTCTCGAACCCGGCCCTAACGTCATCACCTTGCAAGGGCTTGACGTCAAGGGTGGCGTCGGCTCCATCTTCTCCCCGGTGGGCAAGGATAGCATCACCATCACGAACACCGGCGCGTTCGGTCCTGTGACGTCGGAGAACTTCGTGATCTCTGAGATCATGTATCATCCATCAGATTCCTCAGCTGAGGAGATAGCTAACGGATTCACCGATGCCAATGATTTCGAGTACATCGAGATTCTAAATGCCGCGGACCACGCGATCGACTTGTCCGATGTGTCTTTCATCAACGGTATCCGAATGGGCCTCAGCGGAACGTTAGAATCCGGAGAACGTGCCGTTGTGGTGCGAAACGCAGACGCCTTCACGAGCCGCTATGGCAATGACGCGCGCGTCCTCGGTGCATGGGGCGATTCCAAACTGAGCAATCAAGGAGAACGGCTCACTGTGGAACGCGATTCCGGCGAGGTCTTGAAGTCGTTTCGCTATGACAACGGGACACCCTGGCCCGAAGCCGCTGATGGCGAAGGGGCGTCCTTGGTCTTGATAAGCCCGGAGAACAACCCAGTCCCTAACGAAGAGACAAGTTGGCAAGCCAGTATCACCGGCGGCACTCCCGGCAACCCAGACGAAAGCCTTCCTCCAGTCGGAGGAGCTGCGGACATCGTCCGTGATCTCACGGTTTCACTGGAAGCGGATAGAACCTTGGTCCTGAGCTACGTTCGATCCCGCGACCCTCAGCTGACTTTCGTGGTGGAAGTCTCTGAAGATCTCAACGGCTGGACAATAGTCCCTGATGTTATTGTGACCACAGAAGCCATCGACGACACCACGGAGAAAGCGTTGGTGAAGGCCGTTCAGCCAGCAGGTTCCTCCATGCGATTCACGCGCCTGAAGATCCTGTCACAGTAGTCTAACAAAGCTATCATTTTCGTTGCTCGGAGGCGTCCAAGTCACTGAAGGAAAGGAGGCCTTCCTCATTGAGAGAGGGCCACTCTTCAAGGGCTCCTTGCTCCTGAGCCGTAAGGATTGGAACCCCAAAGAACTGCCCGTCAAACGGACCTCCTTCGATCACGATTCCTTCCGAAATTTGCTGAATGAGCACTTTTGCAGACGCGCGGTCATACTCAGCTCCAGCAGCAATCGCTGCAGAGGCCACGGACGAGACGTTCATGGAAGTTCGCCGGATCTGACCATGCCACCCCGCACGGCCCAGTTCTTGCGGATCGCCGCAATGCTCGATGGCGGCAATCCGGAATCGGCCAAACGCTCTTCGGCCATCGCAGAATCATGACGAAACTGCTCGTAACCTGCCGCACTCACGACGCGCATCTTGATGACAGTGTCAGTGATGACGCTCGCCCATTCCAAAGCTGATTCCGGGTCCTTGGAAGCCAATCCCTGAGTAAGTCCTTCGACAGCAGAATCGTAGTGGTCCTGGTCATGATTCGCCAACAACCAAGCCGCAGCTTTCTCTGGATCCATCTGACTCCTCAGTTGGACTACAACCTAGCATCTCTTGAGGGTGCTCCCCTTGTGTGCGGTAGGAGATCGCTGCCTCCGGATCACGGGCCAGCCACGCCTCGATGACCTGTTGAGGCGAATGAAAGTCCTGACCGGCCATTTGAGAAAGCTTCTCCAGAACATCCTCTGGCAAAGCGGCATCCGATTGGCTTTCTCCGTACGAAACGTTGTCTTTCGTCCTCCCTGCCGTTTCCAACGGAGGTGTAGCAGATCCTGTGAGCACGGATGAACTCGCCAGCTTAGGGCGGTCGACGATGTCACTCCCCTGATTGCTGTGTGAATGACGCCCGACAAAGAAGCTCAGCACTATACTGCCCCGCGTATAGATTTGTGAAAAGACAAGTGATGTAAATCGGCTACTTTGCTCTATCATTGAAAGCCAATATGATTCGCTTAGAGCTCACTGACCAAGACTTGACTGACATTGTCGAAGCTGCCGACGATCCTGATACGACCGAAAGAAACAAGACCAAGCTCCTGGTCAT
>JBLHHN010000294.1:0-8209 GCA_047616785.1 Verrucomicrobiales bacterium
GCAAGACGTAGAGTTCATCACCGGCCTGGCCACGAACAAAGCGTTAGAGAGGCTTTTCGCTGAAGACATCGCGCAAGCCAAAGAGCGCTACGAGTGTCGCAAGAACTATGACAAAGAGACGAAAGAGGTCACCGTTTACGCCGACGACTTCTACGCGGCTGGTACCTGGAGTAAAAAGCGACGGGTGATCGCCCTCATCATTGTGGGTCCACAGGGCGCGGCAGCGCGGCGATCATAGGAGCGGAAACGACGCTGAGCGCAAGAGGGATATCCACCACAGGGGTATCTGCATCATTGCTAGAGACCCTTATCACGCCTCCGTAATCTCCAAGATCGATCCCAGTCGCAGCGAAGTTCAGCGTCACGCTGGCGCTGGCTCCAGGAGCGACCGTTCCCTCACTAAATTCTAGACCAAGCCACGGCAAACTCAGAGCGACACCTTTCACAAAAGCCTCCATGATCTCGGCCATCGACGCCTCAGTCACGTAGCCACCATTGGTAGAAGCGAACAAGAGATAGAACAACTGGTCGACATCCCCCAAGCCAGAAACCGTATGAATGTCAGAATTCGTAGTGGAAGAGTAGATGTGCGTAGCAGAGTCAGAGTCAGGGACGATGATGAGGTGATTGACCGAGGGATCCCCGGCATTGAACACACGCTTCACGAACCCCTTGTGCGATTGTCCCGCAAACGACATCTCCAACACCGTCCCGTCAAGCGAGCCAGATCCATTCGCCCCAAGATAACCGCTGATTCGAAACTCATCAATTCCACGAACATCCATCTAGAACACAAAGAGGCCGGGGTGCTTCTTTGTGCAATATCGCCCATTGGCACCAAGGCTAGTCTCGGCAGGCGTGATCACACCGTCAGAATAGGGGAGGCTGACCGCAGAAAGATTGTTGGAGAGATAATTTCCTCGGTCATATATCTCACTCCCACCATCGCTGATGAATGTCCCTGTCACGCCTTCTGTGAAATCGAACTTGTTGGGGATAAGAGCCGTGATCTCTGCGAATCTCGTTTCCAATCGATCGAGCGAATCCTGCAGACCGTTCGACTGTAGAATGAGAGTTTCCACGGCCTCGCTGGATTCGGCCGACCAAATCAGATCGTAGTCACCCCCATTGGACAATGTGAGCGTTCTATTGACACCACTACCGCTCGGCAAGGTTTCCGAGAACGACAAAGGACTCACATCTATCTCTGGCCCCAGCGCCCCCTGGCCAGACAAGGGAATTACCAGGTTTGGCGTCGGCGAGTTATTTGATAACGTCAGCGTTTCCTCATACATCCTCGCCGCCGTCGGGCGGAAGGCTACCGTGATACTTTCCTCACATTGCGGCGGGATGCTCGCCGGATACGATGCCGCATAGAAAGCCGGATCACTGAAAGTAGCCGCATCAATCGTCACCGTGTCCGTGCCCTGGTTTTCTAACAATAAATCGAACGTCGCCATTCTACATCTGCCACAGATAAATGATCAACACGACCGCCAATTATTTATCATAATTTACTAAAGTAAGACCGAACCCAAGGGACCAGCACTCCGTCACCTGGGATGCCTCTACCATCCCTAGCAAGTGCAGAAATGAAAGCTCTCTTAAATATCGAAGCCGCGCTGGCCTGCGACAGGCCCGACGCGCTGCCCACGACGATTCGGCCCAATCCTCAAGCGATTGGTGTTCAAGTTGCAGCGATCGTCTCCATGGACGATGTTAAGCCACCGCTTAGTTCCCATGCCCCCTACCCTACCCCGCTTTCTCACGGCGTTCTTTGCCACCGTGATCCCCGTCTTCTCGGCACCTGTCATCAACGAGTTCCTCGCCAATAACACAGGTGGCTTGGCTGATGCCGACGGAAATCATCCCGACTGGATTGAGATCTACAATCCTGACTCCGTGGCCGTCAATCTTGAGGGCTACACCTTAACAGATGATCCCGAGCAGCCCGCGCTGTGGACGTTTCCTCAAGTCTCTCTGGCACCCCTGGGATTCCTTCTCGTGTTTGCTTCAGAGAAAGATCGTTTGGGCGGCGAGTGGCACACCAACTTCCGCTTGGGCGAGACCGGTTACCTGGCTCTATCGGATACCTCAGGAACAGTCCTCTCTTCCTTCACGCCAACCTATCCCAATCAGTTCGAGAACGTTTCATACGGCGTCGCCCAGGATGGCACCCGGACGAGTTTCACCTTGATCGAGTCCACCTCTACGAGCAAAGTCCTCGTTCCGAACATCGATCAAGGAACCGCATGGACTGGGATCGACTTCGATGACGCCTCATGGATCTCAGGCACCACCGGCGTGGGCTATGAGGCTGGCAATGGCTACCAGACGTTGTTCGGTCAGGGAGGCGACTTGCAAGCTGCCTTATTCGGCAACACCACGTCCCTCTATCTACGCGTCCCTTTTCAAGTCACCGATCTGACGCAACTGTCAGAACTGAACCTGCGGATCAAGTATGACGACGGCTTCGTCGCCTGGATCAACGGCGTTCGAGTGGCCTCTGACAATGCTCCAAACAGCCCGAGATGGAATTCCGAAGCGACTCAGAATCATGACGACGGCAGTGCCGTGCAATTTCAAGACTTTGATGCCTCGGCGGCCATTCCTCGCCTGCGCGTGGGAACCAACATTCTCGCCATCCAAGGGCTCAATGTGAGCAATGATAGTTCTGACATGCTCATTCTTCCAGAACTCGAAGCGGTGCGCGTGGCAGAAGTGGTCTCGGGTGAGACCGGCTACATGGAGCGCCCATCGCCAGGCGCGCTGAACGGAGCAAGCTTCGGAGGCTTCCTTGGTGACACGAAATTCAATGTGGATCGCGGTTTCCATGACACCCCTTTCGATCTCGAGATCACGACCGAGACCGAGGGTGCTGAGATTCGTTACACCACGAACGGCAACGCTCCCACAGCCACCACCGGCACCGTGTACACGAGCCCGATCCGTATCAGCCGATCACTCACGCTTCGCGCGGCAGCCTTCAAGCCCGGCCTGGTGCCGACCAATGTGGATACCGTCACCTATCTCTTTCTCAATGATGTGGTGAACCAATCGGCAAACGGCAATCCACCAGCCGGTTGGCCCGGCGATGGCGCGATAGGAGGCCAAAGCATGAACTACGGGATGGACCCTGACATTGTCAATGGCACGCACACTCCTAGCGAAGTGCGCCATGGGTTGCAGGCCGTTCCAACCCTCTCCATCACCACAGACATCGCCAATCTCGTAAGCGCGACCCAAGGCATCTACGTGAATCCTGGGAACGACGGACGCAACTGGGAGCGCCCGGCATCCATCGAACTGCTCAATCCTGACGGCACCAAAGGCTTCCAGATTGATGCCGGCTTACGCATCCGTGGAGGTTTCAGTCGATCCACGGGCAACCCAAAGCACTCGTTCCGCCTCTTCTTCCGTCGCGAGTATGGTGAGGGCAAACTTCGCTACCCTATGTTTGGTGACGAAGGTGCTGACGCCTTCGACAATCTCGATCTAAGGACAAGCCAGAACTACTCGTGGGCCTTCGGCGGTGATAGCCGAAACACCATGCTGCGCGATGTTTGGTCCCGCGACATGCAGGGACGCATGGGACATCCTTACACTCGCAGTCGATACTATCACTTGTATCTGAACGGCAACTACTGGGGACTCTATCAGACTCAGGAAAGATCCGAGGCCTCCTTCGCTGAGACCTACATGGGTGGAAACAAAGAGGACTTCGACGTGATCAAGTCCTTTGGCAATGTGACGGACGGCACTCGCGATGCGCATAGTCGGCTCTGGAGAGAAGCCACCTCCGGGTTCGCTTCCGATGCCCGGTATTGGCACGTCCAAGGGCTGAATCCTGATGGATCACGCAATGCCACTTTGGAACGTCTGCTCGATGTAGACAACCTCATCGACTACATGATTCTGACCTACTATACGGGTGACCGCGATGGTCCAGGTTCGCGGTTCACTCAGCCGAGCCCTAACAATTTCTACACGATCTACAATCGTGCCGAGCCCGATGGCTTCAAGTACTTCGAACACGATTCTGAGCATTCGTTAGGCACTGGGGACAATGACATGACCTTCCCATTCACCACGGGCACGCAGGAGACGAATTTCAATCCCCATTGGTTGCATGAGCGGCTCGTGGCCAATGCGAACTATCGACAGCGCTTCGCGGATCTTGTCTACAAGCGCTTGTTCAACGGCGGCTTCCTCTCACCGAATGAAGCCTTGGCTGCCGTCGACCGCCGCGCGGCACAGATCGATCAAGCCATCATCGCAGAATCTGCGCGGTGGGGCGATGCCCAGCGAGCGACCCCATACACCAGAGATGCTTGGCTCAATGCCGTTCAGGATCTCAAGCAATGGATCCGCTCTCGGCGCGAGACATTGTTAGTTCAACTCAAAGGGCATGGTTGGATTTCTCAAACGGATCCGCCGGAGTTCAGTCCACCACCAGGCCCCGTGCCAGTCGGCACGCAGCTCCTCTTTCACGCTTCCGGCGGCAATGTGTCCTATACGTTGGATGGCTCGGACCCGCTGCAGAGCGCCGATGTCCTCACCGCGGTTCCTGCTGGCGAACAGATCACGGTGCTGGTCCAGGAAGGTGCCTCGGCCAAAGCGATCGTTCCTTCCAATTCAAGCCTGGGAAATAGTTGGCACAATGTGAGTTTCAATGATGCCTCATGGGCAAGCGGCACGACGGCCGTCGGCTATGATGAACAAGCCATTTACAGAACGCTGATCGGTCTCGACGTGGATGCGACCATGAATGACACCAACACCTCGGTGTATGTGCGCATTCCGTTCACCGTCACCGATCCTAGCAGCTTCACCAGCCTGACATTGAAGATGAAGTATGATGACGGATTCGCCGCCTTCCTCAATGGCACTCAAGTCGTCGCCGCCAATAGTCCCGCGACGCTCTCTTGGAATGCTTCCGCAACAGCCGGTCATGCCGACAGCGAGGCAACGCAATTTGTTTCCTTTGATCTCACCGATGCCTTGCCCAGTCTCCAAGTCGGCGCTAACATTCTAGCGATCCACGGCCTCAATGACAGCCTGTCCAGCTCTGACATGTTGGTGAGCCCACAGTTGGAAGGCAGTCGTTCCACTGGAGGCACTGCCATCACCCTTCCCGAGGGTCGCGTCACTCTCAAAGCACGCATTCGATCAGGTAATGAATGGTCCACCTTAAGCGAAGGCACCTTTCTTGTGGGGGGGGAATCGGCCACCTCTGAGAATATCGTGATCAGTGAGATCATGTATCATCCCGCGCCCCCCAATGAAGCTGAGAAAGTCGCAGGATTCTCCGCCGGAGACTTTGAATACCTTGAACTACTGAACATTGGCAGCATCCCCGTCGATCTGAGCGATCTCTTCTTTCTTCGCGGGCTGACTTTTAGATTCCCCGGCAACACTCTGTTAGACTCAAACGCACGAGGCCTGCTTGTCAGCAACGCGGAGGCCTTCGCCATGCGCTATGGGAATGACGCGCTCATTCTGGGCACCTTCAGTGGCTCACTCGATGATGGGGGCGAGCGCATCGCTCTGGCCCGCACTTGGGATAATCCTATCAAAGATCTCAGATTCAATGACAAGGCTGAATGGCCCACCTCCGCTGACGGGACTGGCCGAAGCCTGGTCCTCATCGATCCCTCGGAGAATCCAGATCCCACCGCAGCCACCAGCTGGCTCGCCAGTCTCGCACCCCTTGGGGCACCTGGCGCTGCCGACCCCGGCACTACCGAAGATGCCATCCCGAATCCTGAACCCATCTCACCCTACGATTCCTGGAAAGAACGATGGGAAATCGTGGACGACAAGGCTGATCCCGATCAAGATGGGCTCACCCATTTGTTAGAATACGCCATGGGCTTTCAGCCCTTGGAATCGGATGCAGAAAGTGCGATCACGATCACACGAAATGGCTCTAACCAAGTCATTCTTGAACACGCGCGCAATCCGAATGCGGTGGATGTCAACTTCACGATTGAATCCTCCATGGATCTTGAGTTGTGGAACCTTATCGACCTTCAGGCTGAGCCTATCGAGAACGAAACAGTCCTACGCTATCGCCTGCCTAACCAGGCAGGAATCTATGTGAGAGTGCGCGCCACGCGATAACGGCGTATGATCATGAGCACGCGGCTAGATGCCGCAGCCACAAACAATCGCCATTCGGGAAAAACCGAACGAACGCAAGAACTCTAACGCTTGGAGAACTGGAAGCGCTTACGAGCACCGGGCTGGCCGGGCTTCTTACGCTCACGCATCCGAGGATCGCGACGCATCAGGCCTTTCGCTTTCAAATCTCCGCGAAGCTCTGCATCCACTTTGATCAGCGCACGGGCGATCGCGAGCTGGATCGCACCGACCTGGCCGTTGGCACCACCACCGGCTGCATTGATCGTGAGATCGAACTTGTTCTGAAGATTCGCCACTTGAAGTGGAAGGAGGACGCCATTCTGCAACGCTAACGTTGGGAAGTACTCGTCGAAAGGACGCTTGTTCACCGTGATCTGGCCGGAGCCTTCGGTAAGCTGGAGACGAGCAACCGCTGTCTTGCGGCGACCAATGGTGGAAAAAACTTCACTCATAAAATTAAAAAAAAATATTGGTTATGCAAGCTGGTAAGCCTCTGGCGACTGCGCATCATGGGGATGCTCTCCACCTGCGTAGACTTTCAGCTTCTTAAGGACTTGGCGGCCCAAACGATTGTGAGGGACCATGCCACGAACAGCGTGCTCAATCATGCGCTCTGGAAAACGACTACGCAACGTGCGAGCGTTCTCGATCTTCTGACCTCCGACCCATCCAGAGAAGCGAACATACTGTTTCATGTTCTCTTTGTTACCCGTCAGCACTGCCTTGTCAGCATTGATAACGACTACAAAATCACCCGTGTCCACGTGGGCGGTGAAGATTGGCTTGTGCTTCCCACGAATCAAACGTGCAGCTTCTTTGGCGACGCGCCCAAGGACTTTGCCTTCGGCATCAATCACCCACCATTTACGTTCAACATCTTGGGCTTTAGCGGAAAAAGTTTTCATGTACGAAATTGTCAACTGAGGAGTCCCCTCACTATAGGAACGGAGGCCGATGCTAAAGGGACTCAATAGGGGTGTCAACCGGCAATCTAGGGGCAATCTGCCTTTTTTCCAAAGCACTTTGCTCTCCGTCATTATGTGCTAGAAACACTGGCATGGCGAACTCCACAGCGCTCCGCGAAAAGTCGATCAATCGGCCTCGCCATACCTCGGCACGGATTCTCTGGATGTTCCTCCTCGGTTTCCTCCTAATCACAGTTCTAAGCGTCCTCCAACACCAGCAACGAGCCCTGCTTCATAAGACCGAAGCGCCGACCGCGGTGGGCGATCACGATTTCTTTGCCCTTGAGCAACCGATCGTGTGGCACCGCTCCGTCGGCTCTCTCGCTGAAACACCTCTCTATCTGGTTTCTGACCAAGCAGTCGAGCGGGACGACATTCAAATGCGCAAGGTTGCCTGGTGGCGGCGTTACCACATTTACCAAGACATGACGGCCTCTCAAGCAGCCTATTTCCTCAAGATACGCCGAGGCCACTACCTTCCGCTCGGAACCGAGCGTCGGCCCGATGCGCCTAACTAACCGATCGACTTTTCGTAGTCCTCTGCGTTGAGAAGCTCTTCTAATTCTGCCGGATCTTTCAGGCGGAGTTTGAACAACCAGCCATCCGTGTAGGCGGCGCTATTGATGACTTCAGGAGCCTCATTGAGAGCCTCATTCACTTCGACGATCTCTCCACTCACAGGCGCATAGATATCGCTCGCCGCTTTGACAGACTCCACCACGGCGACCGCTTCTCCGGCAGCGACCTCACGCCCGATCTCTGGCAGCTCGACATAGACCACGTCACTCAGCTCACTTTGCGCGTGATCCGAGATGCCCACGGCAGCGATGTCTTGGCCAGACTCAACCCATTCATGGGAGGTAAGAAACTTCAGGTGTGCGGGAGCGCTCATGATGATTTTTCAAGACGATAAAAAGGTTTCTTGGCGGTCCTCACGGGAAATCGACGTTCACGGATGGCAATTTCCAAGTCCAGACCAGACTTCGCGTATTTGACAGGAAGATAAGCCATACCGATGCCGTGTCCAAGACTCGGCGAGAGACATCCACTCGCAAGAAATCCTAGTTTGGATTCGCCTAAGTAGATCTCATAGCCAGCGC
>JBLHHN010000295.1:0-8183 GCA_047616785.1 Verrucomicrobiales bacterium
GACCGACTCTGTGGCGTCTAGCGGAAATGCATCACTCGCATCGAGAACGGAGTCTTCGTCATCATCGGTGTCGGCATTGTTGCCAGTGCCATCACCGTCGGTGTCGACCGACTCTGTGGCGTCTAGCGGAAATGCATCACTCGCATCGAGAACGGAGTCTTCGTCATCATCGGTGTCGGCATTGTTGCCAGTGCCATCACCATCGGTGTCAATGGACTCTGTGGCGTCTAGCGGAAATGCATCATTCGCATCAAGAACGGAGTCCTCGTCGTCGTCAGTGTCGGCATTGTTGCCAGTGCCATCACCATCGGTGTCAATGGACTCTGTGGCGTCTAGCGGAAATGCATCACTCGGATCGAGAACGGAGTCTTCGTCATCGTCGGAGTCGGCATTATTACCAATGCCATCACCATCGGTGTCGACGGACTCTGTGGCGTCTAGCGGAAATGCATCATTCGCATCGAGAACGGAGTCTTCATCATCGTCTGTGTCGGCATTGTTACCAGTGCCATCACCATCCGTGTCGACAGACTCGTTTGGATTGAAGGGGAATGTGTCGTTTACATCGAGGACTTGGTCGTTGTCGTCGTCCGTGTCTGCGTTGTCCCCGGTACCGTCACCATCAGCATCGACGGTTTCCGTGGCGTCATCTGGAAAGGTGTCTTGGGAATCCACCACACCGTCTTGATCGCGGTCGTTCAAGTTTGGATCCGGATCGCTCACTTCCAGCCGGAAGAAGGAAATTCTTTCCGTGGAAGGGACGGTGACAGACCGAAGGGCGCCATTGATGGCAGGCACTTGATTAATCAATTTCCAGTCATCAGCTCGCAAGGTGCTGGACTCATAAATTTTTGTCTGTCCGAGAGGGGCAAGCCAGATCAGCTGGACAGCACGGTCCGTATGCTGGACCTCGAGCAGCGGGATACTGAGCGGGTCAACCGCATGGAGACTGCCAGTGAGACCGAATATGCTCGCGAAAATGGCGGCGCGACGAGATGATGATGGCTTCATGATATTGCTAAGGATCAGGCTGGGAGTTGAAACGGCAGGGAGCCGCTAAATGGTTGATTGCAAGGTAGTTCTGGATGGTAGCCAGACAAGGTGACGTAGGGGAACGCTCCATTGAGCTTCGGTAAAATCAGAAGACCTCCGAACATCTGGGTACTTAATGTAGCTTGAACGGGTTGTCGCCCCCAAATTTATCGGAAAATTTTTCGGTAAATGGCCAAAAACCCTTAGAATCCGAGTCCTTTCGGCATCTGTCCGCCACCCATCTGGGACATCATCTTTTTCATCTGTCCCTTGTTCTTCATCATCTTCCGCATCTGGGAAAACTGTCGGAGAAGGTTGTTCACCTCCGTCACCTTGGTTCCGCTACCTTTGGCGATCCGCTGTCGCCGCTTGCCATTGAGGATTTCTGGTCGCTGGCGCTCTTTGGGCGTCATGGAGAGAATGATCGCCTCCACTCGCCCGATCCTCCCTTCGTCAATCGGCAGGTTTTTCAACTTACTCATGCCCGGAATCATTCCGAGCAGCCCTTCCAGCGGGCCAAGTTTGCGCAGCATCTTCATCTGACTCAGGAAGTCATCGAAGTCGAAGGTCGCCTTCTGAAGCTTCATCGCCATCTTCATGGCGTCCTTCTCATCGATGGCCTCGGAAGCCCTTTCGACAAGTCCCACGATGTCTCCCATGCCGAGGATGCGTCCGGCCATCCGGTCAGGCACGAAGACTTCTAGCTGATCCATCTTCTCCCCCATGCCGCCGAACTTGATCGGCTTGCCAGTGACTTGGCGCATGGAAAGCGCGGCACCACCTCTAGCATCGCCATCGAGTTTGGTGAGGACAATGCCAGTCACTTGCACGGCTTCATCGAAATGAGTCGCGACACTAACGGCTTGCTGACCGGTGGCAGCATCGGCAACTAACAGTACCTCTTGGGGCTCTAGGAAAGCGCGCAGTTGCTTCAGTTCCTCAATCAACGCGGTGTCCACTTCCTGACGACCGGCGGTGTCAAAGATCATCAAGGGAGCCTTGCGCTCTCTCCCCCAAGCAAGGGCTTGCTCCGCGACTTTGAGCACGTCGGTCTCTCCGGCTTCAGGCCGAAACATGGGGACGTCGATCTCTTCAGCGAGTGTGGCCAATTGCTCAATAGCTGCAGGACGGTAAAGGTCACAGGCGACGAGGTGCGGTTGCCGACCTTCTTTCTTTAGGCGCAAAGCTAGCTTGGCAGAAGTCGTCGTCTTACCTGCACCATTGAGGCCAACCATGAGAATGTGTCCAGGAGCATCGAGATTCAGCTCCTCGGCATCACTGCCTAACAAAACGGTAAGCTCGTCCTGGAAGATCTTCACGATCTGTTCTCCAGGCTTGACGCTGAGCAGCACTTCTTGCCCCATCGCCTTCTCGCGAATGTTGGCGATGAACTGCTTGGCCACGCTGAATTCGACGTCGGCTTCTAACAATGCCATGCGTACTTCACGCATCGCGTCCGAGACGTTCTTCTCTGTGATCTTGCCCTGGCCGCGGAGTTTCTTAAACGCGCCCTCAAGGCTCTCGGAAAGTTGATTGAACATAAGTCAGCAGTTAGTTGATTGTTGTCGTGCCAGTCGTCTGGGGATTTGGAGTAACGTCCTCGTTAACAACAGGTTCTGTCGCAAGTTTAAGGTAGTTTGAGATGGCGTCGATTCCAAATTTCCAACGCATGATATCGAGCTTCTTCTGTCCTTTGCGTTTGAACTTCACTTGCACCGAGTAATCAGGAAGACGCAGGCGTTGCGTGGGCTGGTAGGAGAAATTCTTGCTCTCGGCATTGTAGGATCCTTTCACTTCGCCGATACCGCTGATGATCATGGCGAGTGAGTCGGGGTCGACATCTTTTAGCAGAGATAGATCAACGGTAATGATAGGACGTCGATTCTTGATCGTGCTGCCATCTTGTGGAATGACTTGTACGGCGGGTTTCTCTTCGCCTGTGGCTTCGTCTTTCACCGTGTCCTTGAGAATGTTGTTCGCGCCTGCGATTCCTCCTGTGATCTTCGAGGACACGGCCCAACCAAAGGCTCGGTCATCTTCGCCATGAATGATGTAACGCCCCACCTCTTTCAGATCCGTGTCCCATCCTACCTTCTGTCCACGAATCGTCACCATCGCTTGGTAGCCCGCATTAACACACGCTTGGATGACGTCATCATTGTAGGCACCGTAAGGATAGGAGAATGTGATGGGATCAACGCCTAACTTCTCACGTAAGATGCGACGCGACTCTTCGGCTTCCGCTTTCAGATACGCTGCCTGTATTTCGTCTGAGCGTCGGCCTTGCTTGCGCAGATCATGATGAGAGACGGCGTGACTACCAATCTCACCACCGGAGGCAAGCATTTCTTTCACTTCGTCTGGAGTGAGCGTCTTGCCTGCTCCTCCAAGGAAATTCGTGTAAATGTAGACCGTGAAAGGGAGCTGGAACTCCTTCAGAACGGGAAAGGCCAAATCGTAGGTAGAGACGTAGCCATCATCGATGGTGATCATGACAGAGAAGGGGGGGATGTTCTTCTCACCCCGCCGCCAAGCGAGGAAGTCGCTCATGGAAATCACAGGAATCTCATTGTCGAGCAAGGCCTGCATCTGTTCTCGGAATTTCCCAATATGGATGGTCGTCGGCAGATTCCGTTTAGAGATCTTTGGGGATTCGGAGAATTTGTGGTAGCCGAGGATCGCCACTTTGCAGGTGGTATCCACGGACTTCTCCGGCGAGTCCGGTTCAGGCGGCGCCGGCGGCGGAGTTTCGGGGACGGCTGTTTCGGTCTCGGATGGCTTTTCGGACGGCGCTTCCACGACGGGCGCAGGTGGATTCTCGTGAGGCTCTGCCGCAGGTTTGCAGCCATTCGTCAGGAGGACGAGGGCACCTAGGATCGCTGCGAAGACGATCTGTGTGGCAGAATGCATGCGCAAGCTTAGCCTAACTTTCGGCCATGGCCAAGTGACTCAAGACAGCATCTCCCATCGTCACCGTATCCACCTTGTAGGTGCCTTCGGCTCCGGTGAAAATATCGCCTGTCCGGGCCCCTTCATCGATCGCAGCTCGGACGGCGGCTTCGATGGCGTCCGCTTCTGCTGACAATCCGAGGGAGTAGCGCAGGAGCATGGCGGCTGAGAGAATCTGAGCGATTGGATTGGCAATGCCTTGCCCGGCAATGTCCGGGGCTGAGCCGCCGCTCGGCTCATACATGCCGAAATACAGCCCGCCATCCTTGGCGGACCCCAAGCTCGCGCTCGAGAGCATTCCGAGAGATCCCGCGATCATTGCCATCTCATCACTCAAGATGTCCCCAAACAGATTCTCCGCGAGCACCACGTCGAACTCACGAGGCCGGCGGATCAGCTGCATCGCCGCATTGTCCACGTAGAGATGATCCAGTGCCACCTCAGGATACTCTTTGGACACGCGCTCGACCACCTCACGCCAGAGAATGCCATTCTCTAGGACGTTCGCTTTGTCGATCGAAGTCACGCGTTTGTCGCGCTGCATGGCAGACTTGAAGGCCACATGCGCGATGCGTTCGATCTCGCTCTCCTTATAGATCATCGTATCGATCGCCACCTTCTCGCCATTCTCGACGTGGGTGCCTTTAGGTGATCCGAAATACATCCCGCCGGTAAGCTCACGGACGCAGAGGACATTGAAACCGCCTTCAATGAGCTCTTCCTTCACCGGTGATGCATGTGTCAGTGAGGGGAAACACACCGACGGGCGGAGATTGGCAAACAAACCGAAGTGCTTGCGCAATGGTAGTAGAGCGCCGCGCTCCGGCTGTTCTGCGGGAGGCAGGGACTCCCACTTGGGACCGCCCACGGATCCAAAGAGGATGGCGTCACTGCTCTCACAAGCACTCAACGTCGCCGCCGGCAATGCCGAACCCGCACCATCAATGGCGGCGCCGCCGACTAACTGTTCGTCATAGGTGAAGCGAAGCCCGCGTTGCTCGGCGATCGCGTCGAGCACGCGACGCGCCTGCGTCATCACTTCAGGTCCAATGCCGTCCCCCGCGAGGACAGCGATGCGATAGGAAGAATCTCCGTTTGCCATGCTCCTATTTGAAACGATCCCCCTCGAAAGCAAGAGAGAATCTGGTTTCTAGTTCTCTGAATTGCGGTAGCGTCTCTTCTTCCTTTCGTGCTCTCGGCGTTGGAGAAGTTCTGTGCAAGCTTGGCTCAGTGCGGAGCAGTAGGGCGGCAGTGCCCCATCAGACTTGGGTTGCGTCACCGATCTAGCAAAGGAATCAAGTTTTCGATCTGAGTAGTCCGCTAGTTCGGCGATTGCTACTTTTCGCCGACCGATCAGCTCATCGTGGTTCAAGCCTAAGCGGGTGATGGTTTCAATGGCAGCCTCATCCGAGGCATTGGCGGTTTCGATTCTACCGCTCAAAGTGTAATTAAATCGAAGCTCTACGTTGTCTCTCAAGGGAGTTACAAACAGGATCTCGTCATACTAATTTCCTTTCTCGAATGCCCCAAATGGGCAATAGCCGTTCTTGGGATAGGCGGCTACCAAGTTCTGATAGTCGATGTCCTCGCCGTTTTTACAAAGGCATTGCGGCATAAGGTGTTCAATGTGGCTAATGTCGCCGGCAATTCTAACCTCTGTGTATGCCCAAAGCGTTCCTTGGGACTGTAGCAGACCCGTCCGGACAGCTTGTGTGAGGTGGGTCGGCCAAGAGTCGAAGCTTCGATTCACCGTCTCTTCCACTTCTCAACGAATCAAGGCCTCCGGCTTGCGTCCCTTTTCAATCTTTCTCATGCACCGATCAATTGGATGCGATCAATCAAACGCTCCATTCGTTCAAGTTCCTTTGTGGAACCACGAAGTTCGCAACGGAGTTCCTCGATACGTTCCTTTGCTTGGTCATAATCTTCTGACTCGATAAGATCGTTGACGACATCATAGCGTTTTCTAACACCCTGGCTCATAGCGTCAGCATCCATGACGGATTGTAGTATCGAGCTGGTATCCAACCCAAGTGATTGTGCTGGATGAACAACGCCAGAACTAGTCAGCAGAAGAATTGACTCAGGCGGCAATTCACCAAGTATCTGTGGAGAATGACTGGCACAGATAAATTGGATCGCGGGAAATGTTGTCTGAAGGGTTCCTGCTATGCGACGTTGCCATTGAGGGTGCAAGTGCACGTCAAGTTCATCAATCACAATCACTCCCGAAGTCTCGGTAAGGACGTCGTCACCGAGATCAGGATTCAATAGGCACATTCGGCGAGCAATGTCTGCAGTAAGGGCAAAGACCGTCTTTTGGCCATCACTTAGATTATCAAAAGGCTGAACATTACCATCTTTGAAATGGACAACAGGTTGCCCCTCCCTTGCAGATACCTCAATCGCTTTGGCTTCGGGCATCATTGAAAGCAATGCACGCTTTACAGCGCGAAAACCAAGCGTCTCACGCTGTTCCTAAACCCGAATGAGTTCTTGCTTCAGCAGCCATCCGAGTAGCTCCTTTTTTGATGCAGAAGCGTCATTCCACCCCAGGTGAGACATCGCTCGTGAATCTGGCTTTCCGACGACGTTATTCCAATTAACGTTCGCCCCAGTTGTTCCAAGCCACATTCGAGCTGCCGGATAGTATAGAAAGAGTAAATCACTTGGAATTGCTGGGGCTTCGCTGACAAATTTCCGAATAGTAGGCAACGCATTGCCATTCCACCTTGTATCGTTAGTTGCCGAACTGAGGCGGAATGATCTCTGGCATTGAATGTCTTCAAATTCGATCTGGCATCCAATTGTCATTGGTAATGCTGCGTCAAAACGAACTTCTCCTTGGGGATCCTTCCTTACGATTCTGAGCACGTTCGGTGGGATTGTTGAAGGCCTTTGTCCAGACCTGCAGCGATCAAAGGAAAGGACCCAGTCTTACTGCCTCTAGGACTGAAGTCTTGCCGCTTCCATTCGCGCCTGCAACCACTGTGAATAACGAATCGAATTCAATCTCGATGTCCTCGAAACACATGAAGTTTTGAAGTTGGAGGCGCCTCAGCTGCATCCTTCTATTATTCGCTAGTCCTGCAGGCACGTAAAGAGAGAATCAGTCGGGGCTAAGGCTTTCGGGTGATTGCATTCTGGAATCGGCGGGCACCTCCAACGATGGCGGCACCTAACATTTCAGCTGAGGCGGTGGTTTCCGCTGAGGCGGTGGTTTCCGTAGGGATGCTGATGGAGATCGCGGGTTCCGTGGCTTGTTGGAGAAACGCGGTGCGATCTCGGCGGAGGCCGCCATCGAGGATGCCCTGGACGGTCTCCATCTAGGTGGCGTGCAGAGCCATGCAAAGGGCCACGTTCAGGCGATCCTGAGCATTGCTGGGCGCTTCTTTCTCACCTTTAGGCGGGGTATCTTCTTGATACTTTGGGGTTCCGTATGGCGCGAGTGTCAAGGTGTAGAGATCTTCGTCTTCAGGATGCTGCGCCAGATGGATCCTTGCGAGAATGGACACGGTCGATGGATCTTCTGGGAGCTCAGTGAGGGCTTGGATCTCGAAGGCGGCCAATCCAGTCTTCACATGACGCGCGACCTCGACGGCGACTTCATCTTTAGCAGCGACGTTGAGTAAGATGCTAGGTTTCTCCGTCGGATCGATGGCCATGCTTGAGGGTCGAAGCGTGGGGTCGACCAAGAGAGCGAGATCGACTCGGGAGAGGTAGAGGCGATCCTTAAAGCGCAGGGGCGCAAAGCTGAGGAAGCATTTGTAGCCTTTGAATTGAGCCTGATGCGTGCCTGCGAGAAAACGCAGTGAAATGGAGGATTTGGGAGACTCAAGGATCACTTCGTCACCAATGAGGTCCATGCTATCACAGTGATAGAAGTCATGCACATTCTCGAAACGCACATATTCCCTGTCGTCCTTGCGCAGCACATGCCACTGAGAACTTCCGCGTTGCTCCAAACGTTCGATCTGTTCCGGAAGGGGCGGGGGAACGAGGATGGGCTCCTCGCCCTCAGCAGGGACAGGTGCTTGAGCTTGCAGACTAACGGATACAAGCATCGCGATCGCACCGCCTAGCAGTCTGTCGGACTTGAACGCGGCGAGATCAGGTTCCTGCTTGGCGACGGAGGCTTACTTTTTCCGGCCGGGGCATCGCCGAAGTTCTTCGGGACCGGCTGTTGGACGCTGTTGCCGATA
>JBLHHN010000296.1:0-8163 GCA_047616785.1 Verrucomicrobiales bacterium
CCAAAGCCCCAGAGGAAGGCCCCCGGCCCAAAGACCAGTATAACTTCACGGACCCCGAAAGCCGTATCATGAAAGACGGCGGAAGTTTCGAGCAATGCTACAACGCGCAAGCCGCCGTCGAGGTCGAGGTCGAAACCATGCTCATCGTCGGCGCGCAGGTCAGCGACGCTGTGCGCCGAGCAAAGCGAGGCGCTTCTTATATGGTGAAAGTCCATATGTTAGGCTCTCCGTCAGATTGGCTGGGCCTGAATCAGCGAATCCCGAAGAAATCAGGATCAGTCAGAGTCGTCTTAGTTACTGATGATCAAGGGGTTATGGGCGCCGACTCGGCACAGCATCTCTCCGGAAACCATCGTCCAGACCTGCACCAAAGTTGAGGCAGCGGTTTCGCTAGAATGAGATTCGGTAGTGAAACCGCAAGGCCGCTTTTTTTCGAGCCTGAAACTGCCTACTGGCCCCTGTCACCTTCCAGAGGTAGGCGAAACCATCCAGCCAACCTGACGGAGGGCCTGAAAAGGAAGCTTGCGGTCTCTGGTGAAAGCCGACGCTGCGGTGCGATGACGTTGAACGAAAGCCGGGTCTTGGAGTGATTTCGAGAGAGAAGAAAAGATGGCAGAGCCAACTTTAGACGTGCGTGAGGGCATCACACGCCATAGCCACCATAACTCGAGTTGTAATTGTTAGGAAGAGCGTGTTGTTACAAGAGATTAATACTATCATCAAAGTGCGTTACTTCAAGCAATTGTGCTCATTTTCCTTAACTCATCGACATTGCCTTTCAGCTGATCGATGGCGGGCACATCGTCGTCAGGGAGCGTCGGGAAAGAAGAAGGTTCAGACATAATGACAGACTGCATTCTTCTCAGGAATCGAACGAATGCAAGGATTCTGCCCGTCGGCGAATAGATCGTTTCTGTGAAGAACTTCCTGGATCAATGGGTTACCCCTTCCTATGTTACTTATAAATGGATGCCACGGATTCGCAATGGGATGAGCTTCGCCGTTTGTTGAAGGAAGCTGAGGATGAAGCGATGTGGGATCCTGAAGAGATCCACGCCGCGCTGGAAGAGGCGAATGCCAAGAATATTTCGGCGAAAGTCGTGCTCGCATGTTGGGAATCTTGCCGTTCACAGGCCGCAGATTTCGGCACGGAGCTGAAGGCTCTGGTGGCGCGGCGAAAGCGTCGAATCTTCTCCGTGGATGACGAGGCGGACTTTAGTGAACTCCTCAAGATGAATTTGGAAAAAGCCGGAGCCTACGAGGTCCAAGTGGAGTCCGACGCCAGGGTGGCTCTGGAACGTGCCAAAGCTTTTCAGCCAGATTTGATCATTCTAGATGTGGTCATGCCAGGAATCCATGGCCCCGAACTCGCGAAACAGATGCGCGCGGATCCTGAGTTGACGAATATCCCTATCATCATGCTGACCGCACTCATGGAAGGCTCTGCTTCCGGCGGGGTCACCCGTGATGGATTACTTTACTTAGCCAAGCCGATCCCCATGAAGAATCTGGTGCACTGCATTGAGGAGCATATTAGGAAAGGGGCCGGGGAAATGGACTCCGGTGGTCGCTTCGATGCGGGGACCTAAGTTTACGGCAAGACCACCCTAATAAAGGCCTATTCGCCTTTGAGAGACGCCCCCACGGTTTCGAGAACTTCGCCGAATGCTTCGTTTTTCTGAATGATAGTATCGATGTCCTGACCTTCCACCGCATCCGCCCAGTTCTCTAGGTCACTGCTCAGCTGCACCATCCACGCAGCGTCATCAGAGATGCGCGTGTAGGTGAGAACGAATGCCCCATCTTGCTCGACGATCTTGGGAAGATTCTGGAAACTGGTGCCTGATCTTGGGTTGAGGTCGAAGCGATGTTCCTTGGCATTGCTCAAGCCATCACCATCAGGCTCAGCATCCGCCGCTCCGTTAGGATCACCGGCTTTGAAATAACCGTTCCAGGCGTTCCATTCATCGAAGGTGAATGTTTCTGGAGCGGGCATGTCAGGAATGATCGATTGAATGCGGATGGCATTGATCCCGATCGATTTGCTCTCGCCGCCCTCATTGCCAAGGGTGGTGTAGCGGAAGGCAAGGCGACACTGGCGACCGGCAAACGCGCCGAGATCGATGCCGCCGAGGCGAGACCATTCGGAGTCAGGAGCCGCAGCAAGATCGACCGTGACCGGAGACCAATGCACTGCGCTCGGATCCACGTCCGGCTGGTAATCCGCTCCGATGAGAACTTCGAGCGCAGGGCCATCGAATCGCTGGTAGTAATCGAAAGCGAGCGTCGTTTGCGAAGCGAAAGCGAAAGCGAACGGCGGAGAAATGAGCCAGTCGTCACTCGCTTCATCGGCTCCAAACCCATTGGCAAGGGCGCCTTGTTGACCACCAGTGGAATCAATTTGCCAGTCCGCAGCACTAAGAAGACTGACAGTCACCCAAGGCGCCGGAATGGGTGAATCATCATCGCCAGAAAAGGTCGCCCCTAACAAGAGATCACCACCAAAGGCAACATTGATCTCAAAGGTCATGCTGGTCATTTCATTCGCACCGTTCGTGACCGTGAGCGTGGCAGTCGTTTGTTGGGCGTCGGCATAGGCATGACTGACATCCGCTTCCGCACTGACCTCGCCATCTCCGAAGTCCCAGGCGTAAGTGTAAGTGTAAGTGCCTGCACCACCAGAGGCCGATGCGGAGAAATTGACCGTCTCACCCGCGAGGAGATCGGTCGGACTCGCTGTGGCCTCCACCACCAGCTCAGGCAATGCATCGACGGCTTCCACACTGACAGAGTCAATACCCGTGAATCTACCGTCGCCACCTGCAGCGCCATTGGAAATGTAATGGAAGGCGATATACGTGGACGCGCCATCGAAGGCGTCCAAGCTGATGCTCGTATAGTCGATCCAAGCATTCTCTGGTGTGCCGCTAAAGTCGAACTTGAGATCCGTCCACGTGACCATGTTAGGATCACTCTGTGAGGAAGGATCGTAATCGGTGGACACGAGCAAGAGCAGATCAGGTCCTCCGAAACGAACGTAGTGGCTGAAGCTGAGCACGGGAATGATGTCGCCCGAGAGATCGATGGCGGGTGAAATCAGCCAGTCTTCACTGGCCGCATCGGCGCCGAAGCCATTCATGAACGCGCCCTCTCGTCCGTCGCGCTCTTGGATGGTCCACACGGCATCGCTCATCACGCTTACCGTTGTCCAAGGAGCAGAAATGGGATCATCGGGTGTGCCAACAAAGTCGGCGTTGAGCAACCCATCTCCTGCCGGAAGAGCGCTCCCTTTTGTGACCTGAATCTGGTCCACGCCGATGCGCTGACCATCGCCAGCGCCTGTGCCCGTGGAGGTATAATGAAAGGCGATCCTCACATCGCCACGAACGAAAATCGGAAGATCAGTGAGGCGACTCCAGTCATCTTGAGTCAGGTCGCCACTGAGCGGCACCCAAGTCGCTGTCGACGGATCGTTCGAAGCGGGGTCGTAGTTATTCGAAGCGAGGATCTCAAAGGTGCCACCACTGAAGAAGCGATTGAGATCGAGGCTGAGCAAGCCTTGCTCATCATCGGCGAAAGCAATCGAAGGGGAGATCAGCCAGTCATCACTCGCCTCATCCGTCCCGAAGCCATTGATGAAGGCACCTTGTTGCCCATCAATCGTATCCAACTCCCAGTTTGCATCGCTCATCAAGCTAACGTTAAACCAATCTTCCGAAGGCTCGTCACTATCGAAGCCAACAAAGTCCTGACAGAGCAACACTGACGAGGCGTCGATGATCGCAATGGCCTCGTTCTTGCTGTCGGTTCGTTCGTTTCCTTAGGCATCCGTCACCGTGAGGTTCACATCGAACAGCCCCGCAGTTGCGAAAGTGACGGCAGGCGTCTGCGCGTCACTGGTCGTCCCATCACTGAACTCCCAAGTGTAAGTGTAGAGATGCTTGCCGCCTGTGATAAACGGGCGGAAACTGATTGGATCTTTGGTGGTCGCATTGGACGTGGAGATGGCAAAGCTCAGTCCGGAAAGGGCGGGAATCGCAGTTTCTTTCAAGATCATGACATTGTCCACGCCATAGGTTCTACCGTCGCCGCTTCCCACACCGGTACTCACGTATTTGAAAGCCACCGTCAGATCGCCGGACAGGCCTGCCAGACTGAGATCGCCGACTTCCGTCCATGCACGCTCAGGAAGTCCTGATAAATCGGCATTCAGGCTAGACCACGTGGCATCGTTAGGAGCGCCGCTGGTGTAATCACTCGAAACGAGAATATCTAGCAGAGGGCCATCAAAGTTCGTGTAGAAATCAGCGGTGATCACGGGAATGTCCGTTGCCGAAACGGCTAGCGGAGGAGAGAGAAGCCAATCTTCACTCGCTGAATCCGTGGCGAATCCTGAGATGACCGCCCCTGCCCGATCCTCTTCGATATCGATCCACCATTCCGCATCACTCGCCACGCTGAAGGTGCGCCAAGGTTCCGGGATCAAGTCGAGCTCTCCTCCTTCGAAGTCTGTCTTCACAAGCACGTTGGCCTCATTGACAGCATTGATGTGATCCGTGAGTGTGAGGATATTTTCACCTCCCAAGGCATCATTGAGAGTGAGAGAGACGGTGTAATTCCCCGCATTGAGATATTGATGTGTTGGATTCGTGTCCGTGCTCGTGGTCCCATCACCAAAGTCCCAAGCGAAGGTGTAAGGACGTTTTCCACCAGATGGCTGAGCTGTGAACTGAACGACGTCCGAGGTCGTTTGGTTGGATCGGCAGCGCGGTGAGTCCTGCGGTCAAGGGAGGTGCTCCAGCGACTTTGAAGACGCAGACATTGCTGAAAGCAATCAAGCGACCTACAGGGAATTCCCCTCCAATGTTGGTGTATTGGAAGCCAACATGCACCTTCTCTCCTGAGATGCCGAACAGGCTGATCCCAGAGTAACTCGTCCATCCACCTGAGGATGCGGTCGTGAGATCCACGGTGACCGGCGCCCATGTCGTAGTGATAGTGTCTGTATGGACTGCGGCGTCGTAGTCATTGGATACAAGAACTGCGCCATGAGGCCCGGCTGCTTCGGTGTAGTAATCAAAGTTAAGCACGGGGATCTCTGCATCTCCAATGTTGATCGGAGGAGAGATGATCCAATCGTAATTCGGGACCTGTGCAAACGTGCCATCGATGGCGACGGCCTCTCGGCCCTCTAGAAAGAAGACACTCCATTCATCGTCTCCTGACACATCGACCGCGGTCCATGGCTCGATCTCGTCTAGTGATGAAAGAAGTAAGATCGCTTCAGGATCGGAATTACTGACAATGAAGTCATCGATACGCCACACGCCACACGGCACCTTCGCCGCCTGCCGATCCGGTCGAGATATATCGAAAGCCGATGTAAAGGCGATCACTCTTATGGGGAGCCAGATCGACCACATCGGAGAACTGGGGAATCCAACCGCCACTATCGGGTTCGCTCTCGGTGCCTTCCGTATAGAAAGGAAGCACCGCCCAAGTCGCGTCCGCAGGATCGGCGTGGATCGCGGGGTCGTAGTCTGATGACGCCATCAGTTCAATGATAGGCCCACCGAAATTGGTGATGAACTTGAAAGTGAGATTGGGGTTGGCGAAATCTCCAAGGTCGAGAGGGTCCGTTAGGATCATCCAGTCGTCACTAGGACCATCCGTGCCGAAGCCATTCATCTCGACAAACTGCCCGTCGAAGTTGTTCTCTAACCAACGCCAACTAAAATTGCTCGTTACGCTGGCTTGGGAGAAGGCTCCTAGATCACTTGGGGTATCGAAATGTTCCTCCAGAATCACGGAGGACGCACCAAACGCAGAACTAAAAAATAGAGGAAGAGTGAAAAGCAGAGCGAGTGTACGCATCATAGGTTCGCTTGAGGGCGTTGAAGATCTTACGGCGCCCTCCTCTGCGCAAAGCAAAGAATGTGCCACAAGAGATCTTCAACTGGCCAACTCATCACCAAGCTCATCTCTGACAAAGTTCTCAATGACCTGTTTGATGCTTAAGTCAGCCTCAAAACCGAGAGCCAGGGCGCGAGCCGGATTGAACCGGATCGGCCACGTGTCGACGATCCGTTGAATCTCTGCATCGGGTTCCCACCGGATGCGATCGACCACCGCTTGGCCGCCGATCTCCTTCAGCGCATCGACCATTTCTTGCACTGTGGTCGTGAGGCCAGGCAAGGCGAGCGCTCGATGGAATCCCCACGCTTCAGCATCAAGCCGTTCGGCGTGAAGGAAACTCTCGACCACTTGCCTCGGTGACAACACCCACACACCAGTTTCAGGAGGAACAGGACAGGCATAGGAAACGCCTTGCATCGGTTCGCGAACCACGGAACTGGCAAAGCTCGAAGCGGCTCTGTTAGGCTTGCCGGGCCTCACCACAATGGTAGGCAATCGCAACGCTCTTCCATCGAGAAAACCGCGTCTCGTGTAGTCATTGATCAGGAACTCCGTGATGGCCTTCTGTCCGCCATAGGATGTCTGCGGAGTGAGAAGCGTGTCGTCTTGGATGACGTCCGGAAGGTCGCCACCATAGGCCGCCACCGAACTCGCGAAGACGAAACGCGGGCAAGCCTCTAACAGACGCAAGCCCTCTAACAGACACTCTGTCGCATGCAAATTCACATGCATTCCAAGCTCGAAATCCTCTTCAGCGCCACAGCTCACCACCGCTGCGAGATGAAAGACGACGCCCGTATCGGGAGTGATCAGTTTCTCAAGAACATCAGGGTCACCAAAGTCACCCGGGATGAACTGAAGCCGATCATCGGCGGGCAGCGGAACGGTCGGCTCCGTAACATCATTGAGCACAAGACTCGTGACGGACCGTTCTTCGCCGATGGAATCGATGAGGGTTCCTAGCTCAAGGATACGTTTGGCCAAACGCTGACCAATGAAACCTGCTCCACCTGTGATGATTGCCTTCATAGTAGGCCGAAGATGCGAAATCTTCCCCATTGAACACAAGACGTTAGATCAAACCTAAGGATCTTTCCTCGGGCGACCACCTAGCCCCAAGTCATCGTGGTCACGATGAAACGGATCATGACAAACACTCGAGCATGCCGCTGCCTTGGTGTTTCTAATTCAGCCCGTCAAACGTAACTACTACTAATGAGCCGAACTTACTTGATTATCGGAGCGCAATCGATCATCGCGAAGCACGTGATCGAGGGCCTTCTTAAGGAAGAGCATCACGTTCTTGCTGCCAGTCGAAAGCCGCACGAGATTGCACCGGCCAACCGACTGAAGACGCTGTTCTTCGATGCAGATCCATCGGAGTCTACGCTAGACCTCCCGGATTCTCTTGATGGGTTGGTCTACTTTCCCGGCAGCATAACCCTTAAACCGATCACTCGACTGACAGAAGAGGATTTCTTGCGAGATTATCGAGTCAATGTGCTAGGTGCCGTTCGTGTCATTCAACAGGCACTCCCCTCACTCAAGAAGAGCCCACGCGCGTCCATTGTGTTGTTCAGCAGTGTCGCCGCCCAGGTTGGCATGGGCTTTCACTCAAGCATCGCCACCGCGAAGGCGGGAGTGGAAGGACTTGGACGTTCCTTGGCCGCTGAACTCGCCCCCAAGGTCCGAGTCAACATGATCGCCCCATCACTCACAGATACGCCTCTAGCCGCCTCGCTATTATCCAATGAAGAGCAACGGAGACTAGCAGCTGATCGGCACCCATCAAAGAGTATTGGAGCTCCAGAAGACGTCGCAGCTCTTGTCACATTCTTGCTAAGTGACCGGTCTCAATTTATGACAGGACAAGTTCTCCGACTAGATGGTGGACTGTCTTCAGTGAAACTCTTCTAGGAGTGCGTCACACTTCCATCTGTCGCAGACAACCCTATCTCTAACTTTAAACGAGAAAAGCGGAACAATCTAAATGATTGATCCGCTTCGTATTAGTAGGAAAAAGTTCTATTCCTTTGGCAGGATGACCGTATCAATGACATGAATCACTCCATTAGAGCATAGAATATCTGTCTTCGTGACTTTCGCTCCGTCGATGGTAACGGCGCCTTCTTCGACAGCAATCGTTACCTTCTTACCCAACGGTGTAGAAAACTTTCCATTTTTTTGGAAGCTCAGCACGTGCCTGCGCGCCGCCGGTTGCGCTGTATGACCTCGGCTGCGGGCAGG
>JBLHHN010000297.1:0-8150 GCA_047616785.1 Verrucomicrobiales bacterium
ATGTGAGGGTCAAGTGATCCCGGAGGCAAGGAAACGAGCAAAGTGCGTCAATTGTGGAGGGACATGATCGAGTATCCTTGTCGAGGACAGCACTTGATGCTCACATCCGGAGCGGTAAGTTACCAGGCGTTTTGACGATGCTTCGAGCCGTCGGGTACCCACTGATTTAGCTGTAGACCCCAAAAATCCTTTTCGGATACGATCGAGCTAGAGACGACTGAGATCGAATTCAGGGGGTGAAGAGTCGGATATGCGATGGTTAGTTGGGACCGCTTTTTATCTGGAATGAGGAGCACTTCGAAAGCCGTGGTTCATCAGAATCCGGTGAAGCTGGGGCTTTGTGAGCGGGCGGAGGATTGGCCTGGGTCGAGAGCACGCTAGCGGGCCGAGGGGACGTCGGCCCGACCCGCTAGAAATTATTCCGATGAAATCGCTGTCAGGCCGCGTTTCATACTTATACCTTTAGCCTTCTACCCCTCATGAAACGCCGTCTTGCTACTTTCCTCCTTACCTGTCTCTCGGTCGCAATGTCCGCGCGAGGGGAATCTTTCAACCCCGCTGATGTCGATCCGGTGATGACGGATCGGGCCCTGATGCTCAAGCTGACCCCTGGAACGCGGCAGGCACGGCTTCAGGTGAAGAATGAGGCGGGTGCGTGGGAAGTGTTCACGGTGGCGCACTTGGCTGGCGATGAGGGGTTCCTCAAGATGAGGATTCCTGACAATGTGGTCCTGGAAGAGTGTCGAGCTGAGGTGAGCATGTCGGATCCGTTTCCTTATGCATTTTATGCAGGGAAGACAACGACGTTTGAGCAGAGGGAATCGGGCGGTGCTTTTCGCGCGGGCGGCGACTTGGCATTCGCAGATGGAGCTGGCGGTGGTGTAGCAGGTGCGCCCACCGCAGAGGCTGATGATGCAGGAGGCACACCGGATACAGTGCAGGAATCTGATATGTGGCAGTGGCGTGGGGAGACGCTTTATTTCTTCAATCAATTGCGTGGGCTGCAGGTCTTCGATCTGAGTGAGCCGGAGGAACCTAAGAAGCTGGCGACATTGAGGATGCCAGCGGTGGGAGATCAGATGTATCTTCTGGACGATAGTCATGTGCTTCTGTTAGCTAATTACACGAACTACGCGGCCTACGGATGGTATGACTTTGACTTGCCCTACAGTTCAGTGCAGCAGACGGAAGCGATCGTGGTGAAGCATTCGGGCGATCAGTTAGAGGTCGTGTCGCGCGTTGCTTTCGATGGTGACTATGTAGAAAGCCGATTGGTGGGCGAGCGACTCTACATTGTCTCGCGTTATAATCAGCCGAAGGAAGATGAAAAAGGAAACTTCATTTGGCGTCAAGGGCTGGTGGTCAGCGGCGTTGATCTGTCAGACCCTTCAGCTCCGCAGAAGAAGGAGCCACTAGAACTCCTCGATGATAATGGGTGGTTCTGGAACTCGGTGGTGACAGCTTCTCCGGAGCATTTATTAGTGACAAGTTCGCATTATGACCAAGAAGCACAGCTGACGAAATCGAAGGTGAATGTGATTCCAATCGGGCGTGACGTTGAGTCTTTGGAAGTGTCGCACACAGTGGATTTGAAAGCGAATCTCCCGGACAAGTTCAAGCTGCGGGTGAAGGATGATATTCTCACAACGGTGACCCAGAAGAATGTGTGGCGGGAGGAATTGTCGACTTATGTGGAGAACTTCGATTTATCCGGAGACAAGGCGCGCAAGCTTGATGAGTTGATCTTGGCCCCGCAAGAGCGCTTGCATGCGACGCGCTTTGATGGGGATCGCCTCTATGTGGTGACTTTCTTTGTCGAGCTTCGCAAGGACCCTCTCTTTGTGATTGATCTCAGTGATCCAGACAATTTGAAATCGTTAGGTGAACTGGAGATTCCAGGTTGGTCCACCTACCTCGTGCCGGAAGGTGATCGATTGCTCTCGGTGGGGATTGAGGATAATCGTGTGGCGATTTCACTCTTTGATGTGGAGGATCCTAGCAAGCTGAAACTGATCCAACGGGTGTATCCAAGTGAAGGTCGCTCATGGAGTGAAGCGAACTGGGACGAGAAAGCGGTGGGGTATCTGCCAGAAGAAGATCTGCTTCTGGTGCCGATTCAGACGCAACTCAAGACGCAGAATGGGTACGTTTATAAGAACTTGATGCAGATCGTGGATGTGCATCATGACAGTCTCGAAGCTCGCGGTGCGGTGGAGCATGAGGTGCAGGGACGTCGTGCGACGGCGCTGGGAGATACCATTGTCTCGATCTCTGGCAATGAACTCATTGTGGTGAATGCAGAGGATCGGGACGAGCCAGAACTCATCACAACAGTGCCTCTGGCATGGGATGCTTACTACGTGGTAGAGCTGGGAGACTATCTCTGGCAGATTGGAAATGGCTATTCCTGGCAGAATGATACTCCGACAAGTGTCAAGGTCACGACAAAGGCGGACACGGACACGGTGGTGACGGAATTTGAAATGAAGCCAGGTGGCATTGCTGGGCTTTATCGCGAAGGCTCGAAGCTTTATGTCGCGCGGAATCAACAATGGAATGAGCAGGTCGAAGTGCAACTCAGTGAAGAAGAGCTGAGCAAGCTCTTCCCTGATGGCTATATTCCCGAAGGCTGGGAAGAGGAAGTGCGATGGAATTGGGTGCGTCACAATGAGTTCTCCACCGATGTGTATGATGTCAGTGATCCGACAGAGCCCAACTTGTTAGGCAGTGTGACGCTAGACCGGGGGAATGGCTATCAAGCCAATGGGCTCGATACCGTGGTGGGTAGCTTGGTAAATGGGCATCTCCTCTGGCGTCCTCGCATTGAGAGCACACGTTATTACGGCGGGTGGTTCATTGATGATATCGCTGTGGATGGTATTGGGATTGCCGCAGATATAGCAGCGCCTCGGGGTGGAGGTTTCTACTACGGCGGTTACCCTACTTACGATCTTGTCAGTATCATCGCAGTGGATGTTCAGGATCCTTCAGAGCTATCGATTGCTTCTGAAACGGTGATTGATCCGAAGGATTATGCGGAGTTCGGTCCCATGGTGCTGCAAGGGGATCGATTGCTCTTGAGCTACAAGGAAAGCCTCTACAACAAGGAATTCTACATTCATCGCTACAAACTCCGGGACATCAGTTTCGCGGATCCAGCGAACCCAGTCGTCGGTGATTCGGTGGGGATTCCTGGAATTCTGGAAGGGGTGCATGAAGACAATGGCGGTCTCGTGCTGTTCTCCACCGCACCGAAGATTCAGCTGCAGAATGAAGAATTCTGGAATGCGACCTCGAACAGCCTTATGCAAGTGTCAGTGTATGATGGCGCCCAAGCGTTCCTCGTTTCCGAGATCACGGTGGAAGACGGGCGCTACAGCTCGACGGCTGTGTTAGGCGATCAGGTCTTCAAGCCCGGGGTGTCTAACAAGGAGCCGGGTCTCCTCGTCTGGCAATGGAAGCGGACGGACGAAGGGGGCGAGCTGGGGAGCGATGGCTTCATCAAGCTGAGTGGCACGCCTAACAATCTGGTCATCCATGAAGGACTTCTTTTCACTGACTATGATCAAACGGTGAGTGTGATTGCCAATCGGGAAGTGGCTGAAGTGGCTTTGTTAGGGCCGGTGTACACGCAGAATCTTCGTAACATTGATGTGCAAGACAATCAGACTATGGCTTGGTTGGCCGTGGGTTCCTATGGGGTGGAGCGTCTTGATATTTCCTCGATCTTACCGAAGCCGACCCAGTTGCCCGCTCTTCGCATCGCATCCCAAGGCGAGGGATGGCTACAGACTGAGAAGGCAGGCGTCCACTATGTGCTCGCTTCGGGGACGGACTATGTGGGAGCGCTAGGAGAAGAAGATTCTTGGATGTTCCGTGGCACTCATGGCCTGAATCGCTATGCCGATTGGGCGATGGCGCATTTCAACCCCACCGGCGAGCATGACTGGACAATGACAGATCCGAATGCCGATGCAGACCTTGATGGAGCAAGCAATGTTGTGGAGTTCGTCTATGGCACCGCACCGACAGATCGCGACTCCTCAGCGGGTCTTAAGGTGGACCTCAGGATCGACGGCGATCAGGTCTCCCTCTCGTCCGATGTGTTTGAGGTGATGGGCGATAAGGACATTGAGCGGACATTTGAGTCTTCGACCGATCTCAAGAGCTGGAAGAGCGTTGAGAGTGAGGACGGTCTGCTTTCAAAAGATGAGAATTTCCAGAATTTCTATCGTGTTCGGTTGCAAGTGTCGCAAGCCGAATAGACATTGCCTTTCTTGAGTTGATGACATCGCTCGCAGTGAGGCTCCATGTGAGCTTCCTGCGGGCGATAGTTTTAGTGGAGTCGACAAAGATTGTGACAGAATCACGGGAATTCTTGAATTGACACCAAGAGCGAGACAATGATGCACGTTCAACCCCATATCTCTTACCCTCATGGTCCATCCATTTTTCAAATCGATACTCCCTGGCTTCCTTGGTCTGGCGCTTCTCCCAGCGTCTGCCGCGCCTACAATCTCCGAATTCTTGGCTGGTGGAAGTAATTCTCCTGCTGATGCCAGTGGGAAAACGCCTGATTGGATCGAGATCCACAATCCCGATGGGGCGGCGGTGGATCTTGCTGGCTACAGTCTGACAGATGATCAAGAGCAGCTTGCGAAATGGGTCTTTCCAGCAACAACGCTCGAGTCAGGAGGCTATTTGATTGTGTTTGCGTCAGGAGTCGATCAAGCGGTCGCAGGTGGGGAGTTGCACACGAACTTCCAACTTACGGGCGGTGGTGAATATCTCGCTTTGGTAGGGCCAGATGGCGCGGCGTTGATGGAGTTGGACTATCCAGAACAATTTGGTGGGGTGTCATACGGTTCATTTGAAGACACGTTGCAATTCTTCAAGACGCCCTCGCCCGGTGCTGTCAACGCTGATGGTTTGTTAGGCTTTGTTGCTGATACGAAGTTCAGTAAGAATCGTGGCTACTATGATGATGGGGTCATGGTAGAGATCACCTCAGAGACCGAAGGGGTGGACATCTTCTATTCAATCGATGGCAGTGATCCCTCTAAGGGGACCATCTTCAAGCCAGCGAAGAAGTACACGGGACCGCTGAGTATCGATACGACGACGGTGGTGCGTGCCGTTGCGAAGAAATTGAATTGGCAGAGCACCAATGTGGACACGCACTCATACATTTTCCACGACGACGTGGTGAATCAGCCAGCTGCTCCGGATGGCTTCCCTGACAAATGGGGCAGATTCAATGTGGACTACGAAATGGATCCGGACATCACTGGGCCAAATGCGGGCGAGATGCGGAATGCGCTTCGTTCACTGCCCACCGTTTCCTTTGTGGGCGCGAATGAGGATTTCTTCGGAACCAAGGGCATCTATGGGAATCCTGAATCGACTGGTGTGGAGTGGGAGAAGCCCATTTCCTTCGAATGGTTGAATAAGGATGGGAGTGCGAAGTTCCAGGTTGATTGTGGGGCGCGGATTCAAGGCGGGTTCTTCCGTCAAGCCAGTGCGAGTGAGAAGCACTCTTTCCGGCTCTTGTTTAAGAGTGACTATGGGGTGGGCCGCTTGCGTGCGGACATTGTGGATCAACCTGGTGCTGCGGACAGCTTTGACACCATCGTTTTCCGAGCCGGTGGCAACGATGGTTATGCGTGGGGTGGAGCTGGAACGACGGTGCAGTTCTTACGTGACGAGTTTGGCAGACGCATTGCAGCAGAGGCGGGGCATGCCTCACCACGAGGTGGCTTTCAGCATCTTTACATCAACGGGCTCTATTGGGGACTTTATAATCTAACGGAACGGCCCAACGAGAACTTCTCGGCTACTTACTATGGTGGAGAAGACGAGGACTGGGACTCGATCAATTCTGGCGAGGTGAAACAAGCAGGTGGAAAAGAGAATGGGAATGATCCCTCTAACAGTGGTCTGCGTGACTGGAATGCTTATGTCAGTGACGCAAAGTCGGCTGAGACCTACGCAGACTGGATGGCCCTTCAAGGTTTGAATCCTGATGGCACGCGGAATCCTGACATGAAAGTCTATCTGGATGCGGATCACTATGCGGACTACATGATCATCAATTTCTGGGGTGGTAACTGGGACTGGCCGAATAAGAACTTCTGGTTTGGACGCTTGAACACGGATGAGAGTACAGGCTTCAAACATTACACGTGGGACTTTGAGAATACGATGGGCAACAACCGCGACCGTTCGCCTCTCAATATGAAAGCCCCTCGTAACACGCAGTGGGTCGGCGAACCGTACGCGGCGTTGAATGACCTCTTGTGGTTCCATATCAAGTGGGCCGATCGCACGCATCGCTTGTTCCACAATGGTGGGCTTCTATCTTCTGAGAAGACGATCGCGCGTTACAGTGCGATGGCGGATGAAATCGAGCCTGCGATGTATGCAGAGACAGCTCGTTGGGGAGATGACAATCAGTTTCGTGCGCACACGATTGAAGAATGGCGCGATGAACGTGATTGGATGTTAGAAACGTATCTACCTCAACGGACTGAGATCGTTCTGGGGCAGTTCGAGGATGAGGACTTGTATTCTAGCAAAGGTGCGCCGGTCTTGACTCAACATGGAGGTTCTGTCAGCACCGGCTATGAGCTCAGTTTTGAAGGGGCCACTGCCAATCTGTTCTACACCAAGGATGGATCCGACCCTTACGCCTTCGTTTCTGATACGATTGAGGTGAGTGACAGTGCGGTGGCTTATGAGAATCCAATCCCGGTCACCGGGACGACGACGGTCAAGGCTCGCTACTATTCGAAGAGTATCTTTGGTGGTGTCACCTGGTCGGCTCTCACGGAGGCGACGTTCACACTTGGGACAGACGATCTGCAGATC
Source organism: Verrucomicrobiales bacterium (assembly GCA_047616785.1). GTDB lineage: Bacteria > Verrucomicrobiota > Verrucomicrobiia > Verrucomicrobiales > DEV007 > JAACDM01. The sequence continues at coordinate 6,868 of JBLHHN010000297.1, forward strand.
AGCGAGTTGATGTATCATCCAACGGCGCCCACCGATGCTGAACGCGCTAGTGGATGGACGAGCGCAAGCCAGTTCGAGTATCTGGTGATCATGAATACAGGGGCTTCGGTGGCTGATCTGAACGGAGTGGTTTTTGATGCAGGGGTAGACTTTGATTTCTCCGATAGCAGCATCAAGACCATGGGTGCTGGTGAAAACGTGATCCTCGTGCGCAATTTGGCCGCCTTCGAGTCTCGTTACGGCAAGGGGCATCCAGTGGCGGGCGAGTATGGCGGTAAGCTTGATGATAGTGGCGAGACGTTACGATTGCTCGATGGAAACGGTTCGGTGATTCATGCATTCCGCTATGAGGATTCTGAGCCTTGGCCTGTGAATGCTGATGGCGGCGGAGCGACTTTAGTCCTTTCAGATCCACCATCCAAGCCTGACTCGAGCGAAGCAGAAAGCTGGAGTGAAGGGACCGCACTTCAAGGCGAAGGCGGCGGAGGTCCTGATGGGGATAGCGCGTTCACGACCTGGTTGGGTGCAAACGGTCTGGCTCAGGCGAATGGTGACGATGATGGAGACGGGATCGCCAACATCTTCGAGTATGTCTTTGGGAGCGATCCCAAGAAGGGAGATAGCGACGTTGGCCCGGTTTTCACTCGCGTCTCTGAAGGTGCTGCGTCAGTTCCGGCTTTGGTCTATTCTGAGAGCACAGCATCCGGCGTCACCGTGACCGTTGAGGGTAGCCAGGATCTGACTACTTGGACCCCAGTTGGTTCTCCGGAATGGGAGACCCAGGAAGATGCTGGGACGATCTCGGTGCTCTTGCGTCAGCAGAATGCTGGTTCGCCTCGCTTCTTAAGATTAGCCGTTTCCCAGGATTAGGCCACTGAAGTCGTCAAACCTGAGAGAGTATTGCAGGAATGAGCTATTATTTCTGTAAATCGGATGGAAATGTCGTTGTAATTTTTAACGGGTTTTACTGTTTTTCTAGACGTGACATCAAGTTAGGCCTAAATATTGGGTAATCTTGTCCTTCATGTCTACTCAGTCACTCGTCACTCGTCACTCGTCGTTGCTGAGCTCCCCTGGTACCGCCATACCTTGCGTATGCATGGGTGTTCCGAGGCGCTAACAACCGTGGAGTTAAAGCCAATTTGTGCTGTGTGAGTTTCGTTCTGTGCCTTGGTGAGTTTCACTTTCTGCCGTGGGGATTCTTCGGATGAGTTTTCTTAGGCATGGCAGGAAGCAACAAAGAGATGTTGATACAGTGAGAGGCGCATGGAATAAACCATGCG
>JBLHHN010000298.1:0-8147 GCA_047616785.1 Verrucomicrobiales bacterium
ATACGGGCTCGCGCCTGCTTGGCGCAGCCGACCGGTTTCTCTCGGAAGCTCTTCTCGAGTTCGCCGAGATAGGGTTCGAGGCTGCTCTCTGGAGTGTAGGCTCGATCCTCCACCGTCGCGCTCAGCCCTCCTTCGCGGAACTCCGCAATGTAGTTGGATACGGGGCGCATACTAACACTCAGCGAATATGCGATCATCTCCAGCGTCGCCCATTTTCAGGGCCAGGAGTTTGCGCCGAATTTTACCTTTGAGAGTGTCTTCATCAAGGGCCCCTTCGATGTCTTTGATCTCGCGTTCCGTGAGTTTGAAGTCCATAGGCCACGAAACACTAACATACACGTATTCCAATCGGAAAATGCTATATGCCTATCTTTTAGGCATGCAATTTTTGATGACGCGGAGAATAGCTACTCTGAAGAAGGCAACGCCTTCACACGAGCGGGCAATACATTCACCGGTAATTTCGCCAATCAGATCGTTGGTCTCTGCGATGGTCAGCATGTCAGTGACACTGGTTCCGTGCGTGTCAACTTCGCCGAACCTGTGGATGAAGTCCGACTTTCGCTCATCAACCGAGCTGAGCACCCCACACCGTCCTCCTTTCAGTCAGGCCAGCAGACTTGGTCCTTCTCCGTCGGCGATCTTAGGTTCGACCACGATGGTGCAGGCAGTGGCGCACAGAATCAGATCGCCATCCAAACGCAACCGACCCGCCCAACCGAACCTAGTACCGTGAGGCATGCCCTCGATCTCGCCTTCACCCCGACTGGCGATCTCACACTTCGCCTCACTCAGCCACTGCCCATCAGCGGCCCCTGGGGACTTGAGTCCTCCACGGATCTCATTCGATGGAAGAGCTAGAGCTCTCCGACGCCGATTGAACCCGACACCCGTTGGTTCATCCGTCAGGAGCAATTAGGCGACAAGCCACGATACTTCCGTCTGGCACCCGCAGGGTTGGACTGAAGGCTCTGCGCATCGTAATCGCTCGGTAAAGTAAATTGAGTCCATTAAATCCGGCTGCCGCGAGCCGCTCGACAAATCCCCGTCTCAGGGCTAAGCTACCAGCATAAGCCCTGTGGCAGACTCCATCATCAACGAGATCCGCACCCTGCCAGCGGCCAAGCTGGTCAAACTCCTGCGCCATCTCAACGAGATCGACCCCGAAGGAGCCTACCGCCGAAGGCAAGAGCGCAATGCTATCCTTGAGCAAACCGCTGGTTCCATGGCTCGGCTTGAAGGCGAGGCCTTTGAGAAAGCCATCCAAGACGCTCAGAATGGCCACTGAAACACTGCTAGACACCAACATCGTCGTCAGGTACCTTCGGAAGAAGCCGTCTTTGGTGACTTCTAAAATGGCTGTCATCGATCAGCTCTACATTTCCGAAACCGTTCTCGGTGAGCTCTATTACGGAGCCTATCACGGTGACCAAACCAGCCGGGAACTCGGTAAGATTCAGGAGTTCTTACGCGGTGCCGCCATCCTCTACCACGACAGCGCCACCACTCGACTGGTCCGAGTAGCGCCAACGAATGGCATGGCCTTGGTGAAATCCTCACGGATTCCCTTTGAAGATTCCGAAGCAAGCCTCTGAAAGACACATTTGCGTGAACTCCTACGACGATTGGACGGCTGAGTGATCTTCTTCTGCCCGTTCGCGGAGTTCCTTACGGTGAAGGAAGCACCACCAGTGGGGAACAAGGTAGATGGCGACTGCCATGGTGATGAGGATACCGATAGCGCAGAGTTCGCCTAACATGGGCAGGCCGCCGTGCCGAGCGAAGCGGAGCGAACCGAAACCGACGGCAGTGGTGGTTCCGCAGAGAAGGAGGGCGCGGCCGATGTTCCGATGGATCTCGGGGATGTTTCCGTGCGTTCGCCGTAGCGCTAGGATGACGTGGATGCTGTAGTCCAATCCTAACCCAAGCAGTAGGGGGGCTGCTGCGATGTTCACGATGTTCCAATCCATGCCTATAAGCCGCATGACGGCCATGAGACCAAGAGCACTGAACACCAGCAACGCGACAGAAAGACAAACTCCTTTGACCGACCGGAAGACGATGGCGAGTAAGACGAGCAAGACGATTGCGGAAGGGATGACGACGTGTCTGATGTCATGCTGCAAGACGGCAAGGATTTCAGTGCCGAGGAATTCCCAGCCAATAGGGCGCAGTCCAATCGCATTGAGGGCTTCAATCGTTTCGAAAGGAATGGTGAACTTGTCTTCAACCAAGCGGATAAAGCCAATCGCCAAATGCGAATTCTCGTCGGTCTGAATCAGCCGTTTCATGAGCCATTCACTGGCAGGATCTTTTAAAGCGAAGGGTTGATCATGACTGACAAACTCACGCCAGGCCGCGAAGATACGTTTGGTCAGTAAAAGAGCCTCATCCGTGAACCCTTCCGCTTCAGCCTTTGCTAGAATCTCCGGCTCGATTTCCAACAAAGGTGCGAGCACTTTGCGATTGGCATTCTGAAGATCTATGTGAGGCCACAGCCCCGTCGGAATCATCGCACTGGTGACGGTCGTATCGGCAGCGAGAATCTTCTTCCCGCGTTTTAAGATGTCTAGCATTTGACGATCATTGGCACTGCTACCCATCACCGTGAGGGTCCGAGTGTCTCCACCCAAACGCTCCATCACGGTCTTATAAAGTTCGATCGAAGCTTGCCGTTTCTCAGGGAGAAGGCTTTCCGGATCGGGATTTAATTTTGGAAAACCCATGAGGTAAAAGACAACAACCACCATCAACGCACCGATTGCCGTTGCCCAACCAGCAAAGAAACTGGAGCCCAGCAACGACTGCCGCGCATCTGAGGCGATCTCGCCATTCCGATGGCCGTAGCAGCGAAGGCGCCCCAACGCGCTTGCGTAGGGAAAGATCATGATCAGTGCACCGACGCCGATTCCAATGGCAACCATGGTGCCTAGCTGAGTCACACCGGGCATGATACTGCGATTCAGGAAAAGAAATACGCAAGCCGTGGTTCCCGCAGCCCATCCGATGCACCGCCCGAAGATGGGCCGCAACTCGCGAGGATCTTTCCCGCTGCAGCAAGACTCCTGATATATCACGAATCCGTAATCCACGGCCAAACCCATGAGGATGGCTGCGAACCCCACACTCATCGCTCCAAGCTCCTGGAAAATGAATTCGCCCAACAGGAGCGTGATGACGAAAGTCACATAAAGAGCAACCAACAATAAAACTAAAGGCATAACTCGTCGGTAAAGCAACCCAAACAGAACCACCACAAACACTAACGTAATAACCACGGAGATCATGAGATCACGCCGGAGGGCATTGGTCACTTCCGTCATGTAGATCTTACGGCCGGTGAGTTGGATCAAAGTGCCGTCTGCCAACTCCGGATGCACTGAGCGCCAATCGTCAAAGGCACTGCCCACGGCACGTTGCCATTGAACCACATCGGTCCCGCCCTTGAGATCGTTGGCGGGTTCTGCTAGGATGAGACGGAGTTCGCCATCGTCTGAAACAAAGTTGAGACGCGTAGCATCGCCTAACTGGAAGGAGCCAGACGACTCTCCAAAGTTCGACAAATGCAGTGGATCATGCGAAACCCGAATGACGGCTGCGATGTCCATGGAGTTCTCAAGGATGTCCAAACTGGTCGCCAATTCCCGCTCGACGCCGTCCCCTTGCAGTCGCATGGCCAAGCCTTGCAAAGACTCGGTCTTCCCATTGACCCAAAGGTATGCGAGCATTTCGCCCATCTGGGAGGGTTCTTTCTCCCAAGGAGGCGCGCCGCTCAGGGATTGAAAGAGATCCTTCCTTTCGGCGAGGTACTCTTGAAGAGACGCCGTCGCCTCGTCTCCGATCGCCACATCTTCTTGCGTGATGGCGATGAGAACGTCATTCTGTGAGGCGAAGGCCTCGTCATACATCCGCATGGCCCCGACTTGAGGCAGATGCTGCGGCAAAAGGTTGAGTGGATCCGCATCGAAATCGATGTGGAAGAAGGCTTGCCAGGAAAGCAGACCAAGAGCGACGAGAGCTAGCATTGTGCTGAGCACTCGTTTCATCATAAGGGAAAAGTTCGGGTTGTTAGGTGTTGAGATGCTCGATGGAGACTAAAAGTCACGAATATGAATTACTTGAAGAGATCATTCTCAGGATTCCCGCCTGATAGGAGGTAGGCCAGAAGGTCGAGGATATCGCTCTCTTTCAAGGTATCGAGCAGGGCAGAGGGCATCATGGAGACTTTGGAGGGTTCCATGGCGACCATGTCAGGACGTTTCACGGTGGAGATCGCATTGGGATCCAGCATGTTCACATTCACCATCACATCGTCACCGCTGAGATTGATGATTCGGCCCATGACGACATCGCCATTTTTCATGGTGATGACCGTGGCATTGTATTGATCACTGATCTCTTTGCTTGGCTCGATGATGGACTCTAACAGATCCTTGGGACTGAACCGCCCGGCCACGCCGGTGAGGTCCGGCCCCATGGCTCCGCCTTCACCACCGAAACGATGGCAGGAGAAACAAGCGGCGGCTCCGAAGAGGTTGCGCCCATTTTTAAAGTCGCGGTTCCCTTCCAGGCCAGCGCCGAGGAGACCCTCAAGATCAGACATACCCCAGTGCTTGACCATCTCTCGAGGTTCCATGACGAAGTCAGGTCCCTTGGGTTCTACAGGTTTCAATACCTCGGCGAACTGAGTCGTCTGAGCTTCTGTCAGATGACTGACAGCGTCTTTCTTGATCGATTCCACAAACTTCCCTAAACTCGCTCCACCTCGGAAATTCGCCGCTTTCTGGAACCAGGCGAGGTAGCGCTCGCGGTCCGCATCTTCCCAACCGTCGGCTAACACTCGCAGAGATTTGGCGTAGGACATTTGTTCTTCCTGAGTCGGGGCCGCCTCCATTTGGGCTACTCCTCGTTTGGCAATGTCAGGAGCGTTCATGGCGACTAGCAGTTGGCAGAGTTCGATATCCAAATCGCGATCTCCGGTGGGAAAAGGCTTGTTCAGGCGACGCACCAATTTCTTGCGATCGGAGTCTTTCTCGAAACCGCCCATGCGGGCGAGAAACAACCCCACGGCTCGCGTCCACGCCAATCGTTCTTCGCGATTCAAGTCGGCCCATTTCCACTTCACGAGATTGCCCAACGCATTCCCTTTCAAGTTGGCATGTCCACAACGAATCAAGGCGATGGTCGCTAACAATGACGCGTGCGGGTCTTTCTCAGTCAAGGCGCGATCCTTCCAAGCTGTGATCGGCTGGCTCTCAATGGCCACGCGTGCGGCGAAGCGGATGTGACGGTCTTCGTGCTGCAAGTAAGGCCATGCCACCTCCACTGCAGTGAAATCGACGACGCCATGAAAAGCCTCCAATTGATGGCGGATGGCGCGTAGCTCTTGGCCTTCTTTCCTCGGCTCTTGAGCGATCGGCGCGGTGGATTCGTCTCCCTTGTAAGTCACACGATAGAGACCCGATTGGGTGCGACGGCCGCCAATATTGAAATAGAGCGCGCCATCTCCAGGATGCACGCAGAGATCCGTGAGAGGAAGCGGTTGGGCACTGACAAATTCCTCAAGCTCTGCCGTATAGGTGGATCCGTTAGGCTTCATGTGCACGGCGTAGAGCTTACCGTAGCTCCAGTCACAGATGAAGAGCGCGTCCTGATACTTGGCCGGGAACTTCGCACCATAACCGAAACACACACCGGTGGGTGAGCCTGGCCCGATATCGACGATCGAAGGGAGACTGTCTTCATGGTAGGAAGGCCATTTGGCCGAGCCATTGCGCCAGCCGAACTCCCCACCACTGACGACGTGATTGACGCGGGTGGGCCGATACCAGGGTGTGTTCATGTCCCACTCCATGTCCGCGTCGTAGGCAAAGAGTTCGCCATCTCGTGAGAATGCCGCGTCATACTCATTTCGAAAACCAGTAGCGATCAGTTCCCATGTCTTACCTTCCGGATCGGTCTTCGCGATGAACCCTCGAGGGGCGAGCGTCCCTCGCATAAACCCACGGCCGTAGACGCGTGGGAGAACTTCATCTTCACCCCAGACGGGTGGCACACGCGTCTTCTGCATGGGCGGCAGTTCCGTCTGATTTCCAACGATGATGTGGAGTGACTCGCCGTCAGGCGAAAGGATAACGGAATGCGGGCCGTGCTCACCGCCGCCTTCGAGTCGCACGATCTGAGTGACTTTGTCATACGTGTCGTCTCCATCCGTGTCTTGGAGACGATAGAGTCCCCGGCCTTCGAACACGTCATTCGCGACCATGCAGTAGAGACTATCAAAAGCGTATAAAAGCCCGTGAGCCTGGCCGATCGGCAAGTCGATCTTCTCAATTGTGGCTGGATCCAGCGTCGCGCCAGCAGCTGGTGGGGCAAAGCGGTAGAGGGCTCCGTACTGGTCCGAAACGATGAGCCGCCCTTTGGGATCGGTGCAAATGCTCACCCACGAGCCTTGCTCCTCCTTCGGCACGGAATAAAGGAGCTCCACGGCGAAGCCCTCTTTGACAAACAGGTCTTTCACAGCGGTCGCTGCGTTGTCCGCGAAAAGGGCGGTGGTCAAGAGTGCGGACGGCACCAGGAGTGTGAGCAGACGATTCTTCAGCATTATGAGAGACGAGTATACGTTCGGGTGAGACAAGCCTATGCCTTCCCGCTGGTCAAGGTAGACCCATGGGACCTGCATTTCTAAAAATCCTGCTTGGCAGAGCCGCAGGACGGGCCTGTGTTGCCGCATGAAGATCATCAGGCACACGGACGCGGACTTCTCCGATCAGCTGGCGCAGCTCAATCGCCGAGCCGCGCCCACGCCTCAAGTGGAGGCGACCGTTTCCGAGATCCTTGAAGCCGTGCGCACAGGTGGCGACGAGGCCTTGATCACGTTGACGAAGAAGTTTGATGGGGCTGATTTAGCGAAAGGCACGCTTCGTGTGTCGCCCGAGGAAATGACCGCTGCTTGCGACGCCGTTTCTCCTGAAGTGCGCGAAGCCGTGGCCGCGGCCAAGTTCAATGTGGAACGATTCGCCGAGGAATCAATGCGTCGCGACTGGTCGATGACCAATGCTCAAGGGGCCGAAGTAGGCGAGCGTTTCCAGCCCTTCCAACGTGTGGGCGTCTACGTTCCGGGTGGGTCCGCCCCGCTGGTCTCGACGGCGATCATGACCGTCACCTTGGCCACCACGGCTGGGGTTCCCGAGATCGTCGTCACCACACCATGCGATGCTTATGGCAATGTGAACCCAGCCCTGCTCTATGCGCTATCCGAAGCCGGGGCGCACGAAGTGTATAAGATTGGCGGAGCGCAGGCTCTGGCCGCTTTGGCATACGGCACAGACACGATTCTCCCAGTGACAAAAGTGTTTGGGCCTGGCAATGCCTACGTCATGGAAGCGAAACGCCAAGTCTTCGGGACCGTGGCGGTGGATCTCCTGCCGGGGCCCAGCGAGGTGCTTGTGTTAGCCGACGAAACAGCCAACCCAGCGTTCGTTGCCGCTGACTTGTTAGCCCAAGCGGAGCACGATCCGGTGAGTTTGATTGGGTTGGTCACGCCATCCGGCGCCTTACTGGAGAAGGTACAGAAAGAGGTCGCGAAACAGAAGCCCTTCCTCAGCCGAGTTCATATTGTGGATCAAGTGCTAGAACGCGGTACCTTCTTGATGCAAGTGCAAGACTTCGCCCAAGGAGTGTCCGTGGCCAATGGATACGCCCCGGAACACCTGAGCCTCATTTGTGAAGATGAAGACAAATGGCTCCCAGAGATCAGAACCTCTGGCGGGATCTTTCTTGGAAACTACTCGCCGATCGCCGCGGGAGATTTCCTCGCCGGTCCCAGTCACGAACTGCCGACTGGTGGCGCCGGGAAATCATTCGCCGGGCTCACCGTCGATCAATTCCAGCGCCGCACCAGCGTGGTGAAATTCGACCGAGAGGCCATTGCCAAGTCAGCCCCCATCATCAGCACTTTCTGCGGCGTGGAGGGCCTCGATGCCCACGCTAATTCCGCGATGATTCGGTTGGCAGAGGAGCTTTAAGGTCCGGCGGATTCATAGTCCTAGCGCACAAATGAAGCAGGCAGAGGCGCGGATGTGTGTTAAAGCATCATTCAACTTCGAAACCAAACAATGCCAAGCACCTACCGACGCCTCTGCCAA
>JBLHHN010000299.1:0-8135 GCA_047616785.1 Verrucomicrobiales bacterium
TTGCGCGATTTCGGCCTCGCTGATGGCGGGGCGAACGTCCAAGCGCAGGCGAGACGCGCTTCCAATGGCGGATGGGATGTCGAGATGGTTCATGCCACCATCACATCGCATTTTCGAGGCACTTTGTTCAGGGAGAAAGCTAACTTGCTTTCAATCAAACACTTACACGGCACTGACCAATGGCCCTGGGTGGGTAGCACCGCCTTTTACTTTGGGCTCGACGACACGCCGAGTCACTTCGGACTTCGGGTCTTCGTGCAACAGTTTAATTACCATGGGGAGAGGAACCACCAATCCTCAGACCTCCTGACGTAGCAAATCCGCTGATTGCGGCAGGAAACTGCTAGTGACACCGATCTTGGCCCATTTATCGATAATTTTCATACAATTCGGAATTTTCGATAAATACCATATCGACATTCTGAAAACAAACCGCGATAACAACAATGATAGAATCTGAATCGGCGGAACACCACCTTAATTCATCACTACGCTAACCTATTGACAATGAACGGATTAAAGCGTGCTTATGATAGTTCAGGCGGTGCCTCAATCCTATGTCAAGAGGTCTGAGGATTGGAGAACAGGATCCGTGAGGATTGAGCCGGAGTTCACTTCGACAAGCGAAGGGAGCGTTGAATGTCGAGAGCGGTTAGGCGGATTGCTTCGTTACTACTACCGGGATGCCGCATGAATACAGGGCGATTCGAGTTTTAGGACACTTCGGGTTCATTCCAAAGCGCCGCCACCAGCGCGTCCTTGTGGGCTGCCTTTCCTCTACGATCCCCAGAAAGCTGAGCAGCAGATAGGAAGCTTGGCAACGCCATGCGCCGCTTGGACCCTTTAGAGCTGGATTCCAAGTCGATGGGAAATCCCTTCCAACATCTCGTCCGAGCCATCACCTACCAGCAACTGTCGGGAAAACCAGCGGGCACTATCTTCGGTCGAGTAAAGGATCTCTTCCCTTGCAAACACCTCAAACTGCTGCTGGTCCTCGACCTGCCGGAGGATAGCGCTCCGAGCAACAAGACATCCACAGATGGTTGCATTTCGCGATCTCCCATCAGAATCAGAGACCGCTTGATTCGCTGATTATCACTCTGGCAAAGGAGCGTTTTCCCGACGGAAGTGGGACAGTCATAGTGACCTTCTCTGTCCCATCTCCCTGACTTTCCACTGTGCAGTTCTCCGCGGTTTCAAGGGTGTCCTCCCAGGAACTGAGGTTCCCAGACGTACTGATGTAGTAGTCAATCCCGATGGTGCCTCCTTCGGGCCTCATGAAGGACACCTGCAGGTTGTCCGTCGACTCTTCAATCGAGAGCAGTTCTTCGTTTCCATTGGCGCTAGAGACAGGATCAAGTCCGAGCGCGCGTTCAAAGAGATTGCTGAGTCCATCAGCATCTGGATCGGCAGTCTTGATACGTTCTTCTGCTGGAAGGTCTAAAGGTAGGGCAGCATTGGCCCACAGATCGTAGGCGCTGGGGTTTGAGCTCGTAAGATCGATGGTCACGTTCGTCGTTTTGGAAATGCCCGAGATATCATTGATAAAACTTCCTGCGAGGATGAAGTCATCCAGCCCAGCTGGATAATTCAGCGTGACGGTAAAACTGAGCGGTGTCGTTGGGGGCGTAATCCAGAACCACTCGAGATGATTGGTGTCACCTGGGTCCGGCTTTCCAAACGCATCGATCGCGGAAGAGACGAAGCTCCATCCCTCATCAAGGTCGACTTCGAAGCCAAAGGCTGAAACGGAACCGTCTATACCGGCGACTGTCGAAGAGAAAGTAACGAGTCCGCCGCTCGGATCGAAGGTGCCGGTTTCATTGGCAAAGGTCGCGGTTATCAAGCCTTTGGCAGCTCTGACAGCAATTGAACTAGGGGAGTCGCCTGTGGGACCTGGCACAAATCTTCCGAGGACTGAATCATAGTGATAGGTGCCGAGGCGACTCGTGCCTTCGCGGTAGTTGTAGATCGAGATCGTGCCTAGCAACTCCGACAGATTAATTGACCAATCGGCATTGGTATCAGTGGCGTGGGGTGTTCCCGTGACCAACCCGATACCGGGAAGGTAGGCGCTTGATTCACTATCAACGTGATAGGTGCCGAGACGGCTATTCCCCTCGCGATAGTTGTAGAGTGAGATGACACCGAGCAACTCCGAGAGGCCAATTTGCGTGTCTCCATTGCTATCCGCAGAATGATTGGCAATGGGGGTGACAACCAATGGGTTCGGTAAGGCATCCACTCGCGTTTCGTTGGAAGCAGGATCTCGTAGAAGCGCGGTTGCTGAGAAACTGACTGGATCTGACAGATCTGCAGGAGATTGCAGAATAATGTCGAAGGAAGGAATGGCATCATCTGGAATTGAAAACCACGCCCACTCAAGAAGTCCTGTGTCGCCAAGGGTGGGTTTCAGCGCGGTGCTGTTATCCGAGACGTAGCTCCAGCCGACAGGAAGTTGCATCTCATAGCCAAGACTGGAGATGGGCATTCCCTGGTAAGTGATGGTTGCGGAGACGGGGAGTTGTCCACCTGGAGCATAACTTCCAGCTGCGTGACTAACGGTAATGCTAGAAGCGGTGTCTGGAATGAATTGCACTTGGTCGACGTAGGCAGAGCCTTGAAGGGGACCGGATCCCTCGCTATAGATCCAGAACAGAACTTGTTCCCCCGGTCCGATGTCTACTTCGACGTGCTCCCAAGTGGCGCTGTTAGAGACGGAAGGGACAAAGCTGTTATCGGCCGTGAAACTTAGGATGTCTTCATCCGTATCACCCGTGGTCATCCAGTAGAAGCTTAATGTCCCTGGTCCCGTGACTGTCGTTTCGAGGTAGGAGAGTTCTTCCTCGGCGAGGTTCCCTATCGCTGCGGCGTCCTGTCCATCTTGGGTGGTGGCGGCTTGTGGATACCAGAAACGCTGGCCGTTCGTGTTCCAGGGCAAGAGTTCTGTGTCTAAGGCTTCGGCTAGGCCGTCATTAAAATTCATACTAACAAGATCTATCCAAGCGCTGTCGTCTCCTTCGCTGACCGAATCGTCTTTCGAGTATTGCCATTGAACCGTGTGTTCGCCTGGTCCGAACTCAGCGAACATCGGCGTCCAATCGACCTCGCCGCTTATCCGCTCCTGAACCTCGCCATCGATGGAGAACTGCAGTACGTCGAAACTGAATTCACTCGATACCTTCCAGAAGAACTCCATGGTTGCCGGACCAGTGATCGTTGTTTCTATGGTGGAGGATTGTCCATGGCTGAGGCCGGCTGCTACAGCTGAATCGACACCATCATTAGAGACGACGTCTTGCCCTAGCCAAGGGATCACTGAGGTGATCCAGTCTAGTTGATCCAGCTCAAGCGCTTCTCCCAAGGGGAGAGAGGTGACAACGTCCGGAGTATAGGTCACCAGGTCGAGCCAACCTGCATCTTCCGCATCGGCATTGCTAATGTCTTTGGTGTAGGCCCAACGGATCGTGTGTTCGCCTGCAGGAATGCTGAGCGTGCGGTTGGTCCAATCAATGTCTCCAGTAATGATGTCCTTCTGTTCTCCATCGAGTAAGAGTCTGAGAGAGTCGACGCCAGACTCAGACGATACCTTCCAGAAGAAACTCAGGGTGCCTGGACCAGTCATTTGAGTCTCGAGAATAGAGGATTCGTTGTTGCCGATACTCCCTGACTGCAATGCATGGCTTCCGAACTGACCAGGGGTGATCTGTGGCGACCAAACGCGATCACCGCGAGACTCCCAGCGGAGGCCCTCGGAGTCTGCAGCGCTTTCGAAGGACGGGGAGTCCACGTGAATCTGCAGCTCATCCACCCAGCCTGCGTCGATTCCAGCACTGCTCGAACTGTCTTTGCGATACTGCCATTCGATTGAATGTAGACCATCGGTCAAATAGACGGCCCGGTGTTCCCAGTCCTGTTCGCCTGAGATGGCATCTATCTCGGTTCCATCGACAATGAGCTTGAGCTGATCATAGTCTTCTTCGCTGGATACTTTCCAATGGAAGGTCAGCATCGCGGGGCCAAAGGTGGAAGCTTTGAGCGTTGCCACCTGGTTGTCGACCATGAGGGGAGACTGTGCTGCTGATAAGCCATCGTGACTCGTCTCGGTTTGGTCGAACCAATCTCCGTCACCTTGAGGTTCGACGGCCATGATGAAATTGTTAATGGCAACATTCAAGTCGTTGAAGATCAGGATCGAGTCCACCCAAGCGGCGTCGAGATTTTCATCAAAACTGTAGTCTTTGGAATAGGCCCATTTCAGACGATGAGCGCCTTCAGGAACCTCATACTCAATTTGCGCCCAGTCTTGATCGCCGCTGATCTCATGAACGACGGTGTCATCCAAGGCGAACCTAAGCCAATCGTAGCTTTCCTCTGAGGAGACCTTCCACTGAAAGGTGACGGTTGCGGGGCCGACCACATCAGTTTCGAACGAGGAGGACTCGCCTTCTCCCAAAGGGGGACTTTGCAGGGCATCGGTGCCATCGGAGGTGACGGCTGTCTGCGGATACCAAACCTCATGGCCGCCGAGATAAAAGGGGCTTCGATGGTCTGCAGCCTCCGAGATGGCTAGGCCTGCAGGGCGTCTGACGTTGAAATCTAGAAATGCTGACGTTTCACCTGCGGCATTGATGGCTTGGATAGAAGAGGTGTATAGTCCATACTCTTCTGGATTGCCAAAGATGATACCGGTTGAAGCCTCGACCTCTAGCCCTGGCGGCAACCCCTGAGCCTCATAGATTTCTGGTTCGTTGGTGGCTACAATTTGATAATAGAAGGGGAGCCCCACCGTTGCTGTGAGCGTGAGTTGGCCCACGATGACGGGCGGTTCTAGAGTGGGTGTGCTAACGGTTAGAATGAGCTGGCCAGAAGCGGACCCAAGGCTGTTGGACGCGGTCAGCTCGACCGTGAACGTCCCGCTGACTTCGGGCACTCCCGAGATCAACCCCGAGGTGGATTCGAGCTCAAGTCCGGTTGGTAGATTGGTGGCGCTATAGGCGGTGGGCCGATTGCTGGCATTGATTTGGTAGAGGAATTGACTGCCAGTTTGAGCCGAGGCGGATTGGCTCACGATGACTGGAGCGGCGCTGGGTGGGAGCTGATCGGTGCCAAAGATCGTTAGCGTTAGACCCTCCAGAACTCCGGTATTACCTGTTTGTTCGTCGGACACGGTGACTTGCCAACTGCCCTGCGAGGACTCACCCCAATTCCTGACGGACATGAATGTCCAAGCAGCGTAACCGCTACCGTCATCGTTTCGGGGCAATGATAGTATACTCTCCGTCCCGGATGGAGATTGCAAGACGACCTTCAGATCTCCACGATACGAATGGGGTGTGGTGAGGGAGAGGGTGACGTGCTCCACCCGAAGTGAATCGGCCGCGACTACTTGAAACGACTTGGTCACTCCATTCGTGTCATTGTCAGGAATTGACTCGTCTATATTATCCAGGCTGATCACCTGACTGCGCTGAGTAGGCAGTGTGCTCCAGCCGCTGGCCAAAGCCACCGCTGCACCGGCATCGACGAGACCAGCGCCGTAGCTATGATTGAAATGGAGTCCAGCTCCATTGGTAGTCCAATCAGGATGAGCGGCATCGATCTGACGGGCTGAGAGGATCAAGATCTCTTGAACGTCCCGCCAGCCTAGAGTGGGATTTGCTTCTAACATCAATGCGGCCACCCCGGCGACTAATGGCGTTGCTGACGAAGTGCCACCGAAGCTGTAGGTGTAATCGCCGAATGTTGTGGTCGTCGTGATGCCCTGTCCGTTTCCATTTGACGGCGCTGATACGACCATGTTCGCGCCAGGCTCAGAGTAGCCCGCTCTCTCGCCTTGATCGCCCGTAGCTCCGACTGCGATCGTATAAATAGAATTGGCATAGCCGTCGTAGTTGGAATTGTCGTCTCGAGTCCCACCGTTGCCTGCGGCCCAGAAGTGAAGTGTACCTAGACCATCGCGGCCTAGTGCGGCTGTGTTTCTCAAAGTCGCTTGAGTCAGGGTTCCTGGCCCGCTGAGATTATCAGGCAAGTCACTTGGTCCCCAGCTGTTGCTGGTAATGTCAATGTGATCAGGCATCCACCCAAGCGCCTCGGCTTCATCGGCATCAGTATTGCCAGCGGCGATGAGACGTAGCCCCACGAGCGTGGCCTCAGGAGCTACCCCCGATCCCCCAATCGCATTGTTTCCCCGAGCGGCGGCAACCCCGGCGCAAGAAGTGCCATGATTATCGATGGTGGCATCGCCTGTGGGATCGTTAGGCGTAGCATCGTTCCAATCATGGTCGTTCGCAGTGTCGACGTTTGGCGCAATGTCAGGATGGCTGACTTCCAGGCCATCATCGATGATACCGATCACAATCCCGGATCCTCGATAGGTGTCCCAAACAGAGACCACATTCGCATCCACTCCGGCGACTCCTCCACGATCTCCAGTGTTCTGCAGATGCCACTGATAACCATCTTTGTTAGGGTCGTTAGTGAACAGCGCATCGTTTGGAATGAGCTTCTTGGCCTGTTGTCGTGCCAACAGCGGCATGGCCGATACTACACCTGGTGTTTTTCGTAGTTGCGTCAGTGATGTGAGAGAATCTCCAGGATCCGCGAGGGTTAAGATGACAATGTTCTTAGCATAGCTTGGCTTCTCCGAGGCAGCGGCTGGAAAAGCAGCAATGAAGCGGTCTCTATCGGCCGGAGTCTTTACGGTCACCATTACCTTACGTGTCAGAACTCGCCGCGAGGCGATGCTCCTTGGCTTGCCAACTTCGTAGAGTACTAGGTCAAGGCGCTCGCCGGTAGAGGCTTGGAGTTCAGAAGCCTTGGCCTTGACTGATTTTCCATTGGCAACTTTGGCGATTTCTAGAGAGTGGGCGATGCCAGTGGCCTTCGGAGTGCAGGATAACTCGTCACAAGCTAGCTCGAAACGTCGGCGCTGCCCATGATCGTCAAGTTCGAACACCGTGTCATTGATGCTTTGGGCAACGCCGAGAGTCGGGCACAACACACATAGGAGAAGCACAGAAAAAGCGGCGGCAGGTGCCGTTACCAAGAACTGAAGCTGGCGAATGAGTGTAGCGAGTAAGACAATCGTCATACCTCGCAGTCTGGTTTGAAGCCTCGGATCTTGGAAGAAAATTTCAAAGATTCGCGCAGTTTCTCAAAATAATACTTGTAATTTTTCGACAATTCGGGTATCTTGTGGATTGCAGGATTCTCCAATCGGCGGATTCAAGTGGCTAGTGGATTTACGCCGCAGTTAGACGATTGAGCTAGAGCATTGGACAAGCGTATTCATGGAGTTTGCGAGGGAGCTCATTGATTTCCTCTTCAACCCACCTAATAGAATCCTCGTTGATTCCAGCGAAGCTTTCGCCCTTCGGATAGTACACCTCGGCTGAAGTTCGTAACACGGATGTCCAACCGGCTATAGTGAATATCAAAAATAACTTTCACTTTCACTATAATGTCAGTAAATGCCGAGTGCGCGATGGCTCCTATGATTAAAACACATCCCGAAAGGCTACCATTAACCGTTTCCGGACAAGCAACCACTTGCCCTTGCCAGCAAAAGGAATACCCAGCACTGCTGGGTCGTTCGTGCTCGTATCATTCTGCCTTTGGCTGATGGCATGCCAGGAACCGCCGTTGCCAGGGAGCAGAACGTTAGTGAGCATACTGTTTCCAAGTGGCATTCGCAATGGCAGGGCACAGAGAGAGAGGATGGTCATCGGGTGGAAGAACTGCTGTCAGACAGTCCTCGGGCAGGAGGACCACCAAAGTTCCCGGCTGAGCAGTGCGTGGCTATCGTTGCCATCGCCTGCGAAACTCCAGAAAGCCATGGTCGGCCAATCGAGCAATGGACGCACCAGGAACTCAGAGATGAAGCTGAGAAAGCACAGATCGTCCCAAAGATCTCAGTGAGGCAAATTGGCCGTATTCTTAAAGCTCACATTCCGGGGATAAATTCCGGCGTTTTATACCAAGCGCCATCATAAGATTCTATCTGGATCATTCGGAAGAATCTGAAAATTCAATGTTAGAAGCGACTTCATGCGGTGTTTGAGTGAAGTGTTGGCTTCACGAATCTTTCCGTCAATTGCCGCCTTGAATTCTCCAAATGAATCGTAGTAGGTGTT
>JBLHHN010000300.1:0-8121 GCA_047616785.1 Verrucomicrobiales bacterium
GTATATGATAGCACGCCAAAGTGCGAGATACCATAAACTCTAACATAATCATGTTTCCTCGAATAGCTGTACCCCAAATCCGATATAATCAGGCAAATTCGTAACCCACGTCGCTTGCGATGGCGTCGATCGTGAGGTCGGTCGAGGCGAGCAACTCAGAGGCGCGCTGCATGCGTAGAGTTCCCAAGTGCCTCATGGGGCTTTGTCCGATCGAATCCTGACAGAGCCTTCGAAAGTGCTCGGAACTCATGTTTCCTTCGGCAGCAATCTCTTCAAGCGTCCAACGACGGCCCAAGTCGACACCAATCTTCTCCCACACTTTCCAAACGCGCTCATCTTGGCGGTGCCGGTGGGAGAACTGGGTGACGTAGTGGTTAATGAGCCCGACCCAAAGTTGCATGGCGGCTGGAATGGCGGCGCCACTGGCTTCAGCATGCAGCCCCCAGATGGCTTGCACCAGCGGCGAGGCATCGTAGGTGCCGACCTCGGGAGATTCTACCATTGCGACAGGAATCACGCCATCGGGCTCTAAGTAGCGGACGAAGGCATAGGTCCATTGGCGATTGCCCTCATTGCGAATTCGGTTCGGCAGATGGCGAGGCAGCAGACAGGCCTGTCCTTCGTCGATCGTTTTTGAAGATTCGTGGTGTGTGATGATGCCAGAGCTACCGAAGGACGCCACGAAGAAGGTTCCTCCTGGATCAGGCTGGAACAATTTGAAGGAAGGTTTCGCCCAAGTGATGCCGACGTTGGCGATGTTTCGAAGGGAGAGTTGGTGTGCTAGCGGAGAATCGGTGACCCAATTCCGCCGATCCTCATCGCTGGCACGAACAATCAACGTCCGTGATTCCTCTCCCCAGTCAGTGTGATCGACCCGAAGGTCTGCGGTGACAGCCAATTTCACGGGACAATTCTCTTGAAAACATCGGTGTCCTGTCAAGGCAGATCGCTCTCGCGATGTGGGTCTCGACAATGGATTGGTGGAAACGAGCTATGGCCTGAAGGCAACGATTTCCCTAAGTTCATGGTTCCTTATCAACCCCTTAGCAACCTTTGCGTGTCTCTATGAAACCAACCCTATTAGGTGCAACCATTCTGATGGCTAGCATCGCTCTTATGACCTCTGGCCAAGCAGGGCCTCACGGAACCATTCAAGTCAAGCTGATCGATGGCGTCACCATTGACGGTGACTTCTCCGACTGGCCGTTGGAAAATTTCGCAGAAACGCTAGTGTTGCCTTCAGCTCCAGATGGTTTGGAAGCCGAGACCGTGGAGGCGTCTGGCGACCATTTGATTTTTAACATCGATCAAGTGGGCTTCTTCAACGGCACCGAGGCGCCGCATCTCTCCGACGGCGGCCCGAGCGACTTCGGAGCAGCGACCTACTTCGCCTATGACGCCGAGTCTTTATACCTCCTATCAGTAGTCATTGATGAAATGCTCACCAGTCATCGAGACATGAGTGCCACGGGAAATCAGGGCTTTCTCAATGATGGCTTTGAGTTCCTTCTGGATGCGGCGGGAGACAGTGACGATTGCGCGGCAGGCCTCATGTTCCCCAACTTTGACGACGAGACTCCTAACCAGGATGACATGCAGATCACGGTGGCCTTGAATGATACGTTCCTCCCTGACAATGCTCCTGCAGGTGCAATCGGAGTGCGTCAGGGTGTCGAGCGTGCAGGCAATCCATTGATCGTGACCAGCGAGGGTGGTGAAAAGAATGGCCCAGGCGGTCTCTTGCGCGATGCCTTGGATGCCTTGGATGGCCCTGACATTGCTGCGCGTCAGGTCGATGATCTGCGTGCGATCGGTGCCTTGAATCCCGAGTTGGCGGCCAATCCAAACGTCACCTACAGCGGCTACGTAATTGAGCAGAGGATACCCTTCGGATTCATTCCGGAGTTCAACTCACAGAACATCATGAAGTACACGCATTTCTGGAATGATGCTGATACAGCTGACGGACCAGGCGGCGCGAACAAGAGCTGGATCGCATGGGGGCAGCAGTCGACCGTGGGCTGTGCGGAAGATGAAGAACCGAGAGGCCTGTTCCATGCTGGGACCTGGGCTGCTTTGGAATTCTCCACCGATTCCTTGAGCAATGAGCCTGGCCCTAGCATTTCACTGCGGAAGGCGAAGGACTTTGGGCAACTTGACATTCCTCCTGTCACCCAAGAATTGGTCATCCCAGTGCGCAACATTGGAACGACCAACGCCTTGAACATCAGCGCCATCAACGTGAGCGGCACGGACGCTGCGAGATTCACCGTGACGAGCTTTCCCAGCACCTTGGCTCCGAAGATGGTGGGCGACATCGTGGTGACGTTTGATAGCCAAGGAATCACCGGGCCTTACGAGGCCACCTTGGAAGTGGTGAACGATGACGCCGATGCCGAAGACCAGACGCGCTCATTAACCCTATCACTTTCCGTGATCGATCCAGCCGGTCCGTCTGCACACCTGAAGCTCGATGAGGCTGAGGGGGATCTAGCAGATGCCTCGGGCAACGGCCGCGGGGGCGTAGTCAACGCGACCGCTGGCAGCGTGAACCTTAATCAAGATCCCTTGGCAGGCGGCAAAGCGGTGCAAGTGTCAGGCAATGGAACGATCGAACTAGAAGGCAAGCCCTTTGGTGCCTTGGAGAGCTTCTCAGTATTCATGTGGTTTCAAGCGGCCAATCAAGCCGACCAAGGCACCTTGGTCTCCCGTGGGATCGGCGGTTCGCCGATCTTTGCCATCCTCAAGTCGGGCAGCAATGCCGCGCTCTTTGTCAATGACGGCCCCGTCCTCACCACCACAGGGGACTTGATCCAAGCCGGCACGGCCCATCACATGGGATTCGTCTATGACGCGACCGGCGCAGCAACGATCTACCTTGATGGGGTGGAAGCTGGCGTGTTGGACGAAGCCCCGGTATTGGACGATATCCCCGCTGACCCATTCTGGTTAGGTTCCTTTGCCTCAGCGTTAGGATTTGATGGCATCATTGATGACTTCCAGTTCTATCATCGAGTCCTAAGCGCAGAAGACGTGCAAACGCTGAAAGACAATCCTGGCGAAGCACTACGCGGAGTGACACCGGGCGGTCCTGTCGAGGCTCTCACCATTGTTGAAGAGGGACTGGGTGCGGACACACCAGCGATCGTGGTCTTGGACGGTAGCTTCGGTGAGGACGCCTTGACCTTCTCCGATCGCACGCATGAGCATAACAGCGCCGAATTTGACGACAACGGGGTGCTGACCACGGGTGGCGGCACGGCGGTGGCTTTGCCTTCCTACCTGGTGGGCAAGAATTACATCCGCTTCGCAAACGACGCGCGTGCTCAGGGCGATTACAGCGCGGTCGTCACCGCGGCAACACCGACTTACTGGTACCTCTTGTTAGACAATCGAATCGATGGCCCCGCAGGATCGACCGATAGTCCAAACACCGAGGATCCCGTCTTGGGTGGCAGCTTTCAGTGGGTCATCGATGGCGGTTGGGAACGCGTCAACACTGGCATTTCACCCAACGATCAAGCCGACTACGTCGGAATCGATGAGAGCGGTGACAATGGGCTCAATCAGTTTTACTCCATCTGGACGCTCGCTGAACCCACTAACAGTGCGACGGTATTAAACAACGGTGTGGGGGGATCCAACATGATTTCTTTGGTCGCTGGAACGGGAGCTCCGGTATCCTTGGGAGGCGAGCTCGAAGGCCTGATCGGCTATTGGCCGCTCGACGGCTCGGCGGCCGATGCGAGTGGGCAAGGCGCCGATGGCACGGTCATCCGTCTCGACGGCGTGTGGGTCGAGGACGCCGGCAGAAGTGCCTATCAATCGGGCAATGGCTCTTACATTGAGTTAGGCGCCTTGCCGTTGATCAGTGCCGATACGGACTTCACATGGTCCTTCTGGGTGAATCCTGACGAGACTAGTAATAACAACATCGTCTTCGGCAACCGTTGGGCGCCCGATGGCACCGACTTCGCCCCGCGCGAGTTCATCAAGGTCACGCCGACGACCTTCGAATGGCACGTGGATGGTGCTGGGCAGAACGTTCCAGGTGCGGACCCTCTCTTCGTGGTCGGAGAATGGTCCCACAATCTGGTGGTCAAGAGCGGCACGACCCTAACGTATTATCGCAACCGTGCAGAGATCGCCACCAGCGAGATCGTTTCCGCGCCGGCCAACGCTCAACCACTCTATCTCGGTGGCCAGAATGGCGAGGAGAACTTCAGCGGCATGTTCGACGAAGTCGCAATCTTCAACCGAGCCTTGTCGGCAGACGAGGTGACAGCCGTCTACACGCGTGGACTCAGTGGAATCTCCCTCAAACCCAGCAGCGCAGGTGCCGGCGATCCAGGAGGACCACTGCCCGCCATCACCAAAGTTGGCATCCAAGCCAGCGGCGCCTTTGGCATCAACCTACCCGACGGCCTGACAGCAGACATCGAGTATTCGACGGACTTGATCACCTGGGAAACGATCGCAACCGGAATCACCGGCGACGTGGAAGAAACAGACGCCACCCGCCGTGCCGCTACAGCAGGCTTCTATAGAGCGAAGCGCTAGGTATTATAATTCTACTTTGTTAGATTGGGTTTCAATGGCAGCGCCGACATCAATAAGAGCCCATATCCGAAATGCAATGATAGGCTCCGGCGCTTCGCGATGGGTCACAGGCTGGAACCACCCCGGAGGGCGATGCTCCGTCATCGCCGACTTCTCCGAATCCCATCCGCACACCGACAAGTAGCACGGCCTTCCAGGCGGTGTGTCTAACACCCATCCCAGAGGGCGATGCTCCGTCTGGAAGCCGTCTGGAAGCCTATGCTACCATCCAAGCACTCCTACGTCCGCAGAGTAGCCCGGGAGGGCGAATGCCTAAATACATCATGTTAGGCTCCGGCGCTTCGCGATGGGTCACAGGCTGGAAGCCTATGCTACGATTCAAGGACTCCGTGCGGCCATCGAGTAGCCGCACTTCTAGCTCTAGCAACCGTCCATACACTCGCCACCGCTACCATTGAAATGCCAATCAACGTAGAATCAGACTTTCACCGATACCGCCCCGGAACTAACAAACCCATATCCGCATCCGGTTTCACACCGGTCACAAGCTGACTCACCACCCGCCCTGTCACAGGCGCCAAGCTCAGCCCAAGCATCGCGTGCCCCGCCGCCACACACGTGTTCGTGAGCCCAGGACACCAGCCAATGTAGGGCAAGCCATCCGGCGTGCACGGCCGCAACCCCGTCCACACCGCTTGCTCAGCGAAGTCCCCCACCCCAAACTGCGGGAAATATTTCGGCATCGATTTCACGATCCCTCGCAGTTTCCCCGCATTCACCACGCCTTCACGCCCACCGATCTCCATCGTGCCGCCCACACGCAGTGTCTCACCCATCGGCGTCACCGCCACGCGCGCTTCCATGAGCAGCGAACAAATTTTTGGGAGCTGTGGCGGCTTTGTCAGGGTCATGCTGTAGCCCTTCCCCGGCTGCATCGGCAAACGCACCCCAAGATGCTTGCTCAAGGCATCACTCCACACCCCACCTGCAATCACGAAGGCATCGGCACGCCATTCACGATCGCCAGACCTCACAGCAACGAGCCGATCCCCATCCCGTTCGATTCCCGTCACGTCCGTGCACCATGAGATCGTCGCCCCCATCTCTCCAAGACCACGGATCAATTCTTGCCGAAAGACAGCCGGGTTCAAATGACAGTCCTGAGGGAAATAGACGGCCCCAGCGATATCCATTTCAATCCCAGGATCCAGCTCAGCCACCCCCCTCGAGTCCAACACCTCCGCACGAATGCCCAACGCTTTTCCTTCTGCCACCATCCCCGCCTCATGCCGAAGCATCTCAGAAGTCTTGCACAACGCGAGAAGCCCGCGTTCCTCCAGTCCAAACGAAAGCCCATCACGATCCCTCAACCTGACAAACCACTCACGACTGGTCAGACTCAAATCACGCAGAACAAGCTTCGCCGCTTCCACGCGAGCAGGCGCACACGCCCGATAGAATTGCCAAGCCCATCGCCACAATGATCGATTCGCTTGAGGTCGAAGCGAGAAAGGACTCTCCGGCTTCAGCATCCATCGCAATCCCTGCCCGATCACACCCGGAGCCGCCAGAGGGATGAAATGACTCGGCACCACCATGCCCGCATTCCCGGTCGAGCAATTCGGCATCGTCGCGGCTCGTTTCTCTAACACCGTCACCTGCCGCCCTTCCTTCGCCAGAAAGTAAGCGCACGTCAGACCGATGACACCTCCACCCACCACCACCACAGAATCCGCACCCGCACTCATTTCTTCTTCTCGTCGAAGTCGAACATCTGCTGAGCCACCGGCCCAAAGCTCATCCGATGGATCAAGCAAGGGCCCAATTTCTGCAACTGGGCCACATGGAACTTCGTCGGGTACCCCTTGTGTTTCTCAAAGCCATACTCAGGATACTTCTCCGCCATTTCGCACATGTAACGATCACGCTCCACCTTCGCGATGATGCTGGCCGCCGCGATGGAGAGGCTGAGACTGTCCCCCTTCACTACCGCCTGTTGCGAGTAGGGAAATCCTTTCACGGCGAGACCATCAATGAGCACCATGTCTGGAACGTCAGGCAACTTCGCCACCGCCCGAGCCATCGACACATGCGTGGCTTTGAGGATATTGATCCGGTCGATCTCCTTCGGCTCCGCCCGATCCGATGCCCAGACAATGTCAGTCGAATTCGTCAGCTCTTCATACAGAGCGTCCCGCTTCTTCGGAGACAGCTTCTTAGAGTCAGTCAGTACCGCATGGCTGAAGGCTCTCGGAAGAATGACCGCCGCCGTAAGCACAGGCCCTGCCAAAGGACCGCGACCGGCTTCATCCACACCAGCGACCAAGTCACAGCCGGCATCCCACTGGGCTGTCTCCAGATCCAGTGTGCAGGCCATGGAGCCAGGGATAACCTACGCGACCAACTAGGAACGAGCGGCAGACTTCACCGTCATCGCTTGCTTACCGACGCGACCACGGAGGTAATTCAGACGAGCGCGCCTGACTTTGCCACGATGCGTTACCTCGACCCGAGCAATGCGAGGCGTGTGTACGGGAAATACCCGCTCCACCCCTTCGCCGTAGGAAATCTTGCGGACGGTGAAGGACTGATTCAGCCCTTGACCCTTCTTGCCAATGACAATGCCAGCGAAAATCTGGACACGCTCTTTGCCTCCCTCGACCACCCGCGTGTGCACCTTCACTGTGTCACCGACATTGAATTCGGAGACATTCTCCTTCAGTTGTTCTTCTTCGATTTTCAGGATGATGCTGCTCATGGTCGTTTGGAGAAAGTTGGGTCTAAGAGGGCCGGATTTCTACGTGCTCCCTTGAGAAACGCAACGGAATTCTCGCGTATTTGAGGCAGAAATCAAATCCGAGGATCCCCTGAAAAAACCATTTGCGCCCCGTTTGCCCCTCCCCTAGTCTGCCGCCGCCCTAGGGCAATCTGCTTTTGGAGTGGTAGCTCAGTTGGTTAGAGCGCCGGCCTGTCACGCCGGAGGTCGCGGGTTCGAGTCCCGTCCACTCCGCCACTAATCGCCCTCTTCCGCAGCTCGACCTTTCAAAGGTCGAGAGGCAATTACCAGCAGCCCTTGGAAGAGATCTCTCACGGCGACTTTGAAGGTTAGGAATATTCTGGACAGCATCATCAACTCCCACTCCTGAGTTGATGTTAGAGACCCCGCCTCGCCGCAATGTTAGCCTGAGCAGTCGCAGAAAGGATTCCACATTCCCGTAGCGTGACGTTCAGAACTCGAGACCGGCGTTGCGCATCAACTCGACTTTGGAAAGTCACGCTACGGGGAAGAAAGCGATGCCATGAGGCATAGGACGTCGAAGTCATCCATGACTTGAAGTGCAGTTAGAGTAGCTGAGGTAGTCAAGCTTAACAAGGACATCGATGCTCTGATCAATAGCCTAGCGTATGGTGCTGTAGATGCAGAGCAAGAATACGGGCTCTCCGTCAGATTGGCTGGGCCTGAATCAGCGAATCCCGAAGAAATCAGGATCAGTCAGAGTCCTCTTCGTTACTGATGATCAAGGGGTTATGGGCTCCGACTCGGCACAGCATCTCTCCGAA
>JBLHHN010000301.1:0-8050 GCA_047616785.1 Verrucomicrobiales bacterium
ATACAAACGCTACGCCGGGTTAGGAGTGCTGGCCTACAATTTGCACCGGATCGGCAAAGGGCTACTGGAGCAAGCCGCTGGGTCAAAAACGCGGGGACGAAAAAAGAAAGCGGCCTAACAAGGGATCAAAACTGAAGTGGGCATAAAAATCACACAACAGAAACGCCTGACGCCCTAACTATTTTTTTAAAAAAAAACACCGAAGCATCCATAAAATTCTAAAAAAATTGAGCCTTAGCAATCGCTTCTCTCATTGTCAGAGATGGAGCACACTTTAAAACTAACACGACGCTATTATCTGTCGACATTAGCGCTGTTTTCTCCCAGGCACTATATAGGAAACTGACAGCAAACCCCATCTTGAGATCGTTGAGATTGGATACCGAATCCGTACTTTGCGGAATCCGTCGCACCACCCCAGGCTGCAATGGCAGATCCCCGACAGCCACCGCCTGCTCCAGCACCTCATAGATTTGCTCACCAATCTTGAGTTCGCAGCGGACGACTTCTTTATAGTTGCTAGTGCCCCAAGCCGTCAAATGATGACACACAAGGCACGCGTTCTCCAAGAATACACTGATGGCCTGGCAAAGTCTCAACGTTAATGACTTTGATCGCATCACCACGATCCGGAGCCTGACCACTGAATGCCATCGGAGCCAACACGGCGACTTGCTAGGGCTCCAGCGTGACAACCACACCAGGCGTCAGCAAAGCATCTTGATATTTGACGTTGGCATTGACGACGAGCTTGCACCATTTCAAACAGACGAGCACAGTGATCACAAAGAACACCAGAGCCACCGCGACATTCTTTGCCAATACCAAAAGGAGGCCAGCGAACAACGCCCCTACCATGATCTTAACCAGGCGGGAGATTTGTGGGACACAGCTAGAGTAACGCAAGACATTCAAAGTCAAATGCGGTGCCAACGTGGCGAAGCTGGTGGCACCAGACCTTGGCTCACCATCCGGTATCATATGACGCCACAAGGCAACCACGGACACCGAGGCTCCCAGACGCGATTGAATGTCGGTCTCTTCTCGGGTTCGATACACCGACGCCAAGTCGTTTGCCTCTGCAGACATTTTCCCTAGATGCGTCTTCAACTCACTCGCCGAGATCGGATCAACCTCCCCATCTTCTGGACGCACCAGAATGAACTGCCGCCTCTCCCAAGGGCCATCAGGCAGATTGCTCTCCTTAATGTCCCCTTTCAATTTAGCAGGCGCACCATTAATCACACAACCACCAACAAGCTCTCCATCTCTTTTTCTCTTTAGCGACTGAGACATCCAATGAATCATCGGCTCCTCGAGTGTTCTCGTGATGCTATCTATCGCTACTTGCATTGCCGGACCTTTCAGCGCCTCCGCAAGCGTTTCGCTAGCAGGATGCAAGTGGAGTGCGCTTGCCGAGCATGGCCAATTCAGATAGCGATCCGCTTTGGGAGTGTAACTCGAGAGCTCCATCCCCTGCAACGAAGTGATCTTCTCTCCCAAGAAACCACGCAGAGCAGCCACGACCGTCTCATGAACTGTGTTAGTGATTCTCATAAAGCCCCTTTCAACGTCTGCGTCTTCGCCCATTATCCATGGAAACTCTTCGAAGACCTCTACGAGTCCATGCTCTGCATGTTCGGCGATGCATTGAATCTGCACCACCATCGAAACCCAATCTTCTCCCTCCGCCCGAAGGGCCGCCACATTGTGATTCTTGACCATCAATGATCCAGCAGGACATGTCCGTGTCACTCCACGTTCGATCGCTTTGGCATTCCCACCCGTTTCCTGGAACAGTCGCAACCAATTCTTCTCAATGATCGACGAATCCAGCGTTCGCTTAGGATCTCCATTCATAACACCTTTCAATCAAACGAGCTCCCGACTGTCACCCGGGACGTCTTGATCGCCAATGCACTACGCGCTCATCGTCATGGAAAAGCAGGTCCCAGTGAGGCCTGTTTCTTCAAGCCGCAACTCACCACCGATCTGACGCGCCAATTGTGCGGCGATGACCAGACCGATACCCGCGCCTTGATCTTTCCCCGATCTCTTGGGGACAAAGAGCCGCTCCTGCAATTCCTTGGGGATCCCTTTCCCTAGATCGCGGACCTTGATCGCAAGCGGGCCTTCTTCGGCCCCCGCAAAGGTCACGCGGACCTGAGAGCCTGCGCTTGAGGCTTCAATAGCATTGTCGATGAGATTGACGAGAATGAGCAGAAGCACATTGCCTTGTCTCCCTGTGAGGGTGCGATCGGGTGCCGTCCCGATGTCCAGCTTCACCTCAGCTCGCCTTGACTGTGTGAGGGTTTTCTCAACGAGCATCTCTCGCACTTCCTCTAAGCGATACTCATAGACCAACGCACTCTCTTCATCTCGCATCACATCGACCAAATGATCGATCATCCGCTGCGCTTCGTGAACGCGATCACGCCCATGCTTGCGATTCTCCTCACTGATCGGCTCTTCAAACACCGCCCCCAAAGCGGCCAGAGGATTCTTAAGCCCGTGGACAAGATGCGCGGTCAGAGTTCCCACCGCAGATGATTTATCGGCGAAGGCTAACTGATGGTTGAGCTCAATCAGACATTGATGAGACTGCTCAATGACTCCGCGCGAACGCTCTAACTGACGGAAAGCCCAGTAGAAGAGTCCACCCAGAAGAAGAAACGCTGGCACAAGTAAAGACACCGCCATAGTGAGTAATTGGTCATCCATCGCAGCCAAATCCGATGCCGTCTCCTCCCCATTGAGAAGATAGCGCGCCATGGCGATTGTCTCTTTGTCTTCATCATCGCGCAAAGGCACCACCACTTCGATGAGCGGCACTCCCAAGGAGAGTTCTGTGAGGCCTCCTTCCGGGAAGAGAGCCTGCAAGGCTTCGGTCGCATGATAACGTGAGGATGGCAGGCCTTGCATCGCGCGCAGACAATCGTTGGGATGAAGAACCACTGAAAGCGACACGGCAAAGTCATCGGCAATGAGCAGGCCATCCACATCGAACAAGCGCACGTCGACCAGCGCATCGACACTGACATTGCCCAGCACAAGCGCCAGAAGTTCGCTCGCCTCAATGAGATCGCCGGTGAGCAAGAGTGTCTCGCGCGTTTCCTCTAGTTGCGCGGCGGCCAAGGGTTGAAGGATCTCGCCGTGTTGCTCAATGAAAACCGTTCGAAGCTGCGCACGGACACTCAAAGTCAGCCAGGCGACGAGCGCCGTAAGCACCGCAACCGTGATAGCAAAGAGACTGAAGGCGATGCGTTTCGTCAGCACGATGTCTAGAAAGTGTAGCGCAAGCCTAGCGCAAAGACATGAACATCATAGACATCTTCTGGGACATTCGACAGGTAACTTTCGAAATCATAGCGAGCAAAGCCTTGCCATGCCTCGCCAAAGTCGCGCTCCAACTCCAGCCCAAGACCCAGACGCGAACGATGACGCTGATTGCTATCACCAGTAGTTTTCGTTTGCACCGGGTAGTCATAGTACGAGTAGCTGCCGCTGAGAGACACTCCCCATGGTTCCTGCTGATAGCCGATGGTCTGCGCAAGCTTGGCCATGCTGAAGTCCTGATACCCCGATCCGTCATCCTCCACGAGACGATAGCGCATCAGCGACTTGCTCCGCCACCGCTTGGCGTCATCCAGATGGAAATCCCAGGAGAGGTCCCATTGGTGTTCCTGCCAGGATAGCGAGGATCCCGCAATCGAAACACCATCTGCCGTGCGAGCAAGACGTTCGTCATAGTCGCGCTTCTCATAGGCGTAGGACATGGTGAGTTTCCCTCCATTGGAGAATTTCTTTCCTAACTCAGCCACCACGCCGATCTCTTCATAGTTCTGAGCACTGTCGTCGAATCGATTCAGAGCGAGCGGGAGGCTCAACTTGAGATAGGCATCATTAGGTAAAGCATACTGAATGCGAGGGGTAAGTTGGAATTGATGCAGGGCAATCTCGGTCGATCCCAGATCTAACTCTTCGAACTCCAAGCTAAAGGCTTGCTGCAAGTAGAGATACTGGCCAGCCATGCCGACTTTCCAATCCCCTAACGGTTTCTCGGCTTGAGCGAGAGCAAGGACCATCCACTCATCATCCAGCCCATCCACATCGACATAATGTTTGTTCTCCGCCACAAGGTAACCGAAGAACTGCCAGTCTCCAGAAGAGGCCAATCGGATGAGCGTGCTCTCCCATTCTGACAACGAGAAGGCGCTGGACTCTTCGGAGAACGCGTTGAACAAGGCATTCCGTTTATAGCCCGCTCCTAACGAAATCCTATTTTCCCAATACCAGGAAATCGCCTCCTCCTCGCTCTCAAGGGGAACTTCTGCCGCTCCATAGAGAAGATCGTCTAACAAAGCGCCATCCTCAAGCAGCGCTTCGATATCCACCGTCTCTTCATCCGCCCAGACTGCATTTCCCCAAACGAAGAGGATACATGTGAACAGCAGGCACAAGCGCATACTAGGGCGAAACAGCAAAGCGCCTGGAAAGTCCAGGCGCTTCTCTTTGAAAATAGGGGCTGGTTGGGATTCAACCAGCAATGACACCTGTCGTCTTACTCCGCGCGACGAACGCCATCGTTGTTGCTGCGAAGCTCTTCGCGGAGCTTCTTCAGATCATCGCGGAACTGCTTGTGATGCTCACGCTGCTCTGCCAGATGCTCATCAAAGAGTCCCCGACGATCTTCCGCGGACTCTGCGCCTTCTAGGGCAGCCTTGAATTCATCTTTGGAATCTTTCTTCTCAAGCTTTGACTGATCGAGCAAGGCTCGCAACTGCTTCACGCCCTCTGGCACATTATCCCGCTCCAGATCCTTGGCCTCTTTCGCAGCGTTCCTCAGCTCGTCAGCAGTGGCGCGCTGAGCTTCGATGAGCGCTTTATTCTCATCTCTAAACTTTGCGGCGACGGCATTCACTTCTTCCCGAGTGGCGTCTTTTCCAAGTGTCGCCAGCTCGGCCTTCAAGGCTTCGCGAAGAGCTTCGCGCTCCGCGTCATACATCGCCTTCTCCTCGTCTATCTTGCCGGCGTCCTTTGCTTTCCCGATCGCGTTTTTCGCTTTATTCAGCGCGTCTTGGATGGCCGCCTTCGCCTGATTCTGGTCGAATGCTGGAATCTCTCTTTCGGCGAGAGCGAGTCCCGCAAATCCGAGCAGGGCGGTAGTGATGAGAAAAATACATTTCATAGGTCGGTGGTAGGTAGACTGATTCGAGGAACTCTTCGCAAGACTCATGCCAGCGGGAAAATATTGCTCTAGATCGTTCACTTCCAAGCACTTGGCCACAAACGTCTCGCCACGCAGTTTTGGGACTTGGTAAATGAACCCCACTCTTTCTGGGAAATCACTCCCAATTGGGGACTATTTCCCCACGGACTTCATGCGATAACGGATGAAATCCCGCTTCACGCCGAGCAAGCGCGCTGCTGCTGAGACATTATCATAGGACTGCGCCAAAGCGAGCCGGATAAGGCGATCGATCGAGTCATCAAGAGAGAAGCCTTCCTCTGGAAACCGCCAGCCAGGCGCTAGCCAATCCTCAGGGGCACCTATCGGAGCAGAGGGGACAGCTGGAGTGAACTTCTCTTTAGCGGAAGGGATCAGATGCGAGAAATCGAGCCGCTCGCCACCTCCCCAAACCATTTGCCGTTCTAATTCATGCATCATTTCCCGCACATTTCCCGGCCAAGGGTAGCTGATGAGGAAGCTCTCCTGTTCACGAGGAATCTCTCTGAGCGATGATCGATAGCGCTTGGCCACGATCCCTAGCAAATGATTGGCCAAGGCGACGATATCGGATCCACGCTCTCTTAAGGGAGGGATGTCCAATGCGAGCAGGTCGAGTCGATGATAAAGATCTTCCCGAAACTCACCCTTGGCGACCATTTCCAGTAAATTGGCGTTGGTCGCGGCAATGACGCGGACATCGACATTCAAATCTTTGTTCCCGCCTACTCGCCGAATCTTACGGTCCTCGATCGCGGTGAGGAGCTTTGCCTGAACGGCCGGACTCAGGCTTGGCACTTCATCTAGAAAGAGCGTCCCTTGATGTGCGGCTTCAAAGAGGCCCATCCGAGCCTTGCGCGCGTCGGTGAAAGCCCCGCGTTCGTGGCCGAAGAGCTCTGACTCCGCCAGCGTGTCAGGCAAAGTCGAGCAATTCACCTCGACGAGTTCCTGCGCTGCCCGAGGACCATGCCGGTGGATCCAGCGGGCAAAGGTCGATTTACCCGTTCCTGTGGCTCCAGAGATCAAGACAGGTGGCAGCTGCGTCCCGAGACGTTGATCTGCCTCCAAGATCCGGTCCAATTGGTCCTTCACCGCAGTCAGGCTCCGGCCAAAGAAGAGGCCGTCTGATGGCGGTTTGGCCATTTCCTGCCGATGCTCGAGCAGACGCACCGATTGATCCTGCCGCAGGCATCGCCGAAAGATGATCGGCAGTTCCTCGTGATCGAACGGCTTGGCCAGAAAATCAGCCGCCCCAAGCTGCATGGCATCCACCGCGCGCTGGACGCCGCCATCGGCCGTCATGATCACGACGGAGGTCGTTTCCGGAAACGCCCCCTCTTTAAGAAGCTCCAACCCCTCGCCATCCGGCAACTCGATATCCACCAACGCGAAGTCAAAGGCCCACTCTTTGAGAGCCATGCGCGCCTTGGCCAGGGTATCCACCGCAGTGACCTGGGCCCCGGCTCTCTCTAGAAACGCAGCGACGCGCTTGCGCAGCATCATTTCATCTTCCACGACGAGAATCTCTCGGTCAGCAATCAGCCCACGGTCCATAGGCTACCAGGATAGCCCTTCCCTCTAGAGCATCAAGCACCTCCATTGAGCCCTTCGCTTCCATCCATTAAAGCGAGTGTTTTCATATTTGATTCTTTATTTTAATTTTATGGTAATAATATTGAGCTTACCCTAATCGAGTGTAGATAGTGGATTGTTGCTGAAAACATCTCAATTATGAAAAACATGACCAATACCTCCCCGAGCTCTGAAACGCTATCTGCCTCGATTCTCTCAACATCGACACAAGGCAACGACTACCTCGCCGAGCAAAGCCCACGCAAACGCGCCCTCGACATCTTCGGTGCCATTGTCGGCATGATCCTCGCGGCCCCGCTCATCGCGGCCTTTGGGTTCCTCATCTACCGCGAGTCCCCAGGAAACATCATTTACAAGCAAACCCGGGTCGGTCGTGACGGGAAGCTTTTCACCATCTTCAAGCTCCGCAGCATGAAGCTCGACTCTGAGACCACCGGCGTCGGCTGGACGGTAGAGAACGATCCTCGTTGCCTCAAAGTCGGCAAGCTCATCCGCGCTTGGAACATCGACGAAGTGCCTCAGTTCTGGAACGTCCTCAAAGGCGACATGAGCCTCGTTGGCCCTCGCCCAGAGCACCCAGAGCGCATCGAGCGCCTTAGCGATAAGATCCCAGGCCGGGAAAAGCGTCTCACCGTTAAGCCAGGCCTGACCGGTTGGGCCCAAGTTAATCGCTGGCGCGGTGACACAAGCCTCCAATAGCGCCTACGCCACGACGTCGCTTACATCCGCCGCAGCAACCTTTAGTTCGACCTCGTGATCATGGCCAAGACGTTGATCAACCGAGAAAACGCCTACTAAAACAATTTGCGCCGCTCGTGAATTACCTGGGGAGGTGTTCACGGTCGACGCGGTCGAAGAAAGAGCAGCAGAAACCCTCGTCGGATACGTCCGGCGAGGGTTTCTGCGTTTCTGAGCAGGCTAGCCTGTCCTATTCACGTAGGGTAGTGTGAGTGGCATTGGGTGCCGATCAGATAGTAGTGCTCGTGATAGGGGGCATGCCGAGGCCCACAAAGCCGTTCCGGAGGCCGCGAAGCGGTCTGCAG
Source organism: Verrucomicrobiales bacterium (assembly GCA_047616785.1). Classification (GTDB taxonomy): domain Bacteria; phylum Verrucomicrobiota; class Verrucomicrobiia; order Verrucomicrobiales; family DEV007; genus JAACDM01. The sequence continues at coordinate 7,864 of JBLHHN010000301.1, forward strand.
AGCCTATGATCGAGCCATCAGGGCACCCCGAGGGACACTCACCTCCATTTTTTAACGGCTGGAAGGCTCAGCCTGGTCCGCTTCTCACTGTAAAGCGGGCTGAACGCAGCGTTCCCAGATCACTCGGTGCGATGCTTCCAATGCCCTTGCCAAATGGAGCCGCACTTTCGTCTTCATTACTTTGAGC
>JBLHHN010000302.1:0-8040 GCA_047616785.1 Verrucomicrobiales bacterium
TAGCAGAGGATCAGTTGGCCTAACGAGGTTGAGACTGAAACCATCCGCCGGATCAGGGGTGCCGCCGCCCACTCGCAGATCAACCGTGAAGTCGAAGCCGCGTAGGGCAAGACCTTCGGTAATATCGTCGAAGAGGAGAACATTGTTCACGCCTTCAAAGGCATCGGTCACGCTGAAGTATCCTGAATCGTCCACACCTCCCGATTCGCGCCACTCGGAAGGGGCACCACTGTTATTGACTACTTCAAATGTTCCCTCCGGGTCGGTGTTGAAATCGATGAAGATTTCTCGCGGTTTGAGACTGTGAATCACGAGGGCTTGGAGAATCGGGTTATTGTCTCCGCCTAACTGATCTTGCCCGCCAATGTGTTGCTGCATGATGATATGGAGTTCACCAGCGTTATTGGCTGTAAATCCTCCCGTGTAGACAAACGAGTTCTCTCCGGTCCACACATCATCACCTTCATTGGTGCCTTCTGAAGTGAAGTCGTCCACCGCGAGTTCATCGTTGACTGAAATATCCCAGTGCCGATCACGATCGCCGCCCTCGTTCACCAGAATCTGCACCTCATAGATGCCTCCTGGATCGAGCCCCGAGACATCCATGGTCACTGGAGAGGGAGCTGCCGACCAACGGATATCTTCCATGATCGCTGATAAATTGGCTGCCGAGTCTCCTTGGCCGCCCGTGAAAGTGGGCGGAGCCGCCCAGCCATCAATGAAATTAGTGGATGTTAGATCCACCGTCACGCCATCCTTCTCAACGAGTCCGACGGTATCATCATCGGTCTTATCAGTTTGGAAAAGCACCCCGTTGACTAGCAGGTCTTCGTTGCCATAGGCGTCCACGGCGATGATGACTGAATTTGGATCGAGATGGAGATCATCCGGACCAAAGATTGTCTTAATCTCGCCAGAAATAAGGTCGGTTTCTGCGACTACAAGGGAGGTTGATGCAACAGCAAGAAATGCCGCGATCAACACCTTGAAAGGTAGATGGATCTTCATAGGGTTTTTTTGAGAGAGGTGGGGCGATTTAGATTTGTTTGGCCCTCGGAATTGAGGATCGAACTTGAAAAGCCTGCCAAAAGGCAAATGCCCGTGTCAATACATAATCACTTTGAATCACTGAGTCAGCGCACCGGCACTCCTCCTTAAACTCAAAGGCATCGTAGCGTGCCGTTGATTTGAGATGTGTCACGATGCGCCTATGAAATCCATGCTCGTTATACTCAATGATGTATGGAGGATAGCGATTTTCCCAGTCGAGCAGGCAAATTACGAGTGTGCCCAAGCCAAGCCTCAATCTTTCGGCCAATGCGAGGGCCAAAGCTTAGCAAGGCCCAGCTCGATATAGAACCAGAAGACATCGGGAATGTGAGTTACCTTTTTTGAGGGATCAGACTCAAGATGCCTCTGGCAGTGAAGAATTGGGTAGCGTTGAAGTCACTGGCTCCAAAGTTGTAGGGTAATGGTAGGGCGTGGTCGTGGACGGTCCAGCTGCGCAGGGTGTTGGTGTCGCCTAACGGAAGTGCGAGCATGTAATAGGTACCGCAATGGATGAAGTAAGGCGTGGCGTTGAGCGTATTCGGCTCACTTGAGTCGGGACCGCCAGCGTCGGGTGTGCCTCCATCGCGGTTAGCGATCACGATGGAGGCGGGCCCGGTGACTCCGAGCACACTTGAACCTTGAGTTCGTTTTGGAGCAAAGAGCGCCGGGCCGTCTTTCCATCTGTAGCCCTAGAGCTATGAGAAACCTTTGCTCAAAGCGGCGTTCAAGGCAGGCTGTCCCATCAGTTTGATGAGCGCTCGCTGCGTGCCTCATTCACGTTTCTACGCTTAACTCGTCTTCAGAGCCACGAATCGCCCCACGCCCTCTCGCCACACTCGGAGAAGCAGGAGGTTGCCGTTTGCCTCATCGCGCGCCTTCATGGCTTCGCTCACGGAGGCTATGGATTGGCGACCCACTTCAGTGATGACATCACCAGGCTGAAGGCCCTTGGCAGCGGCTTCCGAATGGGGTTGTACTTCGGTGATCACCGCGCCGTCCATTTGGCTATCAATGCCTAACTGTTGGCGATAGCGTTCGTTGAGATTCTCGATCGTGACGCCCTCAATGATATCCGTCGGATCGGCCGGGTTGCTCTGTGGATCTTGGTTGTTTCGTGGGATCGAAGCGATCCCATCTGAGGGCAATCGTCCGATGGTCACCTCGAGAGAAACTTCCTTGCCGTTGCGCTGGACGATTACTGGGAGAAGGGTGCCTGGGCGTGTGTTGCTCACTTGAAGGCGAGTCTTGCGCACGTCTTGGGCATGCTTGCCATCGACTTGGAGAATGACGTCGCCGTTGCGCAAGCCTGCTTCTGCTGCTGGTGTGTTTGGGAGGACCTCGTTGACGAGCACGCCTTCATTGTCTGCCATTCCCATGGCCTCAGCTAGGTCAGGTGTAAGTTCTCCTAACAACACGCCAAAGTAGCCGCGCTGAATCTCGCCATTGCCAATCAATTGGTCCGCAATGTTCGCCACCATGTTGATCGGGATGGCAAAGCCGATCCCCACATTGCCGCCTGTGCGTGAAAGGATGGCGGTATTGATCCCGACCAGTCGCCCTTTGTTGTCCACCAGCGCGCCTCCCGAATTTCCCGGATTGATCGAGGCATCGGTTTGGATGAAGTTCTCGTAGTCGACGATGGAAACATTCGTGCGGCCTAGCGCACTGACGATTCCTGTGGTGACGGATTGAGTGAGTCCGAAGGGATTACCGATCGCAAGGACGGTGTCTCCCACTTTCAGGACTGAGCTGTCCGCTGCGGTGATGGCAGGCAACCCCTTGGCGTCGATCTTGAGCACGGCGAGATCGGTTTGCGGATCCTGGCCGATGATCTCGGCTTTGTAAGGCTTCTTGGCATCGGGCAAGGTGACAAGAATCTCATCGGCACCAGTCACCACGTGATTGTTCGTCACGATGTAACCGTCTTCAGTGAGGATCACTCCCGAGCCGAGCCCATCCTGTTTCGGAGCGGATGGCGGAGGACCACCCGGTGAGTGTGGGTCTGGGATTCCAAAGAATCGGCGCAGGCGGGGATCGTCAAAGGGATCCTGCATTTGTGCCTGCACGGCCATGGATTTGGAAACGGCAATGCTCACGACGCTTGGGGCGACGCGTTCTACGATCTCTGCGTAGCCGCCTAGCGGTCCAGACCGGTGGGGAGGGCTGGACTCGATGTTGAGCCTTTCTGAGATGGGAGCATTGGTGGCGTCAGGCGCTCCTTGCAAACTTGCCAGCGCGCCCATCAGGGCAAGCGAAGCGCCGGTCGTGATAGAGAGTGCTAAACGATGGTGGGTATTCTTACGGGTCTTCATAGTAGGTGGTATGTGTAGTTGGGTTCTTGTTCATACGGATCAGCGCGCCAGCCATTTCGATTTGTGTCTGAACTCTCAAGATTACACATCGGTAATCTCCTCGTAAGGAAGCGGTAAAGTTAGAGCCTGGACAGCGGGGGCGAGATGGACTTGCGCTTTCGAAGGATGGCTCGAAACTCGCCGCGTATGAGCCTCGATCCATCTCTCTTACAGTCCTTGGCCGATCGTGTGGGGACCCCGTTCTGGGTCTACGACGCAGGGGTGCTGCGCGCGCGCATCCGTCAGGTCAAAGCCCTGACCTCGCCTCCCCAGATTCAAGCCCGCTTCGCCATGAAAGCGTGTCCGGCCACACGCGTGCTCAAAGAGATGCTCGCGGAGGATATCTGGATCGATTCCGTTTCAGGAAATGAAATGCTCCGGGCGATGCAAGCCGGTTACCCGATCGGACGTGACCCCGCGAAGATCTGTTTCACCGCCGACGTCTTCCGTGACAACGCCTTGGATGTGGTTCTGAAGAATGAGATCCTTCCGAATATCGGTTCGCCTAACATGATTCGGCAGTTGGCAGCGGCAGGTTATCAAGGTCCTATCTCGGTGCGATTGAACCCCGGCTTCGGGCATGGGCATGTCAATGCCTGTGACACCGGAGGCCCGAGTTCCAAGCACGGCGTGTGGTTTGGTGAGGCTCAGGCCATTGCGGATGCGGCCAAAGAAGTGGGGCAGCAGATCATCATGCTTCATGCGCACATTGGTAGTGGGCCTCAGTTCGAAGAGCTTCATGATAATCTAAGTCGTTTGGCCATGGACTTTGCGGCGATCATGCCTGCATTTCCTGACCTGCAATCCATCAGTCTTGGCGGTGGCATTCCTCACAATTATCGCGACCCCAAGGCAGAGTTTCCACTGGAAATGCTGCGGAACCTCTTTGCCAAAGCGCAACAAGATCTCTCGGATGTGGCAGGGCGAGAGATCCATGTGGAGATCGAACCTGGACGTTTCTACGTCGCTCCATCCGCCACCTTGGTCGCACGTGTGCATGATGTGAAGTCCACGCAAACGAACGAGAAAGGCAAGGGCGTGACCTTTGCCATGATCGATGCGGGCTTTGTTGATCTTGTGAGACCAGCGATGTATGGATCCTATCATCACATCGAAGTCGTTGGCAAAATGGGGGAGCCCACCGAGCCTATCGTGGTGGCAGGGCCTTTGTGTGAGAGTGGCGATGTCTTCACCCGCGATGATAAAGAACTTCTCCAGCCGCGCGAATTGCCGCGTCCAGTGGCTGGAGATCTGATGACGCTCCATGATGGTGGTGCCTATGGCTACGCTATGGCGTCGAACTACAATTCCATTGGTCGCGCCCCCCAAGTATGGCTGGAGGAAGACGGCTCCGTCTCGCTCATGTCTCGTCGTGAGACGATCGAAGACGTGCTCGATCTAGAAACGGACGAGTCACTTTCTGTGTAGGGAAGGAATTCGGCTTGAGCCTCAGCAGGAGGCGTGACAGGCTTGCGGAAGATCATGACGATTTCACGCATTCTTGCCATACTAACTTTTTCTCTGGTTCCGTGCTTTGGGGCAGAGGACAAGCCTAACTTTCTCTTCATCTTCGCCGATGACTTCGCTTACGATGCCATAGGTTGCTATGGCAATGACGAGGTCAAGACGCCCCATCTGGATGCGTTGGCCGCACGCGGGAAACGTTTTACCCATACCTACAATCAGGGAGGTTATCATGGAGCCGTCTGTGTCGCCAGCCGCTCGATGCTCGTCAGTGGCCAGTACCTCTGGCATGTGCAGGCGAAAGAGAAAGAACTTCGTTCGAAGTTGCAAGAGGAAGGCCAGCTTTGGCCGCAGTTGTTAGCCTCCGTGGGCTATGACACTTACTTCACAGGGAAATGGCATGTCAAAGCAGACGCTGACAAGATCTTTAAAGAAGCCCGTCATGTGCGTCCAGGCATGCCTAACCAAACGCCCGCTGGTTACAACCGTCCCATCGATGGTCAGCCAGATCCTTGGGATCCCACAGATCCCAAGTTCGAAGGCTTTTGGAAAGGCGGCAGGCATTGGAGCGAGATCGTGGCCGATGATTGCCTCGATTATCTGAACACGGCCAAGGCAAGCGAGAATCCGTTCTTCATGTACATCGCCTTCAATGCGCCTCACGATCCTCGCCAGTCTCCCAAGAAGTATGTCGACATGTATCCGATCGATAAGATCAGCCTGCCGCAGCCCTTCTACCCAGAGTATGCCTACAAAGATGACATCGGGTGCAGCGCGAAGTTGCGCGATGAGAAATTGGCTCCCTTTCCACGCACAGCACGTTCGGTGAAGGTCAATCGCGCCGAGTACTATGCGATCATCACACACCTTGATGATCAGGTCGGACGCATTTTAGAAGGACTGAAGGCCACAGGGAAAGAGGACTCCACTTACATTGTATTCACTGCTGATCACGGATTGGGATGCGGTCATCACAGTTTGCTAGGCAAGCAGAACATGTTCGATCACAGCGTGCGCGTGCCGTTCTTTGTCTCAGGCCCTGGCATTAAAGCGAACACCGAAACGCCAGCGCGCATTTATCTGCAAGATGTCATGCCGACCACACTTGAACTGGCTGGAGTCGCCAAGCCCGAGCGGGTCCAGTTTCAGAGCTTGCTTCCCATCTTGCGTGGTGAGAAGGATCGCAGTCGCGACGCCATTTATGGTGCCTACACGATGCTCCAACGCATGGTGACGGTGGGGGATTACAAGCTGATCATTTATCCTAAGATCGGCAAACGCCTGCTCTTCAATCTTCGAGATGACCCCACAGAGACACACGATCTTGCCACAGATCCGACCCAGAAATGGCGCGTGCCTGATATGGAGAAGACACTCAAAGCGCTCCAGAAAGAAACGGGTGATCCCTTAGTGATCGAAGCCGCCCCTCAGGGAGTCTAACGCAATGGGAATTGCTCATTGGAGCGTTGCGCTATTGCTAGCGTGGATCGTATCGTCAGAAGCGGCGAAGCCGAACGTGATTCTCGTCATGGCCGATGATCTCGGCTGGGGAGATGTGGGTTTCAATGGGAACAAGATCATTCAAACGCCGCATCTCGATGCCATGGCGGCGAATGGTCTGACGTTTTCACGTTTCTACGCCGCCGCTCCCGTGTGTTCGCCCACGCGGGGGAGCTGCCTCACAGGGAGGCACCCGTTTCGCTATGGCATTCCGTTTGCGAACACAGGGCACATGAAACCCCAGGAGGAGACCCTAGCAGAGATCCTCAAAGGGCAAGGGTATGCCACGGGGCATTTCGGAAAATGGCATCTAGGTACCCTGACAAAAACTGTGAAGGAAGCGAATCGTGGTGGCTCGCGTGGCATCGCGCACTTCGCTCCGCCGCAGGATCACGGGTTTGATATCTGTTTCAGCACAGAATCCAAGGTGCCGACCCACGCCCCCCTTCGTAAGCCTGACGTCTTCGCCAAAGGAGCGAGTTTGAAAAATGGCTGGGACGGGCTGAATCCAGACGATGCTTGGAACCCTTATGGCACGCATTACTGGAACGAGCGTGGCGAGATGGTGAAAGACACGATGTTGGAGGATGATTCGAAAGAGATCATGGATCGGGCCCTGCCATTCATCGAGAATTCCGTAGGCTCAAAGAAGCCCTTTCTTGCGGTGATCTGGTTCCATGCTCCGCACCTCCCTGTCGCGGCGAGCGAGCGGCATCGTGCACCCTATCAGAAATACAGCGTGCATGAGCGGAACTACTTCGGCTGCATCACCGCGCTGGACGAGCAGGTCGGACGATTGCGTGGTGCCTTACGTGACTTGGGTGCTGCGGACGATACGATGCTCTGGTTCTGTAGTGACAATGGTCCTGAAGGAGGTGCCAAGTCCCCTGGTTCAGCAGGCGAGTTCCGAGGACGGAAACGTGCGCTTTACGAAGGCGGCGTGCGTGTGCCGGGATTGCTCGAATGGCCAGCCGTGATCAAGGAGCCACGCACCACGGCCTTCGCGGCGGTGACGAGCGATTATTTACCGACGACTTTGGCAGTGTTAGAGATGTCGCGTCCGCAACATCCTCTCGATGGCGTCAATCTCTTGCCCGTGATTCATGGGGAGATGGATCAACGAGCGGCCCCTCTCGGTTTCCAATCGAAAGGGAACGTGGTTTGGCATGAAGGCGCCATGAAGCTGGTCTACACGGAGAAGACTCCTGAGAAGTTGGAACTCTATGATCTCGAGAAGGATCCGAGCGAATCCAAGAACTTGGCCGCCGACCAGCCTGACAAAGCGTTGGCGATGAAGAAAGCTGCTTTGGCGTGGCAAGCGTCTTGCGCTCGCTCAAGCGAAGGGCATGATTACGAGAAGTGAAGAAATCCTCGTCCAAGTACCGCCTTCCGATTGCTGAAGAAGAGATCGTTCAGAAGAAATGGATCGCTCGGCTGACGTCTCCAGTGACTTGGTCGGTCTACGCCGTTCTGGCGCTCGCCATTCTCGTGATCAAGCCTGCGTGGTGGGTGTCTGTCTTGCTCGTTTTCGTGACCACTGCAGGGCTCTGGTATTACTGGCGTCTCACCGGGGCCGCGTTGGAGAAGCGGATTCTCAAACGTGTCATCACGAAATCAAATCTCAAGCAAGAGGGTGAAATGAGTAACCGGATCCGTGCGTTGCAAGAGCAACGCG
>JBLHHN010000303.1:0-8033 GCA_047616785.1 Verrucomicrobiales bacterium
ATCGGTCTTCTTGGCAGAGGCGTCGGTAGGTGCTTGGCATTGTTTGGTTTCGAAGTTGAATGATGCTTTAACACACATCCGCGCCTCTGCCTGCTTCATTTGTGCGCTAGGACTATGAATCCGCCCTGCCTTCAGGGGGTAAAACCCGCCTAGACATCCAGTCGATTGGCCAGATGTTCCATGGCCCAGTCCGCGAGAGCTGAAGCCGAGGCTTTCCACTTCTTGCGGATGATCTCAAATACGTCGTCGTCGGAAGCCATGATTGGTCGCACGTTACCAGAAACGTTCCTGGAGTTCACTCATTTCATGGAGAGAACGCACGTTCTGTGGTTGCCACCACGCTGGGAAAAGCTCGCGATAGCGGTGCTGACGGTAGCGTTCATCGATGAGCAAGGCCATGCCGCGATCTGTCTCTGTGCGGATGAGGCGACCGACGGCCTGGAGAACGCGATTGAATCCTGGGTAAGTGTAAGCAAAGTCAAATCCACGGGATTCATCTTCCCTCTGACCCATCTGGCTGAAGCGCTCCTTGATGAGATCATTTTCGACATTCACTTGAGGCAAGCCCACTCCCACGACGGCGACGCCGATGAGACTCTCACCCACGAGGTCCACTCCTTCTCCAAAGACACCGCCCATTACCGCCAAGCCTAACAAGGAAGTGCGTGTGCGCGGCGAGGGCGCTTCTTGGAAATGCTTGAGGAAACCCTCACGCGCTTCGATATCCATGTCCGCAGCCTGGCTGAGCACACGCAGGCCCTGAGGCATATTCGATCGGAGCTGCTCTTCGACTTGGCGGAGATAGTCGTAGGAAGAGAAGAAGGCAAGGTAGTGGCCGCGCTTGCCCGAGGCGAAAGTGGCGAGGATCTCCGCGACTTTGTCATAAGATTCGGCCCTTCTTTTGTAGGTGGTGCTGATGCCAGTGTGCACCATGAGGCCGAGATTCTCTGGGGGGAAAGGGGAGGCGAGTTGAAGCCGACTCGGCTGCGTGGTGTGGCCTAGCAGACGGGTGAAATATTCGCTCGGCGAGAGCGTGGCGGAGAAGATGATGGCTGGCCCGGTCTCGCGATAGACTTTCTCCAAGAGCGGGCCAGGATCCAGGCAGAGCCATCGCAAGCGGAGATGATTGCGATTTCGCGGACCAAAGAGTTCTAACAGGAGCGCATGAGAATCTTCATTGCCCATTTCTAGCATCTTTAGAAATCCAGATACTTCGAAGTAAGCCTCGAGCAAGCTCTCTTGAAATGGAGCCGATTCTCCCCGGCTGAGGAAATGATCGGCAGCAGCGAGGAAAGCGCTGATCGAGGAACGCAGGCCTTTCGGCACCATCTCCAGAGTGATTGCGGGCCGATTCGCGCCTTCGCGTTGGCGCGTGTCCCGGAGCACCTTGATGATCTTATCAATGGCTTGGCGGCACAGCGGGAGTGCGTTTCCTAGCGCTTGTTTCAATTTGCCTAACTGAGAGGTGCTGAGATCGGCACTGAACATTCTACGCGCGCGATCAGGCAGGTTGTGCGCTTCATCGATGAGGAGAGCGATCCTTCGTTTGCCTTCATTGGTCAGGCTGGCGAGCCTGACGGATGGATCGAAGACGTAGTTGTAGTCGCAGACTATGAGGTCAACCCAGGGAACGAGATCGATGGCGAGAGCGGATGGGCATACTTTGTGTTTCTCCGCCAGAGCGCGGAGTTCGTGCAAGCCGACCCATCCTTGATCGAGAGCATCACGCAGAGCATCCTGACGGTGATCGTAATAAGACTGCGCTAGAGGACAAGTAGTGACGTCGCAGGGAGAGCCGTCGCGCTGTCCGATGCAGAGGCGATCGCGCGCGGCAAAGGCCAGGGCATTCAGACGAACCCCCCCTTTGGCAAGGTCCTTCACTGCCTTGCTGGCGGATTCGTGGCCCGTGGTCTTGGCCGTGAGGTAGGCCAGACGCAGATTGCCATCGGAGTTGGCCAACTGTTTTACCGCCGCGTAGAGCACAGAGATGGTCTTGCCGATGCCGGTGGGGGCTTCGGCGAGCAGCGTGTTCTGATTCTGTAAGATCTCGCCAGTTTTCCAAAGCAGAGTTTCCTGTCCTTCGCGCGGGTTTGGGAAAGGGAACTCGGACTCGCGGATGGAGCGATCCCGTTCCAATCGGTGAGCGGATTGAAGTTCGATCCAGGCGCGGTAGACGTCGGTGAGATGCTTGTAGAAAGTTTGCAGGCTTTCGGCACCGAAAGATTTGCGGAAGACGGTGAGTTCGTTCGTGTCGAGATGGAGATAGGTGAGCTGGATATCGATCTCTGTCAGGGCGCGCTCGCGAGTGAAGAGGGCGGCATAGACCTTGGCCTGAGACCAGTGCATCTCGCGGGCTTCGCCATTCCAATCCCCGACCACCGTCTTGATCTCTTCTAACAACCACCCAGCGCCCGTTTCGATAACCCCATCGATCCTCCCTTGGACGATGAGCACGGGTCCGGAAGCCGTGCGGATCTGATCGCGCACGGCGACCTCGGCGAGGTAGTTGGCAGGACGCTGTTTCTGCACGTCCTGGTGACCGCGTGTTCCTTCTTGGGCACGTCTGGCACTGCGGAAACTGCCACGCGTGAGTCCTCCACGCCGCAGCACGAACTCGACGAGGTCTCGCACGGAGACCACCCAAGTCGTGGTGGTGGGCATTTCGGATTGGTCAGTCACAGGGCAGTCTTGCATACCTTCGAGCCACCGCCTATGAAAGACCAGACTCATGAAATATCGTCCCATTGACTTTCAACTCTTCGTCAGTAATCGCAAAGGCTTGCGTGAATCTATCCGGCCGAAGGGTTTGGTGATCTTGCAAGCGAACGATATCCTGCCCACGAATGCAGACGGCACGATCCGCTTTCGCCAGAACAGTGATCTCTTCTACCTTTCTGGTGTCGATCAGGAAGAAAGCATTCTTGTCCTATTCCCTGACGCCCCGGATGAGAAGCATCGGGAAATGCTCTTTGTCCGCGAGACCAATGATCACATCAAAGTGTGGGAAGGTGCCAAGCTGACCAAAGAACAGGCCACGGAGGTGTCAGGGATCGTTGAAGTGCATTGGTTGGAAGAGTTTCCGAAGCTCTTTCGCATGCTCATGATTCAGGCGGAGCGCGTTTATCTGAATAGCAATGAACATCCGCGCGCCGATATCTTAATGGAGACACGCCCTGCACGTTTTGTGAGGGAATGTCAGGCTGCTTTCCCTTTACATCGCTATGAGAGACTCGCGCCGATCGTTTCCGCGCTGCGGCAGATCAAGCAACCGATCGAGATCGATCTGGTCAAGGAGGCCTGCGAGATCACGAAGAAAGGATTCTTACGACTTCTGAAATTCATCAAACCGGGTGTGGGTGAATGGGAGATCGAAGCCGAACTTGCGCATGAGTTCATGCTGAATCGATCGAAGGACTTTGCTTATCAACCGATCATTGCCTCGGGAGGAAATGCCTGCGCGTTGCACTACTTAGACAACGATCAGATTTGCCAAGATGGCGACGTGATCCTGCTAGATGTCGCGGCGGAGTATGCGAATTATAACAGTGACCTCACGCGATCCATACCCGTGAATGGAAAGTTCACGCCTCGGCAGCGCGAGGTCTATGATGCGTTGTTACGAGTGTACCGGCAGGCGGCGTCGTGGCTCAAGCCAGGAACGATCATCAAACTTTATCAGGAAAAAGTGGGCAAACTGATGGAAGGGGAGTTGATCGGGCTTGGTATGCTCGATGCGGAGAAGGTGAAGGATCAGGACCCTGACAAACCTCTCTACAAGAAGTATTTCATGCACGGCACGGCCCATCATATAGGCTTGGATGTGCACGACGTCGGAGACGTGTGGCGGCCGATGGAGCCGGGAATGATCTTCACGTGTGAACCTGGGATCTACATCCCTGACGAGAATCTCGGGTTGCGGGTGGAGAATGATATCCTGATCACGGAGACAGGAAATATCGACCTCATGGAGTCGATTCCGATAGAAGCAGACGAGATTGAAGCTTTGATGTCATGAGCACACCAAATTTTAAAACCATTCCCAATGAGGAAGAACTCGCGTCCGTAGAGCGTGATCTATGCTTCCACCCTTCTAAAGTCACTGAGCCATCGCGCCTTTCAAAAGATCAGATCGAGCAGTTCAATCGTGAGGGATATGTCAAGGGCCTCCGTGTCTACAGTGCCGAAGAAATCACCAGTGTGCGGACCTATTTTGATGATCTGTTAGCTCGGGTAGTTGCGGAAGGCGGGGATAGCTACTCGATCAGTTCCGCGCATCTTCGCTATGGGCCGGGCTATGACATCCTCACGCATCCTAGCATCGTGGCTTGTGTGAAAGATCTGTTAGGCGAGAATGTGATCGGCTGGGGTTCCCATTTCTTCTGCAAGATGCCCCGTGACGGCAAAGCCGTGGCCTGGCATCAGGACGCGAGTTACTGGCCATTGTCACCGTCCAAGACGGTGACGGTTTGGTTGGCCATTGATGACGCTGATGTGGAGAATGCGTGCATGCGCTTCATTGCGGGCTCGCATTGGAAAGGGCATCTCACGTATCGGCCGAGTTCGCCTGAAGAGCACAACGTGCTTAGCCAGACGGTTGAGAATCCTAAGCAGTATGGGGAAGTCGTAGATGATTGCCTCAAAGCAGGGGAGATCTCAATCCACAGTGATCTGCTCTTACATGGATCCAAAGCCAACGAATCGGATCGTCGTCGCTGTGCCCTGACACTGCGCTACTGCACGCCCGATGTGCGGGCCGATCAGGAGTGGAATGCCAAAGGCGTGGTGATTGCCGGGACGGATCCAGAGAACCACTGGGGAAATCCTGCTCGACCCAATTAGCGTTTCGACACGGGGAGCACGTTCCCATCGATGATGACGCCGACGCAATGCGTGGTGTACTCAAATGGGTCGCCATCGTACAGCGCGAGATCGGCGTCTTTGCCGGGAGCGAGCGAACCGACACGATCATCAATGCCGAGAATTTCGGCGGCGTTCTTCGTAATCGAAGCGAGAGCAACGTCCTGAGGCAGTCCATAGGCGGCGGCCATGCCTGCTTCAAAGAGAACCACGCGGGTCTTGGGAACGTAGCGTTCAAAGCCACTTTGCAGCGCGATCTTGATCCCGTGTTCGTGGAGACGTTTCGCGTTCTCGAAGGTAGCGTTCTCTTGGTCACCTTGAGCGCGGACCATCGTCGGATGGATGATGACCGGAATGCCCGCCTCTTTGATAGGGCCCAGGAGTAGGTAGGCTTCACTGGCACCGTCCAGGATGAGACGAAACTTGAATTCCTCGGCCAGGCGCAGCGCGGCTTGGATGTCTTGATGACGATGCGCGTTGATGAGGAGTGGTTTCTCCTTCCTGAGCACAGACACGAGAGCTTCTAGGCGTAGATCGCGATCAGGGGCTTTGTCAGGATCTTTCGAATCCAGTTTCTTGAGATAGCCTTGTGCCTTGATCAGTTCTGTGCGCAGGATGGCGACGGCTTTCGCTCGCGTGCCAGGAACGCTTTGTCCTGATGCTAGGCTATCTGAGCCTAGCGTGGCCATGACCATGGAGAAGGGCTCGATCGCACCATCACTGACATTCTGGCGATCGGTCTTGATAATCATCGCTTGGCCAGAAATGACAGCACCGGGCGCGTGGCCGGTGTTCACGGTGGTCACGCCGAAGTCGCGCACCCAGGTGACGAGTGGATCACGGGGATTGTAGGCATCGATGGCGCGCAGCTCGGGCTGGATTGGCTCAGACTTCTCCAGCTGTTCCTGATCGTGATCGTAGTTCAAGATCCCTGACAGACCCACCGTGGCGTGGGCATCAATGATTCCTGGAGTGACCACGGCCACGCGTCGTTCCTGGTAGCCTTCCGGAATCTCCACGTCATCAGCAGCGCCGACTTGAGTGATCTTGTCATCGATAATGAGAACGACGCCATTGGTGATGGCGGGGCCTTCCATGGTATGGACGGTCTCTCCATGAATGGCGAGTTGAGCCTCTGACGAAGAGACGAAAAGCGCGGTGGCGAGAATGGTGAGTGCGATAGATTTCATGGCGGACTTATTTCGCGATGCGATCGAAACAGCAGAGGTTTTGAATGCGCGAGGTGCCGGCACCTTGGCCGCCCACGGCGAAGAGATTGTCTTCAGGGTCATCGATATCGAAAACGCGTTGTCCCTCGACCCATGTTCCCAAGACCCTTGTGTAGATGCTCAAAGGATCGCCCGAGAGCATGATGAAATCGGCGTCTTTGCCCACGCTGAGAGATCCGATGCGATCCTCCAAGTCTAACTGAATCGCACCTGCCATGGTCAGTGCATAGAGCGCGCCATGCCGAGACATGCCAGCACGGACAGCGAAGCCTGCGGAGCGCAGAAACCAACGCGAATCATTGATAGGGTCGTCGGTGTGAAATGACGTGACCACCCCGAGCTTCTCCAGCTCAGCGCCATTGCGCCACTCGATGTCGCGCGCTTCTAGTTTCCCGCCTGGGCTATCGAGCAAGATGATGGAACAGGGCACATTCGCAGCCGCGATCTCTGGGGCGACTTTCCAAGCCTCGCTCACATGATGGAGGACGAGACGGAAGCCAAACTCTTCCTTCAGGCGCAACACTGTGAGGATGTCATCGTGTCGGTGCGTGTGGTGATGGACGACACGTTTGCCTTCCAAGACCTCGACGATGGCTTCCATGGCCAAGTCCCGATCCGGTGCTTTGTCAGGATCATCTGCAGCGGCCGCGAGTTTCTTCTGATACCCTTGCGCTTTGACAAATTGCTGCCGAACAAGCGCGGCTGACTTGCCACGCGTGCCTGGGAAAGGGGACTGCCGAATGGAGTTCGTGCCATTGGCCATCTTCATCCCGCCGACTGACTTGCCAGCCTTGTTGCGGATGAACAAATCATCGATCTTGTTCCCCTCACGTAGTTTCAAATAGATCGTCTGCCCACTGAGCAAGTGTCCGGATCCTGGCATGATATTCACGGCGGTCAATCCACCAGCACGGGCCTTGCGGAAAGAGGCGTCTCTGACATTGATAGAATCAATGACGCGCACTTCTGGCTGGATCGGTGCTGAGTAATCCCCTCCGCTGACTTGCCCGATGTGGCTGTGCGTGCAGATCAATCCTGGCATGATCACCTTGCCTGCCGCATCGATGGTTGTTGCGCCTTCCGGGATCTCCAATTGATCCGTCTTGCCCACCGCGAGAATCTTGCCTCCTTGGACGACCAAGGTTCCTGACTCAATGGGATCTCCCACGATGGGAAAAATCTTCGCCCCAGTGAAAGCATGAATGGCCTCATCACTCTGCGCGAGTGGGGAGGAGAGGCTCCAACCAAGAAGGACCAACGTCACAGAAACTAGCGTCTTCATGTCGATGAGACTTCGTGTTTGGCTTCGGTTTGTCAATAAATATAGAACTTACTGAAAACTAATTCTACTTTGTTAAAATAGTGATTTAGCCTGTCCTATTTAGTGCCTGAGCGGAAACCGTGCAGCGCTTGGCCAGTCGGGGGCAGGGGCGTATAACGCCCATTGAATCTTGAGGCATCGCGAACCGTTAAAAGCCGTGAATCCCGAAGTAGAACGGTTCTAGCGTTTGGTTATGACGAATTATTCGACGAAGTGGGTCCGCATGAGAAGACGATTCGACGTCCAAGCACGAGGATGTGCCAAACTCCCATCGAGAGCGTTTCCGTCCCTCTTAATAGCCGTGATGAATTGCCTCCAGTTCTCGCCGGGCTGCAGTGGGTTTTCAAAACTCCCGAGATCAATGAACAAATTCTTGCACTCCTCGAACGCCAGATTGTTGGGGATAAGCAGGAGACTGGCCGCCCTGGGATGGATCTTTGGCACATCCTCGTGCTTGGACACACATTCCCCATGGTGTTAATGTTATGAGTCGACCTTGGTAACTCGTGAGTGGGAAGTTCTCATGAGTCGGCTGGCTGATTTCGTAGTTGGGCCATCTTCCCTTTCGACAGCTCGATGCTGAGATCTATTAGCTCGCCTGTCAATTGTTTGAACTTCTTGTATTC
>JBLHHN010000304.1:0-8031 GCA_047616785.1 Verrucomicrobiales bacterium
CTTGATGATCTGTCCGGTCCTCTCAAAGCGGAACTTACCAGCTTGATGAGCCTCAACTTCCAGTTCTTCCCAAATCACAAATAGTAACGCGCGGCAGTATAGCTCTTGAACGTCCTTTCAGCTATAGGAAGGCCTGCCTCTATGAATCCCAAGTCGCTCCGGAAACAGCTTTGCGCCACACTCATCATCAGTTTGGCCATCCTGGGAATCCTTGGGAACGGGCTGATCTACAGTTACATCAAGCACCTAAACCTTAAGGAATTCGATGCGGGGCTGGAGCAGGAGATGGAGAAGCTGATCGCGATGACCGTGATCGAGCCGGATGGCCGGTTGGAACTGGAGGTGGATCATTTCGATTGGCCGGACTTCCGGCCTTCGCAAGAGGCTCGCTACTACGAACTCTGGAAGAGCGATGATTCACTACTGATGAAGTCAGCTTCGTTGGCCGATCAAACGCTTCCGTTTGTGAAGGTCGCCACTGATGATCCGGTGATTCGAGATCTCCCTTTGCCAGATGGACGAAACGGGCGCGCCATGTGGGCCTCGGCAATCGTTCGCCCAGAACATCCAGATCGCGCGCCAGCGAATTATGAACCCAAAGATCCTAACAATCGTGTGACGATCGCCTTTGCTAAATCGCGCGAAGACCTGGACTCCATTCTTGGCTTGGAACTCTTATTCGCTTCTTTGATCGGGGCGTTGATGATCATTGGCGCCGTCCTTGTCGTGAGCTGGCTAACATCGAGAGCTTTTAAGCAAGTGAGCGCACTGTCTGAGTCCATGGGCAACATTGACATGGAAACGTTGTCCAACCGCGTGCCCGAATCTGACGTCGCCTTGGAACTTCAGCCTTTAGCCCTGCGATTCAATGAAGTGCTAGGACGGCTTGAGAAGGGCGTGCAACGCGAGAAGCGTTTCAGCGCCGACATTGCTCATGAGCTACGCACACCGCTCACCGCGCTTCTCTCTCTCCACGAACTTGCCGTCGAAGAATGCCAGGATGGCGATCTAGAAGACCCTGGAGCCTATTCTGCCGATGCCCTGATGCTCACGCAGCGCATTCACCAACTGACGGAAACGCTCTCGCGATTGCACGATACTAGCATGGAACGGCTGGAGCTGACCTTGGTAGAAGCTCCCGCCCGACCTCTGCTAGAAGATGCCTGGAAGGATTGCGAAATGGAGGCCGATGCCCGGTCGATCGCCTGGAACCATGATTGCTCCGATGCCTTCGTGGTGGCCACGGACGCCACCATCGCCCACGCCTTGCTCTATAATCTATTAAATAACGCCGTCACTTACTCGCCTTACGGAAGTGCCATCGAGTGCACCGTCACCGAAGTCGATCAGAAGGTTTCCATCACCATCGCCAATCCCATCACCGACCTTGAACAAGAAGACGTCGCTCACCTCACGGAAGCTTTCTGGCAGAAAGATCTTTCACGCACGGATACTAAGCACGTCGGGCTTGGGCTCACGTTAGTCATGGCCTACGCTCGGCTCCTTCACGCCGTGATGCAGTTCGAGCTTTCGCCTAATGGTAGATTCAAGGCCCGCGTCTATTTCCCAAGGAAGGTGGCAGAAGGTATGTAGTGAATCTCTCTCCTTCCTGTCATTTATTCATCATTTCTCGGGAGTAAGGGAGAGGCTTACGGTCAACGTAATCTACCCCCATTGTATTCTTATGAAATCTCTGAAGCTATCCGCGTTTGCGCTCGTATGTTTTATTGCCATGGGCCTGACTTGGGCGGCAGACGAAGCCAATCCGGTTTCCATCACGCCCGTCCCAGTCGATGATGACATGCATCACCTCATGGAATACGTCTTCGCGCCTGCCTACAAGCGTCTCCAATTCACGTTCGCGGAAGATGCTGGCAAAGAGCTTCCATGGAAAGCCATCAAGGGCGACGCCTTGACCCTAGCGGAAGCCACCAACTTGCTCCTGCACCGAGCACCAGAAAAGGACGCCAACAAATGGCTGGAACTTGCGGTCCAAACGCGTGCGGCGGGCGCCAAACTTTACAAGGCTGCCGCTGACAAGAGTGGGGAACTACCGATTGACGTTTAAGCGCTGTAGCGCCTGTCATGATCAATTCGCAGTCGGCGAGGACCAGCTCAATCCGTAGTATTAATTGGTGTTAGGGAGAAGATTTCCCTGAGTTCGTCGTTCCTATCATCGTTCCATCATCTTCGCATGCTCAAGTGCGTTCACTATGGAATCACTTGATACCGTTCTCCCCGCTACGACAACTCCGATCCTACCCGAGGCGCCCGCAACGACTCCAGATGCGAAGCGCAATGACTTTCGAGGCTGCGTCAAAGGTCAGGCTGCAGCAGACCACTACCTTCAGTCTCACAGTGCCCTAAAGAACCGCGCGGAGCTGGCGATGGTTCGCAAAGCTGTCTCGCTCTTGCCTGCCGGTTCTTCCGTTCTAGACGCGCCTTGTGGCAACGGACGGCTCATCCCGACGATGGCCGATCTGGGCATGCGCGTGACTGGCATGGATTTCTCGCCACACTGTGTCGCCAACTGCCGGAAGGTTGCGGCAGTCTATCAAAACGGCCAGGTGTAGGTGACGGAAGGTGATGTCTCAAACATGCCCTTTGAGGCGAGAAGCTTCGACGGCACCCTGTGTCTCCGATTCTTTCATCACCTCTCTGAGGAAAGTGATCGTAGCGCGCTGATTGCCGAGCTTTGTCGTGTCTCTGAGAACTTTGTCTTCATCTCCTACCTCTCGCCTTTCTCACCGGGTTCGTTGAAGCGATCCACCAAGCGCAAATTTCTCCCTCCTAGGAAACGCCCGAAGAGCAAGACGGCAACCATCTCCACTCTGGAGAAGCCGTTCGCCGCGCAGGGCTTCCACCTAACCAAGAATATCGCGCGTATGCCCCTCTTTCACTCGCTCTATCTGGCATGCTTCCAGCGTATCACTCCATGACCATCGACCTGCCATAAGTCGGTCATCACTGCATTTCTACCGTTTAAATCTAAGATACTCATGCGGACTTCGAGATCGATCTCCGCATGTAGCACCACCAGCTCTCCCCGCCATGAATACTCGTACTGCCTTCCCCCTCGCCATTCTCCTCGCGGCAACCGCACTTCGAGCGCACGGTCAAACCCTGCGCATCAACGAGGTCGTCGCAGACAACGTCACAACGAGTCCGGACAACGCCGACTTTGACGACTACTCGGATTGGATCGAGCTGCACAACCCATCCAATCAATCGGTCGACCTGGACGGCTTCTACCTAACAGATGATCCGGCGCAGCCCTTTCTCTGGCCAGTCCCATCAGGCGCGACGATTCCAGCGAATGGCTATTTGGTGATTCGTGCCGATGGCTTTGATGCGGCTCCCGGTGAGACGCACGTTCGTGATGCCGCTCCCTGGGACAGATTCACCACCGAGTTCTACCACACGAACTTCAAGCTTAGCGCTTCGGGCGAAACGGTGGGTCTCTATCGTGCTGAAGGTGGGTCAGCCGATCAGACGGTCGTGTCGTTAGGCTCCACTTGGAGCTACCTGGATACAGGTGCCGACCCAGGGGCGACCTGGGCGAGTCCTAAGTTTGACGACAGTGCCTGGCCAAGTGGTCCAGCGCAGCTCGGCTATGGTGAAGACGACGAACGGACGGTTATCGGCTACGGCCCTGACGACAATGCCAAATACGCGACCAGCTACTTTCGCCAGTCCTTTGTCGTGGATGATCCTAGCAATGCAGTGATCTTCGCTGGGCGGCTCTTGGTTGATGATGGGGCCATCGTCTACCTCAATGGCAAGGAGGTAGCCCGAATTCGCATGCCGCAAGGTACAGTCACTTACAAAGATTTCGCGGCTGATGACGCTTCCGAAGGCGACTACGATCTGCTGACTCTCAGCCCAAGTGATCTGGTTTCCGGGTCGAACACCCTCGCCGTTGAAGTCCACCAAGGGGATGACAATAGCTCCGATGTCAGCTTTGACGTGGAACTAACGACCAAGGGCGCCGCAGGACCACCGGTCGCCGTCGACACGGTGACCTTCAGCCAGCAGTATCCAGACATCTCCTATGGCCGCACCGCGGCTGATCCTAACAAATGGGCGTTCTTTGGCGAGCCAACTGCAGGTGCGGAGAACACGACCATTGCCACTTTGGATACGACAGCCTCCAGCAAGGTTTCCTTTGAGCTCGAAGGCGGCTTCTACTCAGGAACGCAATCGCTCGCACTCAGCACGTCCTCTGCCAATGCGAACATTCACTTCACCCTGGATGGCTCCGAGCCGAAGAGCACATCGCCGACCTATAACAATGCCATCACGGTTACCGAGACGACCGTCATGCGTGCGCGCACCTTTGAGTCAGATCAGGTTCCGGGCCCACTGGCCACCCAAACCTATTTCATCGATGAGCCTGTCCGCCCATTGCCCGTCGTATCCTTCGTCGTCGAGCCCGACTACTTCTTCGGTAATACGTTAGGCATCTATGACAATGTCTACAAAGGTCGTGAAGCAGCGATCAATGTCGCCTACTACGATGAGAACCAGGATCTAGGATTCCAAGTAAATGGAGGGGTCAAGATCGGTGGCGAGAACATCTGGCGCTTTGCTCAAAAGCCTCTCAATGTCAAATTGAGCGGCAAGTACGGCGACGATCTCATCAGCTACAAGATCTTCCCAACGGAGAGCGAAGGCACCTTTGATGAGGTTGCCTTCCGCAATGGCGGCGACAACTGGCCAAACGCCATGCTCCGCGATCCCATCGCGCCTTTCATCGCCAAGGGGCAGATGGCTGCTGAAGCGGCGGCCTATCGTCCCGCCGTACTTTACATGAATGGCGCCTATTGGGGCATCCACAATGTGCGCGGGCGGCACGGGGATCAGTACTTCTTCAATCGCTATCAAATCAATGCAGGTGAGTATGATTTGTTAGTCAAAGAACACACCATCAATGGCACCGAACTGGTGACCAAGAACGGTGCGCCAGACAATTACGTTGCGCTTGAGGAGCTTGCCACGAGCACGGACCTATCAGACACCGCAAATTATCACGCCGTCGCCGATCAGATCGATCTCGACAGCTTCATTGATAATGCCGCCATGATCGACTTCGTTTACGAGAGCAGTTGGCACCACAACCAGGAATTCTGGCGCGCGCATCGTGATGGTTCGAAATGGCGTTGGACGATCAATGACATCGATAGGGGATTCAATCGGCGTAATGTCGAATCATCTCTTGTCGATGACATGTTAGACAGGCATCCGCTCTTCGAAGCGATGATGGCCAACACAGCCTTCAAGCATCGCTTCCTCCAGCGCTACGCCGCGCACATGAGCAGCACGTTTCATCCTGACAGAATTGCGGACATCGTGGATCAGCTCGCCACCGAAGTCGATTCAGAGATCCAGCGACACATCGACCGATGGAAAGATGAGGGCGGGATCGAATCCCTTTCCTCGCGTATGGACGAACTCGATGAGATCAAGCAGTTTGCCGCCGACCGCGCCGAGTTTGCCTTTGAGGACACTGCGAGACTGTTAGAGATCGACGATCTTACCGCTGATCTCACGATCGCGCTTTCTTCGACTGAGGCAGGGCGCGTGCTCATCAATGGCGTGCCCATGCTTCCAAGTTACTCGGCGACGGCCAAGCTCTATCAAAGCATCGCCTTCGATCTCACTGCTGAGGCCGCTCCCGGCTTCGTCTTCACGGGTTGGAGCACAGGCGACACCGCCAGCGCCCTCTCACAGACATTGTCGGGCAATAGCGTCATCACGGCGACATTCGCCCCTTCGGATGAGACGCTGATCGACTCGATCATCAGCGCAGACACGACACTAACGACCGCCAATTCGCCCTACACATCCGCAGGAGACATCAGGGTCAACGAAGACGTTACTCTAACGATCCAATTAGGCGTGACGGTTCGCATGCCCGCAGGAGCCAGTGTCTATGTTCACGGTGCTCTGTCCGTGAACGGCACCGAAGCCGCGCCAGTCTCGTTTGAAGCCCGTCGCGAGTCCGAGCTCTGGGGCGCTCTCGCATTTGTCAATGCCACAGGAGCCTCAACGCTCTCCTACCTGAACGTCCGTGGAGCAACGATCGCTTCGAACGACCCCATCAATCTCAAATCGGCCATCTCGAACTATCACTCCACCATCGCGCTCGATCACGCGGACATCGACGCGCTGTTCCCTGTCTTCGCTCGCGGAGGCAGCACGATCGTGCGTGCCTCGCGCATCCATCCACAAGTCACTGGCGATGGCGTCAACATCAAGGGCGGCATCGGCCTTGTCGAAGACAGCACCTTTGTCGGCAACGACGCAACTGACACAGATGCCATCGATTTCGACAATGTGGTCGACGGCGTCATTCGCAACAATCGCATCTTCGCCTTCCGTGGCTTCAATAGCGATGCCATCGACGTGGGCGAAGGCTGTGTGAATCTCCTCGTCTCCGAGAACAAGATCTACAACAGCTCCGACAAAGGCATTTCCGTCGGTCAAGCATCGGTGGCCATCATCGAGCGCAATCTGATCGTCGGCTGCACGCTCGGCATTGGCATCAAAGACACTGGTTCACGTGCCATCATCGATCAGAACACCTTTGCTCTCAACAATACGGCGGTAGCCGTCTTCGAGAAGAATCTAAGCAAAGGCGGTGGCGAAGCCGTCGTGACCAATTCGATCATCTACGGTTCCAAGGATGCTCCTGTGACCGTGGACGCTCTTTCGTCTCTGACCGTGTCCTACACTCTATCAGACTCCTTACCCCTCGTTGGCACAGGGAACATGGTGACTGATCCTCTGTTCAATGATCCGAGCAACTACGACTTCGCGCTGCAATCAAGTTCGCCCGCCATCAATGCTGGCGATCCTGCCCATGCCATGGACGCGGACAACACGCGAGCTGACATCGGGGCGCTCTATACCTTTGACCCGAAAGACTACCCCTATCACGTGCCCAACTCCGTCGTCATCAATGAAATTCTCTCACATTCCCACGAGAACGCCCCGGACTGGATCGAGCTCTTCAATAGCAGCGCCACACCAGTGGACATCAGCGGCTGGTTTGTCAGTGATAGCAAAGGCGACCTAGAAAAATACAGGATCCCCGAAGGCACGGTGATTGCCGCCAACGGCTATCTCGTTCTCTACGAAGACACCACCTTCGGAGGGGCGAGTATCGACCCGAATCGGCTCACACCCTTCGCTCTCAGCGAGAATGGAGAAACCGTCTATCTCTACGGCCCTGGCGACGATCTCATCCTCGAATACATCGAAGAAGAGACCTTCGGCCCCGCGCCCTCCGGCGTCAGCCGTGGCCGCTATCGCAAGAGCACCAACACCTACAACTTCGTCGCCATGACCGAGCCTTCGCCTGGCGCGGCTAACAGTGCGCCACTCGTCGGGCCTATCGTGATCAGCGAGATCATGTATCATCCAGACAACGGTGCCTCCGAGTACATCGAACTTGCTAACATAAGCACGGAAATGGTCACGCTTTATGATGAATTGAAGAATGAACCATGGCGCTTCACCAACGGCATCACCTTCGATTTTCCCACAGACATCCCAGTGACCATCGCCGCAGGTGAACGCATCCTTGTTACGCGTGATCTCGCGACTTTTGAAACAGTCTTTCAAGTGCCTGCTGGCACTCAGTTCTTTCAATGGGCCGACGGCGGACTGAGTAACAGCGGCGAGAGCCTCGAACTCTCTAGCCCTGGCGATATCGATGCAGAGGGTATTCGCCAGTGGATTCGAGTGGACCGCGTCAACTACGGCGACGGCGAACTCTGGCCCGTCGGCGCCGACGGCCAAGGCCTATCACTCACACGCCTCGATGAATCTGGTTACGGCAACGACGTCGTCAACTGGACCGCCGAAGCACCATCACCAGGTGTAGGAAACGACGATCCCGCTCCCGAGCCTCAGCCTGAAGGCTACGACGCCTGGGCCATCGAAAACGGTCTCACAGCATTCTCCGATGACGCCGATGACGATGGCATCTCCAATGGTCTCGAATACGCGTTAGGGCTAGCCCCCAAG
>JBLHHN010000305.1:0-7969 GCA_047616785.1 Verrucomicrobiales bacterium
ATTCGATAGTTCCTCAAGAAGCTTTCTCGGGTGAGAATAGCAGACTCCACTTGTTGCCCAGCGGCAATCAGATTGCACCAGGCCTTAGCGGTATTCGCCGCAAGGGACAAACGGGCGCTTCTAAAATCCGCCCTGGCGGCCACATAATCGTGCACAGTAGCCTCCTCCAGATCGCGTAGCCTTCCCCAGAGATCGATCTCCCATGAGGTGTTGAGTGAGAGGCCGTAATTCGTCGATTGGTCCCACGGACCGAGATCGCCACTCCCGTCCTGCGAGCGAGATCCAGAGCGGGATCCAGAGCCTGAGATGGAGAAATTCGGCAAACGCCCAGCACGACCGAGAACGGTGCCCTCTTTGGCATTCTGCAGCCGGGAAGCGGCGGACTGGAGATCGAAATTGTGTGTCATGGCCTCTTGGACCAGTTTCTCCATTTCTCCGTCGGAGAAGGCCGCGAGCCAGCCCATGGCGATCTTGCCTTCGTTGCCCTTGCCAGCTTGGGTCCACAACTCAGGCAATTTCAATGATTCGCTGGCCGAACGCGTTGGCTTCTCGATTTGGAAGGCCGCGCAGCTCGCTAGTACGAAGGTCAATACGATGAGGCAGATCTGTGACATGAAGGAGCGCATCCTATAGAAGTAACTCTTCAGCAACGCAAATGTCTCAAGGCATAGGTTTCCACGTTTTTCGAACTTCGTTGCGATTTGGGAAGATTCATGACAATGCATGGGCATGGAACTGGGAAACCATCTTCTCACCCTGGCGATGTTGATCATGCTGCAGGCGGTCCTGGGATTCGACAATCTGCTCTACATTTCACTCGAATCGAAACGGGCTCCCGAAGCCGATCAAGCGCGGGTGCGGAAGTTAGGCATTGGCTTGGCGATCATCCTTCGCATTGTGCTGCTCTTTGTGTTGGTTAAATTGACGGAGAGCTTGAAGAATCCCATGTTCGAATTGGCAGAAGGGGGCTGGGTTGCGGGGAAATTCAGTGTCCACAGCCTCATCGTCTTGGCCGGGGGCGCCTTTATTCTTTACACCGCGATGAAGGAGATCTTCCACATGATCGCTCTTGAAGATGCGGAGCACATGGCAAGTGAGGATACGAAACCAAGGTCTGTCAATAGCATCATCTTTTGGATCGTGATCATGAACTTGGTCTTCTCTTTTGATTCGATCCTTTCTGCCATGGCGTTGACGAAGAATCTCTGGGTCATGACGATCGCCATCGTGATCAGTGGCATCTTGATGATTGTCATGTCAGATCATGTGTCGAAGTTCCTCCAGAAGAATCGGATGTATGAAGTGCTCGGTCTCTTCATCCTCTTCATTGTAGGAATCCTTCTCCTTTCAGAAGGCGCGCATCTAGCACACTTGCATCTCTTCCATCATGAGATCACAGCGATGAGCAAGGCCACCTTCTATTTCGTCATCTTTGTGCTCGTGATGATCGATATCGTGCAGAGCCGCTATCAAAGGAAACTCCTGGCAGCACGGGGACGGAATATGCAACGGCAGTCGGGCGCCGCAGATTAATTCTGTGAGGCCTCTGTGAGTGCGTCCAATGCTTCCAATTTGACCGCATTCGGATCGTGCCCACGCCAGTTGAACTGGCGTATCTTCATCAAGCGTACATAAGGCTTGTCCGGTTTATCGGTGTCTGTTTCCCACCGCAGCTCGACGATAGGGAAGTAGAGTAGGAGCCACTTCAACGACGTGTCTAGCTCTTTACCATACTTGCTGTACTTCGGGATGAAGCAGAACCCACCCGGCAGATTGTCCACTGGGGCATCGATCTTGTAGCACCATTTGTTTTCAGAATCAGGTACTTCGTCTGTGAAATCGTGCGCGCGTCGCATGATCACGTTGAATGACTTGATCTCGCCTTTGCCGTCTTTGCCTACTTTCGGGTTATCGAGGAACTTCTGCAAATGGCTGTCCTTGAATTGCACATAGGCTTGCCAATCTGTTCTAAAACCAGTCGAGGTTTCTTCCACGGTCATGGGAAATGAGCCTTTGTTCGAAGCCGTGATGACTTTGAAAAGGTAGAATTGCTTATCGGAATCCGGCAGTTTCTGTTTGTGTTGGAAGGTCATTTCCAAGACCTTCTCGGGCTCGTAAGGATTCGCTTTGTAATAGGTTGCCATCTCAGCGCGATGGGAATCGCCATTCAGAGATTTCGGGAGGAGATCTTCCCATTTGGGTGATGTTAGGAAAGCTTCAAGAAACTCGCGAGGTTCATCGAGAATGCCGTCCAAAGCGGCGGGTTCATCTTCAAGATGAGCCAATTTCGGTTCCTCTTCCAGCGTTGGCTTGGTGCCGTGAAACACATGCCCATCGGCTGGCGGCTGTGGCCCATTTGGAACTTTATTCGAAGGTGGGGGATTCGGGGGCTTGGGAATCACATCCCCACTCGCCTGGGCTGTCTTTGGCCCTTCTGCAGAAGCATTTCCAAAGAACTCCATCACCTTGGGAACAGCGATGGCCGTTCCTGCGAGGAGACCTACAGCTGCGAGACCGGCGATCACTTTGCCAGAAAGAGCACGCTTCGGCTTGGTTTTCTCAGATCGATGTCGCCTTTCAGTCCTAGGCTCCCTTTTAGGAACAGGGTGTTCCAGATCCGGAGGCAACTGGCTCGGACCAGGGGCCTGCTGCGATTGCTGAGCGGGAGAAAGAATAGGAAGCTGAAAGTCTGGCGCTGCTGCTTGTTGCTGAGCTTGAACGGGAGCCTGCTGCTGGACGGGAGGAGCCTGCTGCTGGACGGGAGGAGCCTGCTGCTGAACGGGAGGAGCCTGCTGCTGACCGGGAGGAGCCTGCGCCGGAGCAACTTGTTGATTTTGAGCAGGCTGCTGTTGAACTGGAAGTGCGGGTACCGTTTGCTGGCCGAGATCTTCGGGTAACGGGGAGGTCAGCTGGTTCTGGCAAGTCGGGCACGGGCCGGTCACTCCAGCCATGGAGGCGGGGACCGACAGTTGTGTGTTGCAACTGGGACAGGCGAAGTTGATGGAATTGGATGAGGAGGGAATCATGCCATTGGTGACTTCTTCTAATATCACACTTAGTCAATTAACAGCAAAAACTAAAGTCACTATATTTGGCGAAAGTTGCTGGTCTTGCCCTTCAGGCTACTTAGCCAGCTGATTCCCTGGCACTTTCTTGCCATTGGCTTCCAAACGCTCGGGATGTTCCATTATATCGCGATGAGACGCTTTCAAACTTTTGGGATTGGCATCCGTGATGGCAACTCGAGACCCTTTTCCTTGGTCATCGTAAACGGTCTTCATCAGTCGGACCCGCTGATCTTTCATGTCATGGATTTGTTCTTCGCTGAGTCGGTCGAGGTCGTCGTAGACATATTTGAACTTGAAAACCGGCTTTCCTGCCCCGTCGAAAGCCAGTCCAGAGCGGACTTTTCCCTCGCGATCGAGCTGAAAGATACGCTTCATCTGTAGGACCCCACGTGGAGAATAGGTCTCCTGCTGCATGGTGCGCTTCACCAGATCTCGGTTTGAAAGTGTCTTACTTCCATCATCATGAATGATGGTACTGACGACTCTGGCTAGCTTCCCTTGAGCCTGTGCAGTCCCAAGGTTGAGTCCGAGGATGGCTAGAAGAATGATGAGAGGGCGGGTTGGCATGACGCGGCAGTGTATCAGCTAAAGATTGCGCTTTTCAAGCTTAGAGCGTCGGATCTTTCTCTGCATCCGCCTTCCTGTAGAGCTCGGTTGGGATAAGTTGTTCTGCGGCAACCTCATCGCCATTGAAGTAGGCGATGATCGTCCTGGCCGTTTCTCTGCCTAGCCGATCCGGAAATTGCACGGGATCTGCGTAGAACTTGCCATCCTTGATCGCACGTTTGCCCTCGGGTTGTCCGTCGAAAGCGATGATCTTCACTTGATCGGCTTTGCCTGCTTCTTCCAGTGCTGAATAAGCGCCCAGCCCAGAAGGATCGTTGATGGCAAAGATGCCAGCAAGATCGGGGTAACTTTGCATCGCCGCTTGGGTCGTTTCGCGGCCCTTGATCTTCTGACCTGCACCTGGGAGTTCAGCCACGACCTCGATCTTCCCTGTGGTGGCACTGGCGTTGTGCTTTTCGATGACTTCCTTGAAACCGGCCACTCGGAGGAGGCAGGATTCGACCTCACGTTTATCTAAAACGAGCACCTTGCCGCCCGTTTCCCCTAACGCCTCGATCATGGCTTCTCCGGCCATACGTCCTCCCTGGAGATTGTCAGTAGCAATGTGAGACACGACTTTGGCCTGAGGGGCGAGACATTTGATATCGCAGGTGAAGACCGGAATGCCTGCGCGGTTCGCTTCTTCGATCGCTGGCCCGATGGATTTGCTATCGCAGGGGTTGAGGACAATGGCAGCCACTTTCTGCGCAATGAAGTCCTTGATCTGATCACTTTGCTTCTTCGCATCTTCGTCGCCGCTGACGACTTGGACGTCGTAGCCAGCAGCATTGGCTTCTGCTTCCAAGTTGGCCGAGATGACATTGAAGAACGGATTGTTCGACGTCAGCGTGGAGTAGGCGATGACGCCTTTGGATGAGCCCTCGCCGGTGATCGTGGTCGGTTGGCTATTGTCTTCTTTGGAGCAGCCTACGAGGAGCGCGGCGGCTACGAGGAGTTGGAAATGAGTGCGGTTCATAGGGTTGAATCGATGGTATGAGCTCTGGTGTCTGTGTAAAGCACCGATCACTCACTCCTTCTCCTCTGAATCCGCGCTCGCATGGGGCTAATTCTATCCTATTTGTTGTTGGTGAATGTCTCGGGTCAGGACCGCAATGAACGCGCCGCGCCTCTCGGGAAGCCCACGGACGCGATTCGGTGCCTGTTAGATTTGCGCATGTACGAGAAGGCCCTGGGGATGTGTCGCCACACGCTGGAGAGCACGCCTGATGATCCTGAAGTGCACCAACTTGCGGGGGTTGCGGCCTTGGCCATGGAGGATCTCTCCACGGCGGGGCTCCATTTGGAAGCGGCCATGCGGGAGGATCCTGAAGACGCCGACACGCATTATCACATGTCTCGCTATTGGCACGAGCGTGGGTTCCCGCGTCGCGCTGAGGAATCTGCGGAACGCGCGCTTTCCTTCAATGCTTACGACGCTTCGTATTGGAAGCAGTTAGGCTGGATCAGTTACCGTGAAGGCCATTTCCGAAAAGCTCGCGAACGTGCGGAACGCGCTTGTGAATTGGCGCCGGATGATCCAAGCGCCGCGAATATCCTGGCACTGGCCGAAGCCGAGTGTGAGGACGGGACCAAATGGGATCCTGACGATCAGGTGAAGGCTCTGGTGGAACTGTTAGTCATGGATCCAGAGAACGCCGCATTGCATCACAATTTGGGGTTGGTGTACTGTCAGGAGCTTGGTGACTACGAGCAGGCGGCCAGACACTTTGCCACCGCTGTCGATCTCGACCCGAAGGAGAAACTCTCTCGCGACTTCCTTGCCAAGTCGATCCAGAGACAGGATCGCTTCCTCCGCTGCTTGCAATGGCCTTGGCTGATCGGTCCATCTTTGAAACGCGTGGGGCGATGGGGTGGAAAG
Organism: Verrucomicrobiales bacterium; assembly: GCA_047616785.1. Lineage (GTDB taxonomy): Bacteria > Verrucomicrobiota > Verrucomicrobiia > Verrucomicrobiales > DEV007 > JAACDM01. The sequence continues at coordinate 5,554 of JBLHHN010000305.1, forward strand.
CGTCCGGGGCGTTGGCTCTTGTTAGGTCCACTCGCGCTTGTGTTGTTCTTGCCCGCCATCATCCTACTAGGGCTTTGGGCCGTTTGGCTCTGGCCTGTGGCCAAGGGGTATGAGTTTCTGACAGATGCCGAAGCGCGTCGTAAGATGCAAATCATGGGAGAACCGGGATTCCTTGGGGTGCATCAGTGGTCCTTTGCCGTCCGTTTCGGCCTTTTTCTTGTGGGGCTCGTCGCCTTCTGGAGCGGGCTGATTCTCTTCTGGCACGTGCAGGCCGTGAAGATGACCTTTGGTCTGATCCTCGGGCTCGTATTGGCTGAATGGAGCGGCCTTTCGGTGCGTGATGCCTGGAAGGAACTCTGTCAGGGCTGGAGAAACTAACGGCCCGTCAAATAGCCCTCAGCTAGGACTTCGCCGAGGTGGACGACGCCAGCGGTATCGAGCACAAGTTTCTTGACCTGCACCGGCAAGTCGAAGGCTTTGAGGTGAATGAGATTCTCATCGGAAGCAGCGACTTTCTCTAGCGCTGTGGTGACATCGATCTTGTTCACGTCCTTGTCGTCGGTCGGTGGCTGCTGGCTGACAAACCATTTCAGAGCGGGCCGTGACAGCTCCACTCGGCTTTGTGCGATGATTGATTGCAAGCGCTCGGAAGCCTCTTTGCGGTAAGGTGAAAAAGACATGTCGTTTTCACCAAGATGATAGAAGACGCCAGTGAGTTCGACTTGGTGGCCTTTGGCTTCAAGTTCTTTGATGGAGTCCTTGATGAACGTGATGAACTTGGGGTAAAGGTTGCGGGACCTGGCCATGCTACCTTCGGGCGTCCAGTCGATGATCTGCGAGCCACTGTGGGTGAATTTGGCGATGGCGATGTTGCGAGTGTCACTCTCTTTGAGTGCTCTCGCCAAGCTGATTTCGGGGCCGAAATTGTCATAGAGACCCGCGGGACCGAGTGGCTCCCAGCCGTCAGAGACCTTGGTGCCGCCACCGATGCTGTATTTGTAAGCGATGGCTTGATCGTCTGCGAGAAGCGCTGGATTCAGTTCTTGAGTAAAGGCGCGTTCGCCTTCCATGTTGCGATGGCCGGCGAGGACGAACAGTTTCACCTTGCTTCCTTTTCCATACGGCCATTTCTTGAGAGGCCGTGAGGTCTGTGGCAACTTTCCGATAGTCCGCAAGTAGGCGTCGGCATAGTTCACCCCGTGTTCAAGCTGGCCCAAGGTGCCGTAGTGATAGTGCAAGCCGACACCGCCACCAATCTCGACACCGATGTGAGCTGTCGGGATGAATTCCGCGAGCGGATCCGCTTCGGTGACGGCCTTTTGACCTTGGCTGATCGCGTACATTCGTGGCCGGAGATCCATGCCCCAGATTGTCTTCGTGCACAGCTCGCCGATGTAGAATTTCAGATCCGGCGTGGCGAGGTCTCGACGCCATTTGGTTAATAAATTGGCCAGATTTGCTCCGTAGTTGAGCATGTAGTCTTTCTCAAACATGTCGTTCTCGCCCTGGTGCCACATGACTCCCTCGATGCGGTAGGGGATCTTCTGAGCATCTAACTTGGCCAGTGAAGAACGGATCAAGGATAATGCGAGCGGGTACATTTTGAATCCAGTGGGTTTGTCAGGATTCCAGTCGCCGCCCAAGTGGGTGCCGCCTGCCGCGCATTTGATGATCGCAATAGGAGCGTCGATGTGCCGCGAGACCTTGCGGGCAAAGCTCAGCTCCGGGCCCACGGTGTTGTTCACTGGCTGCAGATCGATCCAGCCTTTCGACGTCATCTTGTCTTCCCGGCCGATAGTGTACGAGAATCTCACCTTCGCTTGGGGGGCTTCCAATCCCACGAAGGGAGGGAAGCGTTTGATGTCTTCGACCTTGGAATCGGAGCCCACCATGTTGGATTGACCGGCGAAGATGAAGACGCGGACGGGTTCTTTGTCGTCGGCAAATGAGGTGGAACAGAGGGTGAGCGCTACTGTGATCCAAGCGAGCGTGGTTGGTGTCGGGTTGGTCATGAATTGAGAGAGAAGGTGTCAGTCCTTAGAGAGAAAACCGAGCAAAGATTCTCTCGCGTTTTACGACAGGGTTACATAATTATGGCCATTCTTGAATTGATTGCCCTGCGATGGTCCAGTCTGACGCCTTTCTTGAAGAGCGTCGTGATTGTTGGCGTGTGCATCGTTGTCTTCTGGATGCTACGACGGATCTTGATGCGCCGATTGAATCGATGGGCGAGTCAGACTGAGAATGAGAATGATTTGGATGACCGACTCGTGCATTTCGTGAGCCGATTCTATGGGGTACCTCCGAAAACCCGTCGATGCTGCTGTTGAGCGGCGACTATCATTTTGCAAATGATTTTCGCTGGCTTCATTCGTAGTGATGCGCGACTTTGATGGCATATTTCAGGCCGATCTCG
>JBLHHN010000306.1:0-7945 GCA_047616785.1 Verrucomicrobiales bacterium
TCTTCACGTTGCTTCCCACCCCGCCTCTTGGCGACGCAGTTACGCTTGAGTTATCAACTTTCTTCATGGTTTGTGTTGTGCTGGGTCTCCCACCCAGCGGGGTTGTGCTGCTTGACGGCGCACGAGAGCGATGCGCCGTCATCGCCGTGATTGAAGAATGGCACGCTTTCCACCAAGGGATACCCAACTCTAACAAATCAGCAACTAAGCGACGAACTCGCCAAGCTCGCTCAGAATGCCCTCATCCAAGGACCAATCCCCAGCCGGTAGAATCTCCGAGATCTGCCCCGGACGACGGGCCCCTACGATCGCTGCCGTGACATCTGAGGAACGAAGCGCCCAGGCCACCGCGAGCTGACCCACCGTATGGCCACTTCGCTCGGCAATCGCTTGCAGGCTCTTTACCAATTCCAGATGGCCGCTGAGAGTAGGTTCTTGAAAGAAAGGGTTCTTCGTCTTACGCCAATCGTCTTCGGGAAGCTCATCCAACCATGCCTTCGTCACTTTGCCTGTCAAAAGCCCACATTGCATCGGACTGTAGACAATCACGCCGCAGTCATTCGCGCGACACCAGGGCAATTCATCGACTTCGACGCCACGATTGAGAATACTGTAGGGTGGCTGGAGAGAAGCGACCTGTCCGAGTTTCGAAATGCGCTCCAACTGACTGGCGGAGTAGTTGGAAACACCCGCCCAACGAATTTTGCCTTGCGTCTTCAAGTCTAGCATCGCCTGAAAAGCTTCATCCACGTCCTCTTCAGGCTGTGGCCAGTGCATTTGATAAAGATCGATCGTTTCGACACCTAGCCGACGGAGTGAATCCTCGCATTCGCGTATCACGCTGTCGCGTTTGATGCACGGGATCGGACGTCCTTCCGGATTGGGCAATCGACCGCATTTCGTGGCCACGATGACCGTCTCTCCCCATTCTTTCAGCGCGCGACCCACCACTTCTTCGGAATGGCCGTAGCCATAGACGGGCGCAGTGTCGACCCAGTTCACGCCTTGCTCAAGAGCCTCATGAATGGTCTCCACAGATTCGTCATCATCTTGATCGCCCCATCCAAAGGCCCAGCCTCCGCCACCGATGGCCCAGGTTCCCAAGCCGATGACTGAAAGCTCAAGGTCCGTCTTGCCCAATTGCCGTGTCTGCATATCCGAGATCTTTCCGACGTCTGGATCTCATGTCCAGCTTATCGTTTCATTTGAGCTTGCCAAGATCACGTTCAATCCATTTTCCTAACAACCATGGCAAATTTATCCACCGAGGCATCCGTCACCGAGATGATGACAGGCAAAGGCTACCTCATTCTGCCCCAACTTTTCTCACCCGATGATATTCGCGAAGCGCGTGAGATCATTCTCCACCACTCCGATTCCGAAGATCAGAAGATCACCCATTTTCACGGCGCGCACGAGGATAAGGTCAATCTCCAACGACGCGTGTGGAACTTGCTCAACAAGGGCGATGTCTTTGTGAAGATGGTGCAGCATCCAACGTTGATCGAGATCGTCGGCGCCTTCCTTGGAGGCGAATTCTGTTTGGGATCGATCGCTGCCAACCGCATCCTACCCGGAGGTCCCGGCCAGGAACCGCACGTGGACTATCCTTACTGGGACCTGCACAAACGTCAGAGCTTCCCCACAAACATCAATGCTAGTTTTCCGCTGAATTGTCAGGCCACAGTCTTGTTAGACGATTTCACAGAAGAGAACGGGGCCACCGCCGTGCTACCAGGTTCGCAGGGCGACTGTGTTTACCCCGATGAAGATGGCGAGAAACGCTTCTATCGCGATGCCGAGCGCATGACGGGCAAAGCCGGTGACGTGGCGCTGTTCTACGGATTGACCTGGCATTGTGCCATGCCAAACCACAGTGATTCTGACCGCACCGGCATCCTCATTCAGTACCTTCCCAAGTTCGTCAAGCCGATGGAAGATCAGCAACGCGGCGTCCGAGCGGACGTGATCAAGGAAGCCACGCCTATTCTCAAACAGCTGTTAGGATTCGACTATCCTTACCCTCAAATCTTAGACGAAGCAGAAGCGAAGAACGAAATCGGTCGCCACTCTGAAGAAGGCAAGTGAACTCACGGTGTGACTGGCATGCGAGCACCGCTCTCTTTCCGCCAATCTCGCAATTGCTTGACCATCTGGGCCGCCCTTTCCGGTTGAGCTTCTGCAAGGTTCTTTGTTTCTTCAAGATCCTTCTCCAAATCGTACAGCTCCACCGAGCCGTCATCAAAGTTCTCGATCAGCTTGAAAGCTCCTTTCCGAATCGCGCCGCCCAACCGATTGGAGCGATGGAAGGCGTAATTCGGATAATGAAAGTAGAGGGCATCCCGTTTCAAGTCACCGTTCTGACGAAGAACCGGAAGGAGGCTCTCACCATCAAGCGAATCAGGTGCCGATAGCCCCGCCGCTTGTAGCAGCGTGGGGTAGAAATCCATGCTCGTGACCGGAACGTTAGAGACACTTTCCGGCTGGACCACGCCTGGCCAGCGCACCATCAGCGGCACGCGAATCCCACCTTCATAGAGATACCCTTTGCTCTCACGAAGCGGGCGATTGTCTGCCACACCATCGAATCCACCGTTGTCGGAAGTGAAGATGACCAGAGTATCCTCACGCAACCCCATTTCATCCAAGGACGTGAGCACGCGTCCAATGGAGCTGTCCATCGCTTCAATCATCGCTCCATAACGAGAATCGTTCAGACCCGGCCCCTTATGATTGGCATACTTCTCAAGCAAACTCTCAGGCGCTTCCATCGGCCAGTGCACCGTGTAGTTCCATAGAAAGAGCATGAACGGATTCTTCGCTTCCAACTGTGTCTTCATGAAATCAATGGCCTCATCGGCAAGACGCTCTGGCAGATAATCTCCCTCACGTCGCGACGGCAGATGAGGAATCCGATAAGGATCAAAGAACGTCGGTGGTCCACCGTAGCCACAACCACCCACATTGAAATCGAAGCCTTGCGCGGTCGGCTCAAACTCGGCTGTCCCCTTCCCCGGCCCGCTGAGGTGCCATTTGCCAAGGAATCCCGTCGCATAACCATTCGCCTTCAGCCGCTCAGCGATCGTCGTATGAGCCAATGGCAAGTGCTCGCGCGTCTTAGCAGGAAGGAGCGTCGGATTGTCCGGCGTGAACCGCGCCTGATCCGGAAGATGATTGGTGATGGCCAGCCTCGCCGGTGACAAGCCGGTGAGGATCGCTGCTCTCGTCGGCGAACAAACAGGCGCTGCCGCATAGTTGTCGGTGAATCGCATGCCCTCGCTGGCCAATCGATCGATGTTAGGCGTGTGCACCGCGTCATTGCCCTGCACATGCAGATCCATCCATCCGAGATCATCGATCAGAATAAACAAGATGTTCGGTGGGGTCTTGGATTCCTGAATCACGAAGTCGACCAACCCCTGACATTCAAAGAACCCACGCCACATGTTGTGTCCCTGACCTTTCGGAACCTCCAGTGTCATTGCGCCACCGAGTTCGCGATAGCGCTTAGCCACCAGCCCAGAATTCTCTTCAAGAGGCACCACCGTGTCCACATCACCATGAATATGATAGATCGGCACACCCGCCTCCGCCAAAGGGCGCAGCCGATCGATCGGATTGTGCTCATGCCGCGTCTCCTTCAAGCCATCCTCCGTCAGGCCATAGGCCCCACACGCTTTCGCCAAGCCAGGATAACTCGTGAGATTGCACGCCGGATAAATGCCCGCAATGCACCGCACTTTCTGGGGATTCTCAGCCGCCCAATTGTAGAGCATCAATCCCCCTCGACTGCGGGCTAGCAATGAAGCTTTTGCAGCAAATGAATAGTCTTTGACTAAGACATCGTAGAGCGCCGTGTAAATCGCTCGCCCTGCAGGGCTGCCGTACGATTCTCCAACATCCACCCCAGCCACAGCAATGCCATGATCCAGAAATAGCGAGATCATCCAACCTTCGTCCTTCTCGCTGGGCAGTGATCCATCAAACGTCGGTGCATAGAAGACCCAAGGAATCTCCTCCGAACGCTTCTCTTCTGTGGGCAAGATGACAAAGGCCCGATGCCCATTCACCTCAAAGCGTTTCCACGGAAACACGTGGTCGTCCTCGGCCAAAGCACTTCCGCACCACACTGTGGTGAAAACAAGAATAGAGAATCTGAACTTCATCATCAATGCGATATCTTTCTCCGCAGAGCGTGTCCACTCGGACCTTCCATTGCCACCTCAATCGGCTGAATTTCAAATCATTTGTTCGACACGGAATTTGGCAGAAAGATTGGGGCTGGAATATAGGTACTATTCCAGGAATGGCGGCGATGCGCGATTGCCTATTGCTGTCCACCACCAGACTCTCAAGGCGGAATCTACGGAGCCTCTATCGGAGACAATGCCTCCGCCTTCGGGAAATTGTCAGGAACCGGAATGGTCACGTTGCCTGTAATGGCCCATTCCGCGCCACGCTGTAGCGTCGTGTAGAACCCGGCGCAACGCATGGAGTAGGCCGCGTGCCCCATCGGCGTGTGGAAGACTCGGCCTTTGCCGTAGTCCAACACCATGATCATTGGCTCGTCACGTTCTGTCTTTCTGCTAGGGGACGTGGCGAGCACCTTCATGTTGGTGGCGGGTCCGCGCAATTCGGAGTAGAGTTCATCTTTGGCGTGCTTCCAAGTCTTCGGCATGCCCTTGGTGATGGGGTGCTCCGCATCCACGACATCGACATTGAATTCCCACTGCTTGCCATGGGACCCACCACGCCCAGGCGAAGTGTCTCTGACCAGTTCACCATCTTTGTAGTAGACGTAGGGACCGTTCGCTTCCGTGCGCGCTCCCCAGCCTCCAAGACCGATCATCTCATTGTACTCACGCCATCCAGGAAATGAATTATCAGCTGCATGCACCACCACAAACGCACCACCGTCCTTCACATAAGACTCAAAGGAATCCTTCACCGGCTCTGGCCAAAGTTCACCGTTGTAATTGCTCAGCACGGCATCGTAATCGTTGAATGCAGGTCGCCATGCGTCCCACCCTTCTTTCGCGCCTTTGGCAGGGCTGGTCGAAATGTCGACCTGAAACCGGCCACTGCTCTCCAACGCATGCTTCAACACCGGCGAGGTCTCTGGCCACTTGTGGTTGTTCTGGCCATCGATCAGCAGAACTTTGAAGACCTTGCCGGCGGCATCATCTTTGGCAGCTTGGCCCATCCACAATGACGAGGCTAACACCCCTACAAGAAGGGTAAGGGGAAGAAGGCGGCGGACGTTTTTCATAGGAGTCGTTGATTGAGTTTCATCTGGTGTATGATCTGCCAGAGCGCTTGTCAAAACGCTTTCGATGCACTTTTCCTTCAAGACTGCCCGCCAACATGCTACATCTCCACCATGAACCAAGATTTCCCTCGTCCCGCCTCCTTCTGTGGCTCCCTCGACCGGCGCGCAGCGCTCAAGTCTATGGCAACTCTCTCCGGTGTCACGGCGCTCGCCACGACGGTCGCCACGGGCGCCGATGAGCCTAGCGCTGCTTCTAACGATGAACGTAAAGCCTCGCCCAAGCGCTACAAGATGAAGAAATCGATCAATCTCTGGGCCTTCCCCTATCCCGATCGGATGAGTCTGAAGGAATGCCTTCAGTTGGCGAAAGACGCAGGATTCGATGGCATCGAATTGAACTACGATCTCGAAAGCGATCTCTCACCGAAGGCTGGCACCAAAGAGTTCCAAGCGATCCGCAAGATGGCGGACGACATTGGCATCGCGATTAGCGGGCTATGCTCATTTCTCTTCTGGCCCTACCCACTGTCTAGCAATGACCCCGTGAAGCGGGCTCGTGGTTTGGAGTTGGCTCAGAAGATGACTCAAGCGGCCCACGATCTCGGAACGGAGAATCTCCTTGTGGTGCCCGGCGCCGTTCACATTCCTTGGCGTGATGATCATGAACCGGTCGCAAACGACATTTGCGATCAGCGGGCCAAGGAAGCCATCCGCACGCTAGTGCCTCAGGCCGAGAAGTTAGGTGTTTATGTGAATATCGAGAACATCTTCTTCAATGGCTATCTCATGACCCCGATGGAAATGAACGCGTTCGTCGACGGGTTCGATAGCGATCATGTCAGAGTTCATTTCGACACGGGCAACATCATGGAGTACCAGTTTCCCGAGCACTGGGCCCGTATCCTGGGCAAGCGGACGAAGAATGTGCATCTGAAAGAGTTCACTAAGAAAGGAACGGATCACTCGCTCGAGTGTTTCCGTCCTCTACTCGATGGCACGACCAATTGGCCCGCCGTCATGGAGGCGCTCGAAACGGCTGGCTATGAGGGTTATCTGACGTTTGAATATTTCCATCCTTACCAACACTATCCCGAGGCGCTCATCTACCAGACTTCCGATTCACTGGATCGCTTGTTAGGCAAACTCGCTTGATGAAGCATCTCGAGATCCTCTGGCGGTTTCTCGCCCTGGGTTGCGCCAGTTTCGGCGGGCCGGCGGCGCATGTCGGTTACTTTCGGAAGGCTTTTGTCGAGAAGGAGAAATGGCTCGATGACTCGACCTACGCACGGCTGTTGGCGCTTTGTCAGTTTCTGCCAGGCCCAGCCTCCAGTCAGTTAGGCTTCGCCATTGGTTGCCGACGTGGTGGCGTGCTTGGTGGCGTGCTCGCGTTCATTGGCTTCACCTTGCCGTCCTTCCTCCTGATCGTGGCCTTGGCCACCGCTACGTCACAAGGAAACATGCCTCCATGGTTTGATGGGGTGGTGCGAGGATTGAAATGGCTCGCGGTGGTGGTGGTGGCCGATGCGACCCTGGGCATGTTTCGAAACTTCTGTCAGACCCGACTCCCGATGGCGCTCTGTGTCGTCACGGCGACGGCTTTGTTAACATTTCCAAATCTCATGGTCCAATTCGGTGCCTTGATCGTCTCTGCTCTCATTGGCGCCTCTTTCCTGAAGGCGACGAAGGAAGCCACGCCGATCACGACTCAGGGCAAGATCCGCTGGGGCGCACTCATTACATTTGGAATCATATTTGCCGTCTCTTTAGGCTCGTTCACGGGGCTCTTTGGGGGCTTCTTCCGCGCGGGCAGCTTGGTCTTCGGCGGTGGGCACGTCGTCCTACCACTCCTACAGAACGGCTACAGCGAAGCCGTCTCACCGGATCGCTTTCTTCTCGGATATGCCGCCGCGCAAGCGGTGCCGGGGCCGATGTTCTGCTTGGCGGGTTTTCTCGGAGCCGAACTCACGCCCACGGGGCCTTGGCTAGGCGCTCTTGTGGCAACGATAGGCGTCTTTCTGCCAGGGTTTCTGCTCGTGGTCGCCTTGAGCGATGCTTGGGAGAGCCTGGCCCAACGCCCAAAACTCGCGGGGGCGGTGTGTGGGCTCAATGCTGCCGTGGTTGGACTTCTGTTGGCGGCGTTCTATAACCCGGTGTTTCTCAGTGCCGTTCAAACGCCCACACACTTTGCCATTACCCTCTTGGGTTTCTTTGCTTTGCGTGGGCTCAAGTTGCCACTGTTGGTCATTGTGGCAGCCATTGCAGTGACGGGGGTGTTCGTTGCTTAGGTATACCCTCAAAGGTTCGGTGTCCACTTTTGTTAGGAAGATGGGCACGAGGATCTCTTCTGAATGCCTGTGGCGTACTTGGTGAGGTTGACGAATGACGAGGGGGTGCCCAGTAGCGGTTGGTTCTGGCGGCTGCTTATCGGGAGAGTGCTGGTCCTGGGGTTGTGATGGCGTCAGTCTTGATCACGTTGGGCTGTGGCCGCTTCTCGTCTTCCGTGTGCGCTCTCATTAGCCTCTTAGTGTGTTTTCAACCTACTCCTAACGGGAATGGCACCAGTTTAAGAGGCTTCATCGAGGATTTTTCTAGGCGGGTTTTCATCTCGGAAATGCTCGAAATAGCTGTGCCTGGGTTTTTGCAACCATCCGTAACTTTTCGGTCTTCGCTTCTTCT
>JBLHHN010000307.1:0-7906 GCA_047616785.1 Verrucomicrobiales bacterium
CTTCAAGGACGAAATTAAGGGCGTCACGCCTGTTCTTTCGGCGGTGGCACCGATCGCCACAGTCAAAGAGGAAAAATCGGATCGTGGTGACAACGCCGATGTTTTCCAGGCGGTGAAAGAGGGCAAACCGCAACACTTGGCCTGGGCTTACGATCGCCCGGGCGGCTGCAGGGGCTTCGGCTTCACCGGGCTGCATGTGCATGGCAATCTCGCCAACGACAGCTTCCGCAAGTGCCTGATCAACGGGGCCGCGTGGGTCGCCAAACTTGAGATTCCCAAAGACGGGGTCGCGTCTAAAACACCGAACGAGGACGATCTCAAGAAGCTGATCGAAGAGGCCATCGCCGCCGTCGATTAGGGAAAGTAGAAGAACCGCTAACGTACGCCTAAAATGCTCCGCCAATTCCTTTGCTTCATCGCACTCCTTGTTCTCTTCGCTCATAGTCACGCCGCCGACAGCCCGCTATGGCTGGACTACCCCGGTGGTGATGGCCCCGGCAGGGGCAAGTGCATCGTCTTGATCGCGGCGGATCAGGAATATCGCAGCGAGCAGTCCATGCCCATGATGGCGAAGATTCTCAGTAAGCATCACGGATTCGACTGCACGGTGCTCTTCGCGGTCAATGAGAAGGGCGAAGTGGATCCGACGATGCCGGTTTATCCCAAGAAAGGGAAGGAGTTCAAAGAGCATCACATTCCTGGACTGGATCAGCTGGCCTCCGCGGATCTGGTCATCTTCTTTGCGCGCCTGCTGACGCTTCCCATGCCGGAGCGGGAAGGAATCGTGAAGTACATCGACTCTGGCAAACCGATCATCGCGCTGCGCACGGCCAACCACGGCTTTCACGCCGCACTGCCCTACAAGATCAACGGCAAGCAGGTGAACTGGGGCAACGATGTGTTAGGGGGAAGCTTCATGGGCCACCATGGGCGCTGGCACGCCGACTCCACGCGCGGCACCCTCGTTCCGGAACAGAAGGATCATCCCATCCTCGTCGGCGTGAGCGACATCTGGGGTAAGTCCGACGTCTACCGGACTTACAAAGAGGGAACGAGTCTGCCGGAGGGTTGTACCGCCCTAGTCTGGGGACAGCCGCTCACGGGGCGAAACCACGACGATCCGCCGAATAAAGAGCTCGAGCCGCTGCCAGTCGCGTGGTTCAAGAATTGGAAGACTAGCAAGGACAAAAGCGCCCGCGTGTTTCATTCCACCATGGGCAGCGGCCATGACCTCAAGAATCCCGGCCTGCGCAGGCTCATCGTCAATGCCGCGTATTGGGGGATGGGCATGGAAGCCGGCATCACAGCGACGGGGAGCGTTGACATCGTCGGCACGTACAAACCGCTCGAAAGCGGTTTCAACTATGAGGCATTGGGTGTCATTCCGAAGCCGCCCTCGGCCTACCAATAGAGACCGCACCCCTTAGAAACGAATCGCTCTATGAAACAAATCGCTTCGCTGATCCTGACATTGCTCCTGCCGCTCGTCACCAGCGCGCAGGAACCCTTCAAAGACTGGAATCACTCTGGCAAACTCGCCATCCTCACCACGCCACACGGCGCGGATCTTCCGGAAGGTGTTGTGATCGAGGGCTTTCCCGTGTTGGTGCGGATCGACAAAGATTGGTTCGATTTCGGGCAGGCGAAAGCAGATGGCGAGGATGTCCGCTTTGCCACATCGGAAGGCGAGCCGCTGAAGTATCAGATCGAAGATTGGAATGCGACCGAGGGTGCCGCGAGCATCTGGGTGCGCGTGCCGACGATCAAAGGGAACGCTCGGCAAATGATCCAAATGTTATGGGGCAAGGCCGACGCGGCAGACGAGTCAGATGGGAAGGCGGTGTTCAACGAATCCAATGGCTACGTTAGTGTATGGCATCTCGGCGATGTGGTTAGGGATGAGGTGGGCACGCTGGAATCGGAGGACAAAGGCACCTCACTGACAGCTGGGATGATTGGGAAAGCGCGGTATTTCCCGGGGAAAGCAGGTGTCTTTGGCGGGGAGGAAATTCCGAATTATCCGTCGGGTGGAAGCGCGCATACGACATCGCTTTGGTTCCGCGCCGAGCAGCCGAACGGGACGATCATTGGCTGGGGAAACGAGGGAGGTGGACGTGGCAGCAAGGTTAGGATGCAGTTCCGAAGCCCGCCGCAAGTGCACATCGATAGTGACTTTTCAGACATCAAAGGCGAGAGCCGTTTGCCGATGAACGAGTGGGTGCATGTCACGCACGTCTTCGGTGAGGATCCGCGTCGTCTCTATATCAATGGCAGGCTCGATGCCGAAGCGACGACAACGTTGGACATCAAAACGCCGTCGCGACTGTGGCTGGGAGGTTGGTACCACAACTACGATTTCATCGGCGATCTCGACGAGGTGCGCATTGCAAACGTGGCACGGACGGCGGACTGGGTGCGGCTTGAATTTGAGAATCAAAAGCCGCTGCAGACATTGGTCGGTCCGTTAGTGAAGAGTGATGCGTTCGCGGTGACACCTGAGAAGGCAACCGTCGACGAAGGGCAACGAGTGGATTTTATCGCGAAAGCCGAGGGTGCGTTGAAACTGTATTGGACGTTGAATAACGAAGACGGGGAATCGCTTGTGGCCGTGGATCGATTCGCCTTCACGTTAGAGGCCGGACGGGTGACGGGTGATAAGGAAGTATCGCTTCAATGCAAGGCCGTTTATCCGGATGGGGTGCGGACGAAGGACATCGCAATCTCGATCAAGGAGGCGATTCCGGATCCAGTCTTCGCCCTCGCGGCGCCCAAGAAATGGGATGGTCGGTCGACGATCGAAGTGGTGTCGCAGATGACGAACTTGAGCGCGATGCAAGCGGCAGGCGCGAGCGATTTGAAGACGGAGTGGAGCGCGGGGCCGTTCGCGGTGATCAAAGAGATCGCACAAGGCAAACTCATTCTAAAACGCGCGCAGAACAGCGGGAAGCTCACGGTCACGGCCACGATCAGCAACGGCGGGAAAGCGATCACGCAGAGCGTCACCATCGAGGTGACGGAACCGGCTAACGACGCCTGGGTGATGTGGACGCCAGGGAAAGAAGAGAAACCGCTTGAAGGCCAGTTCTACGCGAGAGACGAGGAAGGCGAAGGCGAAGGCGAAGGCACGCTCCATTACAAAGGCACTCTAACGGAAGCAGATGACTCAGTTTTCCTCAAACTCTATGCCGACGACCAACTCGTGAAGACAGAGACCGCGAACGTCGGCGCGGACAAGTCCTATGCCTTGTCCACCAAGCTCAAGCCGGGCCTGATCATCTACAAAGTGGAGTTTGGAGTGGGCAATACAGTGCTAGAGACAGTCGGCGATCTCGTCTGCGGTGATGCCTACCTCATCGATGGTCAATCAAACGCGCTCGCCACAGACACCGGTGAGAAATCGCCGCCCGAGACGAGCGAGTGGATCCGCAGTTACGGACGTGCGCCAGGCAACGCGAATGACGATCCTGGCAATCTCTGGTGTCGTCCAGTGTGGAAAGTGCAGGACGGTGAAAAGGCGGAGCTGGGTTGGTGGGGGATGGAGTTGGCGAAACGGCTAGTTACGAGCCAGAAGATGCCCATCTTCATCGTCAACGCCGCCGCCGGTGGAACGCGCATCGACCAGCACCAGCGCAACCTGGAAGACCCGACCGATCTCACGACCATCTACGGTCGCATGCTCTGGCGCGTGCAGCAGGCAAAGCTGACACACGGCATCCGCGGCATCCTGTGGCACCAAGGCGAGAACGACCAAGGCGCGGCCGGGCCGACCGGAAGCTATGGATGGGAGAGTTACCAGCAGCTGTTCGTCGAAATGGCAGGCGGCTGGAAGCAAGACTTCCCGAACGTTCAGCGCTACTACGTTTTTCAAATCTGGCCAAACTCGTGCAGCATGGGCGGACGCGAGGGTTCGGGCGACCGGTTGCGCGAGAAGCAACGCACGCTTCCAAAGCTCTTCTCTAACATGGCTGTCATGTCCACGCTTGGCATTCAGCCAGGTGGACCCTGCCACTATCCACTTGAGGGCTGGTCCGAGTTCGCGCGGCTCATCCAGCCTCTGCTCGAGCGGGACTTTTATGGCAACGATCCCGCCGCTGACATCACGCCGGCCAATCTTCAGAGCGCGTCCTTTACCGGAGACGCGAAAGACAAGATCGCGCTGGAGTTTGATCAACCAGTGGTCTGGGATGACTCGTTGGTGGGGCAATTCTATCTCGATGGTGCAAAGGATAAGATCGCCTCGGGCAGCATCGTCGGGAATACCCTCACACTGAAACTGAAGGAAGCGACCAAAGCGAAAACGATCACCTATCTCAAGGAGATCGAGTGGAGCCAAGACACGCTGTTGAGGGGGGCAAACGGGATCGCCGCGCTGACGTTCTGTGAAGTGCCTCTCGCCGAAGAGGATGCGGAATTCTCAGCGCTGCAGGCCGACGCCAAACACGCCTTTGCGCAAGGCGTCACACCCTTTGTGAAGGACTACTGCACCAAGTGCCACGGGAACAGGCGAAGCAAAGGCGGGCTCAACTTTGAGGCGGCGCTCAAGAGTCCTGGCGATACCGCGTCCAGCCAGCAGTGGAAGCAGGCGCTGGCCAATGTGAAGGCCTATGACATGCCTCCTGATGATGAGGACAAGCTGCCGACGGATGAAGAGCGCCAGAAGTTTGAGGAATGGATTGGCAAGATCAAGTTTCTCAGCCCGAAGGATCCCGGTCTGTTTGTGATCCGACGTCTAACAAAGGTCGAGTATGGCAATACCCTGCACGACCTCTTCGGTGTCGATCCGGACATCGCCGATGAGTTGCCCGATGAAGTGTTCGGTGAGGGTTATCTGAACGCGCTGTCGCCGCTCCAGTCCGAGCAATTTCTCGGGATCGCCAATGAGGTGTTGAATCAAGAGTGGAAGCTGGAGGTGCAGAAGCGCCTGTTTGGTGAAATGATAGCACCAGGAACGGATCTCCGCGCGGCCGCGAAAGACGTCGCCCGATCGCTCGCCAGAAAGGCCTATCGCCGGCCACCTTCGGAAGGGGAACTCGATGTCCTGTTGCAGGTATTCGATCTGGCGCGTGAGAACGATCTCGCCTACACGGCAGCCCTCCGCCTGATGCTCAAAGCGGTTCTGGTTTCTCCCCAGTTCCTCTACATCACTCCAGCCAGTGAAGTCGAACCGGGTCGCACGATCGTTTCCCTGGATGATCATCAACTAGCATCTCGACTATCCTATCTCTTGTGGTCAACGATGCCCGACGCTGAGCTATCCGCTTTGGCTGACAGTGGGAAACTTCACGAACCGGCGGTTCTGAAATCGCAGGTGAAACGCATGGTCCAGCACGAGCGTTCGCGGGCTTTGTTTGATGGCTTCGGCGCGCAGTGGTTGGGAGTCGGGGATCTGGAAACCAAGACATTCGACCCCGATAAATTTCCCCAAATGACCAACGAGATGCGCCTCTCCATGTACAATGAGGTCCGACTGTTCTTTGAGAGCATCATGCGTGGCAACCAAAGCGTCGTGCGTTTCGTCGATAGCGACTACACTTTCCTTAACGGGGCGCTCGCCACACTCTACGGCATGGAGCAAAGCGTCACCGGATCGGAGATGCGCAAGGTCACCCTAACTGATGCCAATCGCGGAGGAATTCTGGGAATGCCAGGCGTGTTGGCGACGACCTCATTTCCCAATCGCACCAGCCCCGTTAAACGCGGCGTCTGGGTACTCGAGCAAGTGCTAGGAGAACATGTGCCGCCTGCGCCGCCGAACGTTCCGGCCTTGGAAAAGCAGAACCCAACGGAAGTCGAGAACCTGACACTGCGTCAGCGCACGGAACTGCATCAGACCAATGCCACCTGCGCAAATTGCCACAAGATCCTCGATCCCATCGGCTTCGGTCTCGAGAATTTCGATGCCATCGGGCGCTGGCGCGAGCAGGACGATGCGGGAGGCGCCATCGATGCCGCAGGCGAACTTCCGGGCGGTGAACACTTCACATCTCCCCATGAACTGAAAGCCATCATCGCTGCACGAAAGTACGACCTCGCGCGGAACCTGACAGAGAAGCTCCTAGCCTACGCCTTGTGCCGCCAGTTGGAAGGCTATGACGAGATTGTGGTGGATCACTTGATGGAAACCATCGAGAATGATGGCTACCGCATGCAGACCCTCATCAGTGAAATCGTCACCAGCTATCCGTTCACTCACCGCAGACTCCAAGAATAATCCATGAGAACGAACTTCTTAAATGATCGTCGCACCTTCCTGAAAGGCGCCGGCGCCTCACTCGCACTGCCACTCTTGGATACCATGGGCTGGGCAGAGACGAACAAGGGCAAGCCATTCAAACCACCGGTTCGCCTCGGTTTCATGTACATGCCTCACGGAGTCATCATGGATCAATTCTGGCCAACGAGTCCAGAGAGTTTCCTGTCATCACCACCGCCCGCCCTCGAGTCTTTGCGTGCAGTGCTAGACCGGTGCCTTTTGATGAAGGGAATCTCGGGCGTCCCAATCTCTCCTTTCAATGGCGCGCCACATGCGCTCGAATTGTCCACCTGGCTCACAGGGATCCTGCCGGATGCGGCCACCCGGAATCGGATCAACATCGCCATCTCCGCCGATCAGATTGCCGCCAACTACGTCGGCGCCCTCACATCATTGCCATCCTTGGAACTGGCGACCATGCCACAGACGCACAAGGAGAACCAGGAGGGCCTGCACGAGGGCTATTACAACTACTGCAGTTATCGTTCGCCCACTCAACCTGTCCCCGCTGAGACCAATCCTCGCAGTGTCCTCAATCGGCTCTTTGGAAAGTTCGACAAACCCGGACAACTCGGTCAGACAGGCCCACTGGATCGTCAAATGCTAGACCTCGTCATCGGAGGCGCTCGCGACCTACGCAAGACATTGCCCCAGAACGATCAACACAAGCTGGACGAGTATTTGGACAGCGTGCGTTCCGTCGAACGCCGGATCGCTGCCATCGAATATCGCCAGAAAGAAGCCGCTTTGGAAAAGGCCGGAGTTCGCACGAGCAAACGCAACGCCTCGGATTCACCACCTATCGAGATCAAAATACCCGATGGGGACAAACGCAGCGAGTATATGCAGGTGATGTGCGACCTCAACGTGCTGGCCTTCCAGACCGATACCACTCGCGTCAGCACCTACATCGGCTCCTTGCCGAACGGCGTTTCCTACCCGGAACTTGGATTCAACGACGAGCATCACTCACAAACTCATCACAATAACAAAGACACTGACAAGATTCGTAAAGTCGCTGCTATCACCAAGTTCAACGTCGACCAATTCGCCTACATGGTGAACAAGATGGCCAGCCTGCGGGAAGGCGATGGCACCCTGCTTGATAATTGCATCATGATGTGGGGTTCGGGCCTGGAGGACGGGAGCGACCACTCGAGGAAGAATCTTCCTTTCATCGTGGCCGGAAGGGGGGGCGGTTCCATCAACACCGGACAATACCTCACCGACACCCAAGGCAATCAAGGCGACCTGCTCAGCACCCTACTCACCTGCGCTGGCATTCCGCTAGACCGCCCGATTGGCATCGCGACCAAGCAGCTGACGGAAATGATCGCCAGTCGCTAGGCCTACTTAGGGCCTGTCCCAGAAACGCTTTTCTCTGATGGAGCGTTCCGGTTTCGTCAGCCAGTTCAGTTGGATGGTGACTTTTCAGCTCCGGTGGAGCTGAAATTCGAGTAATAACATCGTTAGTACTGTCCTTTCGAAGCTTTTTATTGGGACGCTCGCATGAGTCTCCCGCTCCAGCCTGTGTCGCTGAAGGTTTTCTTCTCGAGGGTGTCTGATCGACAGCCGATCTTGTTTCTAGGCTGCTTCGTCTCGGGCTTCTCTTTCTCGCCTCTCTGCCTGCTCTTTACGCATTTCTGCTAGCTT
>JBLHHN010000308.1:0-7869 GCA_047616785.1 Verrucomicrobiales bacterium
CGTTTTCTCATTTTTTTCGCGGGACGAGAATCGCAGGAGAGTCATCGTTTCCCGTGGAACAAGATCTACGGCCTTAAGTGCCTCTGAGATGCCCCGTTCACACGGTCTGGAGTGGCACGGAACAACACTTGGTTGCTTTCTCCTGCCCAATGGCAATGAATACTTCGAGCTCTCTATCCGAGAGAGACTGCAGGGGAAATTGAGATTTCGTTCCTGTGGAAAGTGAATGCATGATGCGTGGGGTGACGTCGTTGCTCACGGCGATCTCGCCTTTCAAGACCAGCCTAACTGCGTAGACGATCTCCTCACCACCGACACTTTTCATGAGGTAGCCAAGGCCACCAGCTCGGAGAACGCGCTCAGCGAAGAGATGCTCGCCGTGCATGGAGAGAAACAGGAATCGATGGCCTGGGATTCTTTCATTAAATCCAGACAAGTCCGATCTGGTAAGATATAGTCTGTGAGGACGACATTGGGGCGGTGCTGGTCTATCCATTGTTTGGCTTCCAGCGCCGTCGAAGCGGTAACCAACACATCAAAGTCGTCCTCAGCAGCCAAACGCGTTGCCACAGCTTCGGAGACGATCTTGTAATCATCAACGACAATGATAGTATGATTAGAGGTAGTCACCACAAATCAAACTACGATCAGGTGAAGGCTAGGCAAGCCTAAGTGCTCAAGGTGGGTAATAAATCAATGTGCCTTGTGGGAACTTTCCCTACACGGAGACACACAGAATACGTTTGAGTGCCAATTCTGGTATAAGGTAGGGAAAACCCTAAGTCTAATCGCGGGTTACGCGAAGTTTACGAAGTCGCCTCGGCAACCCATAGTAATGTTCTAACTACGCGTTCCTAGGTCTATTGGACTCTGCAGGTTTCCCCACTTGGAGATGCCCGTAGGCCTGGGGACAATCTCTTCTTAGTGGTTGAAGAGGAATTCTTTGGTATTCACCAATGCCCATAGCATGTCTTCGTAGGCCTGCTGTTCGATCTCGGGCCGTTTCTCTTCTTCTGTCACTGCTGCGAGTTTCTTTTCCAAATAGCCGCTGGCGATGGCGAGTTCTTCTTGTTTTGGCGCGCGGGCATAGGCGCGGAGATAGAGATCCTCTATCTTCTGATCGACGGTGTGTGACGTGTCTTTGGTGAGGGCGACGGCGCGGCCATCGGCATGAGCAAGTTTGTCCTGGATGCCTTTCGAGTTTAGCAAATGAAGGCTTTGTGCAAGGTTCGCGTCTTGGGTGCGCTCGCATTCACACGCGCTGTCCATCTCAGGTCGCCCGAAGACGGTGAGGAAATAGGAGCCGGAATTGAAACTGTCGTCTGGCAGTTGCACCGCGCGCGTCGAGATGGGTTGGCCAGGAAATGATGTGGGGACGTTGGTGAGATTGTCGATGGCGTCTAACAAGACTTCGGCGGTGAGTCGGCGTGGGTAGAATCGTGAGTAGTTCTGCTTGTCTTTCTCATTGTGCGCATTGGGCAAGGCACTGAGTTGGTAGGTCTGTGAATTGCAGATGGTGCGGACGATCTCCTTGAGATCGAAGTCACTGGCGATGAAGTGATCTGCGAGCGCGTTGAGTAGATCGGGATTGGTCGCCGGGTTCGTCACGCGCATGTCGTCCTCAGGTTCGACGAGGGCACGACCGAAGAAGTGCTTCCAGTAACGGTTGACTAGCATCCGTGCGAGGAAAGGATTGTCTTTCGCGCCCATCCATTTCGCGAGTTCTGCGCGGGGATCTTGATCGGATTCCAAGGCCAAGGTTGGAGAACCAAGGGGAGAAGGCTTGATCTTCTCTTTCGTCTTGGGATGCTCGGCGGAAGCTTCGCCCGTGCGGTGGAAGATCATTTGTTCGCCAGGTTGGAGGCCGGGCTTCTTGCCCACTTGAGAGAAGAAGGCGGAGAAGCCGTAGTAGTCTTTCTGGCTCCATTTCTCATAGGGATGATGGTGGCATTGAGCACATTGCAGACGCACGCCAAGGAAGACTTGAGCCACATCTTGGAGCTGTTCCTCGCGTTTGTTCACAGCGCGGAACCAGGCCACGGCTGGGTTGTGGCCAATCTCGCCTGTGGCGGAAACGAGCTGACCGACGAATTGGTCAAAAGGCTTGTTCTCGTGCAGGCTCTGGCGGACCCAGGCGTGGAAAGCGTAGTTGCCGCGTTTGTCCGAGGCTTTGCTGCGCTTGTTTCGTAGAATGGCGCTCCACTTATTGGCGAAATAATCGGCGTATTCGCCAGTGTCTAACAGATCATTGATCCAAAGCGCGCGCTTGTTCGGGGCTGTGCTGGCCATGAAGGCACGTGCTTCATCGGGCGCAGGCAACCGCCCGGCGATGTCGAGCGTGACGCGACGGAGGAAAGTGGCATCATCGCAAGGTTCAGACGGAGGGAGGCCGAGGGTGACCAGCTTCTCATAGATGCGTTCATCGATGAAGTTCTTCACCGGGGGTAGCGAATCCACAGGGGCGCCTAACGGAATGGTCGCGCGGAACACATCGACAAGTTCACCCATGCGGATCATCACCGCGATGTCGCCTGTTTGATTGCCCATGGTGACGAGTCCACTGGCACTGACCTCAGCCATGTCTTTCTGGTTTGACTCGTACTGCACGACCCGAGTGACATCGCGAGTCGTGCTATCGCTATACCTGGCGGTGACTTGCAACTGCTGAGTCGCTCCCGGTGTGACAATCTGTGAGCGTGGGAAGGCTTCGATACGCTCAATGACAGGATCTGTGTCTTTGCCATACGGCATGCCTTGTTCGATCCAGCGGACGATCGTTTGATATTCCGGGGATGCCTTCTCGATACGTGAGCCGCCGCCGTGTGGGAGTTCGCCCGTTCCCTTGCGCAAGAGAAGGCTGTGGTGAGGAGCGGCGGGAAAGAGTCGACGGCCGCGTGATTCCTTGATGAGGTAGTCGTAGTCCTCAAGGGGTTCGAAGCCTAACAAAGAAAGCTTGAAGCCGTTCTGGCCGCCAGACTTACCGTGGCAGCCGCCGCCATTGCACCCGAATTTCGTGAACAAGGGCACGACCTCGTTCGCGAAATTGATGGGTTGGACCTTCTCGACTTCGGCGATCTTGACCGGGGTCGTCGCTTGCAGCCCACCGATCTTGGCCGTGATGGTAGTGTCTCCATTGATACGGGGGACGACTTCGCCCACGCCATCGATCGCCACCTTATCCGCAGGCTCGGCGGTAAACTTCACCTCGCGGGTGACATCCTTGAAGGTGCCGTCTTCAAGCGTGGCTGTGACGACCAGTTGCTGGCTCGCGTCGGGGCCTAACAACGTGGCATCTCGCCCCGTGTGGATGCGAAGTTCTGAATAAGGTTCTGCCAGAACGGCAGTCGCTAATGAGAGGAAGAGGAGGAATCGGATCACGTTAGCTGACTTCGGGAAGGGGTTGATAACTGCTGTCGACGAGGTACTGCGGGCGACCTGTGAGATCAGGCAGCGTGGTTTGTTGGGCATTGATCCCCACATTGTTGTAAAGCGTGGCAAACATTTCTTGGAAGTGTACCGGACGATCATACGCTTCGCCGCCTAACCGATCAGTCGTGCCGATGACTTGGCCGGTATTCATGCCGCCACAGGCGAGCAGAGCATTCGAAACGCGCGGCCAGTGATCGCGACCGCCGTCTTTATTGATCGTAGGCGTGCGCCCAAATTCACCCCAGGCAATCACGGTCGTATCATCCGCCATGCCACGCTGATGCAGGTCCTCAATAAGCGCGGAGAGCGCTTGATCGAAATCTGGGAAGTTCTCTTTGGCGTATTTGAAATTTTTCCCATGCCAATCCCAGAAACTGTAGCTGACCGTCACGACCCGCGCGCCCGCTTCGACAAGGCGACGTGCGATGAGAAATTGCTCGTTCAACCGTGGTGCCGCATCGCCTTGCTCTTTCTCTGTGCCTTTGCCGTAGCGTTCGCGGATGGCAGGATCTTCCTTGGAAACGTCGAGCGCCTCTAATAAACGGTTCGAAGTGAGCACGTCAAACGCTTGCTCATTGAAAGAATCGAGTCCCGCGATCATGCCAGAATTATCCACGTCGCGTCGGAACTGATCGAAGCTGCGGAGCAATCCCTTGCGATCACCCAAGCGCTCTAACGAAATATTGTTGAGCGTCATGTCACCCTTGATTTCCCCGCTCGGATTGAACGGCGTGTGTCCCATGCCGAGGAAACTGTTCTTCCCAAAGTTGTAGGGCGTGTGCCGCATCTTAGGGGAGAGATTCACATACGCTGGAGACACGGCAGAGGGATCGCCTTGCAAGCGTGATAGAGCAGAGCCCAGTTCTGGCCAACCGCCAGGTGGTTGGTTGTTCGGGCTATGCCCGGTCATGCACTGGAAGGACGCATGCTGCCCGACGGAACCCACGAGCGAATTCACAAAGACACATTTATCCGCCATCTTGGCGAGGCGCGGAAGGTGTTCACAAATGCGGATGCCCGGGACGCTGGTGGAGATCGGCTTGAACTCGCCGCGAATCTCTGCCGGAGCGTCCATTTTCAGATCATACATGTCCTGATGCGGTGGGCCGCCAGGCATGTAGATCATGATGATGGACTTGTGAGACTTGCCTTTGCCAGACTGCTTCTCTGCTTGCAGTAGTTGAGGTAATGAGAGGCCGCCTAAGCCAAGCGCACCGACCTTGATGAAGTTGCGGCGCGACACGCGGTCGCAGAAGTTGCCGTTGGACTCTCCGAAGATGTTTAACATGATGTCAGACCAATTCAGGCATGGGATTGAACTCTTGATCTACGAGATACCGTGGACGCCCTGATAAATCATTCACCGTGGCCGATTTCACATCGATTCCAGCATTGTGATAGAGCGTGGCGAAGACCTCTTGGAAATCCACCGGCCGATCCACGGCTTCTCCGCCTAACCGATCCGTCGCTCCGATGACTTGACCATGATTCATGCCGCCACCGGCAATCATCGCCGTGGACACGCGTGGCCAGTGATCGCGACCACCGTCTTTATTGATCGTCGGCGTGCGACCGAATTCGCCCCACACGACCACCGTGACATCTTTGTCCAAGCCACGGTTGTGCAAGTCCTCCACCAGCGCACTGACGCCTTGATCCAGCATGGGGAAATCCGTGCGGGCACGATCAAAGTTATTGCCATGCCAGTCCCAGCGACTGAATGCTAGAGTCACGCAACGAACGCCCGCTTCGACCAACCGACGCGCCATGAGAAACTGATCCAGCCGTTTCCAAGGACCATCCGCGGTCGGCTTCTCCGAGCCTTTACCATAGCGTTCGCGCAGCTTCGGATCTTCGTCATCCAGGTTCAGCGCATTGGCGAGTTGGCTCGAAGTGAGCACACCGAAAGCTTCCTTCGTGAAAGTGTCCATGCCCGCCATCATGCCAGAGGCATCGGCTTGCCGACGGAAATGATCGAAGCTGTTGAGCAAGCCTTGCCGATCATGCAGGCGCTCTAACGAAATGCCATTCAGGACCATGTCCTCACGACCGCCGCCATTCGGTTGGAAAGGTGCGCAAGATGGTCCCATGAAACCTGGCTGACCAGGATCTCCCCATGGCTTGTGCGAGGTCTTCGGCGAGAGCCCGACGAAAGCCGGGATGCCCGTCTTGGCATTCCCTTGCAGACCATTCATCACCGAGCCAATGGACGGCCAACCACCCGGAGGCGCATTGCTCGGCGAACGGCCGCTGAAACACTGATACGGGTCATGGCCGCCATGCGCGCCCACGATCGAGCGGATGTAGGTCAATTTATCAGAAATCTTCGCCATCTGCGGGAAAAGCTCGCAGATCTCGATCCCAGGGACGTTCGTCTTGATCGGGCTGAACTCGCCTCGGATCTCTGATGGGGCGTCCATTTTCAGGTCCCACATGTCCTGATGCGGTGGCCCTCCCGCGAGGAAGATCATGATGATGGACTTCTGCGTCTTGCCGTTCCCTGCCTGCGCTTCCGCGTTCAACAGCTGCGGCATGGCCAGTCCCCCTAGGCCGAGCGAGCCAATGCGAAGAAAGCCACGGCGCGAAATGCCGTCGCAGAAGGTCTCTTGTGAGTCTCCTTGGATGGTAAGCATGATGTTTCCTGTTGAGTTTCCGCGACCGCTCAGAGGGGGCTATTCAAACTGCCGCGACGCCTCGTTTAGAAGGCTAGAATGTAGAACATCAATCCTCGCTGTAAGTTGTGTTCTGCGGGGAGATTGCCGAGCTTCCAACCATGTCTATTATCAGGAGTGTTGAAAACGCTCCTTCGCTTTATTCTCATCCTCGTCTTGGGGATCCTCTCTTCAGACGCCCATCCGAATCATCAGCTGGATCTCACCTACGCCACCCCGGGATCGGATTGGCAGAATGACGGGCTTCCACTCGGAAATGGCTACTTTGGCGCGCTCGTGCTTGGTGGCGTGGCCGAAGACCGGATCCGGATCACCGATCCACTGCTCCGCGATGCCACGCATCAACTGCAGCCGCTCGCCGATCTCGTGATCTCGACAGGCCATGATCCTGTGCAAGCGCGGACCTTTCTCCGTCGACTCGATCTGCAAACGGCCTCAGTCGAGGTCAGTTACCGAGATGGCCGAGTTCGGCATCGACGTGAGTACTTCGCCTCGCATCCAGATCGCGTTTTGGTTGGGCGACTGCGTGCCGTAAAGAAGAAGTCCCTGAATCTCACACTGTCCTGGGACAGCCCTCACCAACAAGCGAAGATCCGTTATGACAAAGAATCCAATCGATTCGTCATCGCCGGAGAACTCGCAGGACGCCCCTTCGAAACTCAAGTCGAGCTGCGACTAAAAGACGGCGAGATCATTCCTGAAGGCAACCAAGTGCGCATCAAGGGCGCAAGCCAAGTGGCCATGCTCCTCACCGTCTCCCAAGGAGAAACGTTCTCCGCAAACGCGCGTCTCAACAGCCTCAAGCATGACGACGCCATCGCCATCTATCAAAAGCACCTTCCCGAGTACCAAGAATGGTTCCACGCCATGTACCTGACCTTGGAAGGCGGGGCCAAGAGCCAACTCGACACCAGCAAACGCCGTCTCTTATACGCCGAGAAACCCGAAGAAGACCCAGGTTTCGAAGAACTGCTCTTTCAGTATGGCCGCTACCTCTTGTTAGCCTCCTCACGCAAAGAAAGCCCATCCCCCGTCCAAGCCCGTGGCATCTGGTGGTTCCCACCCAGCGATGGCATGCTAAACAATCGCCCTATCGAGCCCAACCTAGTCTCTTTGATCCAATCCGGCGCCGGCCCCTCACAATTGCCCACAAACGCCAGAGCCTTCGATCCCGTCGAGCTCCAACCATGGATCAATGAAAAGGACACCACGTTAGGCCACGTGGCCCGATTGATTCAAAGTGAGGGCGACGAAGCCTACCAACACCTTCGCCAGCTCTTACAAACCAACCTCTCGGACAATCTCCTCATCCCCGGTCAGAACCTCGCCGTGAACATGGCCCTCGTACGCGGCATGACCGATCTCTTCGCCAAAGAAGCGCATGATGGTGCGCTCCAATGGATCAGCACCCTCCCCAGCGCCTGGCCCGATGGCAGCGTCGTCGGCCTACGCACACGGAACGTTGAGATTGCCTACGTCTGGCAAAGCGGCGCCTTCCTCGAAGGCTACCTCACCCGTCTGGAGGCGGGCGAAGTCACGATCCAAACCGTCACCCCCCTCCTCCTTAGCCGCCCGGGCCAGGAAGAAGCCATCCGCTTCACCCCCGACAAAGACAGTCGAGTCCACTTCACGGCCGAAGCCAAGCAGACCCTCCGCCTACAATGCGCCGAAGATTGAAGAAGGCAGAACCCCGAATCGAGCCCTCCCCCGACGAAGCGCTTGAGTTTGTCTCCCGAATCGGCATAGTGCCGCCCGATGATCGTGAAAC
>JBLHHN010000309.1:0-7856 GCA_047616785.1 Verrucomicrobiales bacterium
AGTCGCGGATGTCGGGCGGTAGCAGTAGCGGGGTGTCGTGGTCGATGTTGACGAATCTTGCGGCCATGGATGCACCTTAGCGACTCGCGCCGTAGATGTCACCCTAAGTCCGACAGGCTGCTAGGGGATATTCTTAGATTATTGACAAGATGTTGAAGCTACCATAGTCCTATTCTCAATCATCCGTCCGATGCCTTTCGACTCTACCCACCAACGTTTAGTCGGGCAAGATTGCACACCAATGGGACCGGTAGCTAAAGGCTTAGAAAATGGTGTGAAATCTCATGTGCTGGCGGCGAGAGTTGCCGCAGCGGGAGACCCGTCCATTGTCGCCGCGATCAAAGCCGAATTGGAGTGTGAGGATAAGAAGGTTCGGAACGTTGCGGTGAAGACCCTGAGCCATCTTGCCGGATATCGTCCAGAATGGCTGATGGGGGAGCTCGATTTCTTCCTTGGGTTGCTAGAGAATGAGGAGAATACTTGGAAATGGGCTGCGATGGACGTGGTAGGTCATCTCGCCGAGCTGGACGGAGGAAAAAAGATTGGAGAAGTCGTGATCGAGATGTTCATCGCCAGCTTGAAGGATAGCAGCATGGTGACTGCTACTCATGGAGTGGATAACGTAGTGCGGGTAGCTTTGACGCGCACGGATTTTCATTCGCAGGCTCTGGCCGAGCTTTTCCAAGTGGAGTCGATCCCTCGGCGGGCCGATTGCCGGGAAGTTCTTCTAGGAAAGGTCGCCGATGGGCTGGGTCGACTTCTTTCCCTGCTGTCCGATGTCAATCATGCGGCGGCGCTGACGTTTCTGAGCCATCTCTCCATGAGGGACGGGCGAGCGGGCTCCAAAGCGGCGAAGATCATCAGCAAGCAGGATCGTAGCTGATTATTAAGGCTCTGGTATTTCTAAGGCCATTGTGCCTATGAGTGCTATAGGTACAATCTACGGGCAAAGGTGCTACTCCATGGGCTCAGTCGGGTTATTCTCCGTGGTGCATAGCCCTATTCTCCATCGACTTTTCGCTGTTGCGATGATCCTCGTCCCATTTCTAGCGAGGGGTGAGGAATCGGTAGACACCCGTCTAGCCCATGCGGACAAACTGAAGCCGTTTCTGGAAACCCATTGTTTCGATTGCCACGGCGCGAAGAAACAGAAAGCGGGCATGGATCTGGAGGCCCTTCTGGGAAACGAGATGCCCAAGATCGAGGATCGTAAAGAGTGGGAAACGGTGCTTGAGCTGATCCTCTCACGAGAGATGCCACCAGAGGATAAGCCGCAGCCAACAGAGACCTTGCGCCACGAGATCACCGATTATTTGGAGGCGAGCTTAGAGAGTTTCGATTGCTCGGGACCGTCAACCCCAGGGGCAGTGACGGCGCGTCGCTTGAACCGTGTGGAGTACGAGAACACGATCCAGGGCTTGTTAGGTGTGACGTTCAAAGCGACCGAGTCATTTCCCCGTGACGACGTGGGCTACGGCTTCGACAACATTGGGGATGTACTATCGCTTTCACCATTACTCATGGAGAAGTACCTCGACGCTGCCGAGACGATCGTGGATGAAGCCGTTCTCTCAGAGGTCCCGGCATGGCCTCCAGTGTCCAGGTTTGAGGAGTCTGACATGAAGTTGTCGGAAGGAGATGGCGCCGTGCGTACCGAGCGTGATCGCTTCGTCGGGTTCTATCGTGAGGGTTCGGCAGAAATGACTTTTGAAGTGCCTTCCGCCGGTGAGTATCTTGTCAGGATCAAGGCGTTTCAAGATAAGGCCGGGCCCGAATCTGCGAAGATGGCGGTGACCGTCGGAAACAAGATGAAAGAAATGGCCGTCGACGCTGAAGGAGATCGCCCCGAGATCTTTCGCCTGCCGATGACGTTGAAGAAAGGGGCCGTGAAGATCGCGGTGGCCTACACGAACAACTACGTCAACAACGACACGCGTGATCGCGCTTTGCGAGGGGATCGCAATCTCTTTGTCGACTATGTGGACGTGGAAGGCCCGCTGGGTCAGCCTCGTCCGCCATTGCCAGCCACTCATGTGGCCATCATCCCGCGTCAGCCAGAGGCGGGAAAGGAAGAGATCCTCGTGCGAGAGATCTTTGCGAGCTTCGCAGGACGAGCTTACCGCCGTTCTGTCACGGAAGAGGAAGTGGAGCGCCTGACCCAATTCGTGATGACGGTGATGAATGATGGTGTGCGGTTTGAGGAAAGCGTGAAAGTGGGACTGGCGGCGGTGTTGGCGTCCCCACACTTTCTCTTTCGCTGGGAATTGGACCCGCAGCAAGGTGAGGGCGAGGCGCGTCCTTTAGGCGGATATGAGATGGCGTCGCGGTTGTCTTATTTCCTGTGGTCCAGCTTGCCTGATGAGGAACTGATGCAGGTGGCGGCTGAGGATCAGTTAGGCGATCTCAAGGTTCTGCGTGCTCAAGTGAAACGCATGCTCGCGGATCCGAAGGCCCAAGCGTTGGTCACGAACTTCACAGGTCAGTGGTTGCAAACACGAAACCTCGCTTCGGTGGAACCGGATCCGGAAAAGTTCCCGGAATTCGATGAAGCACTGCGCCATGCCATGCAGCGCGAAACGGAACTCTTTGTGCAGTCCATCGTCAACGAAGATCAGAGTGTGCTGCGTCTGTTAGATGCAGACTACACGTTTCTCAATGAACGCTTGGCCAAGCATTATGGCATCGCGGATGTGGTGGGCTCGGAATTTCAACGCGTCTCTCTGGATAGCACCTCGCGACGGGGCGGCGTCCTGACACAGGCTAGCATTCTCACCATCACATCCGAAGCTGGCCGGACCTCGCCGGTCGTGCGCGGGAAATGGGTGCTCGAACAGATCCTCGGCACGCCACCACCACCACCACCACCGGATGTAGTGCCCTTGGAAGAATCGAAAGAGGCAGATGCTTCGGCGTCCTTGCGCGAGCGGTTGGAGATGCATCGTGATCATCCAGATTGCGCCGGATGCCATGCCAAGATGGATCCCATCGGCTTTGCGCTGGAGAATTACGATGCGATCGGACGCTGGCGTGACAGCGATGGCGGTTTCCCCATCGATCCGGCTGGCGAGTTGACCGGAGGGATCAAAGTGGAGGGCCCTGAGGATCTCAAGAAAGCGCTTGTTGAGAAGGACGATTTCCTTGAAGCCCTCAGCGAGAAAGTGCTCACCTACGCTCTCGGGCGCGGCACAGAATATTATGACAAATGTGCGATCGACCTTATTGTCGAGCAACTCAAGGCCAATGAGTTTCGTTTCTCTTCCATGATCGACGCCATCGTCACCAGCGAACCTTTTCTCAAACGACAACGACTCCCAAGCTTATGAAGACTGCCTCCTGGAACCTTTCACGCCGCCATTTCCTCCGTGGACTTGGAGCTGCCATCGCTCTGCCATCACTCGATGTCATGGCGACGAGCAACGTGGTGACCCATCCCACGCGCACGGCCTTCTTCTTCGTGCCGAATGGCGTGAACATGCACAAGTGGCGTCCTGAGAAAACGGGGGCGAATTTCGATCTTACCCCCACGCTTTCACCACTCGCCCCTTTGAAGAATGACATCATGGTGCTGAGTGGCCTCACCCATGATAAGAGCCGAGCCAATGACGATGGCGCAGGCGATCATGCGCGTTCTGGTAGTGTCTTCCTCACGGGCGCACAACCGCTCAAGAGTGAGGGCGCAGATATTCGGTCCGGGCAATCCGTCGACCAGTATGCTGCCGAATATTTTTCTGGTGAAACGCGCTTCGCTTCCTTGGAGCTCGGAACCGAGGCTGGTCGTCCTTATGGCAAGTGTGATAGTGGCTACAGTTGCGGATACTCTAGCAATATCGCGTGGAAAGATGAAACGACGCCTGTGCCCAAGCTGGTCAATCCTCGTGAAGTCTTCGAGCGGCTCTTTGCCAACGAACTCGGAAAAGAAGTCGATGCCAGCCAGGCGCAACGTCGGCGTCACCGGAAGAGTATTCTGGACTTTGTGCTCGAAGATGCCAAGAGCCTCGATCGCAAAGTGAGCCAGAATGATCGGCAGAAACTGGACGAATATCTGACCTCCATTCGCGACATCGAGCAACGCATCGAACGAGCCGAGCATTCATCTGGCTCGGATCACGAAGGTCTCATCCGTGGATTCTCCGCGCCTGAAGGGATCCCCGACTCTGCCGAAGCGCATCTGCGTTTGTTAGGCGACATGGTCGTGCTCGCCTTTCAGACAGACGTCACCCGAGTGTGTTCCTTCATGTTCGCCGATGCTGGTAGCAACCGTGCTTACCGTGAGATTGGCGTGACGGAAGGGCATCACGGTCTCTCCCATCACCAGGATCGTCCGGAGAACTTGCATCATCTCGCGGAGATCAATCGTTTCCACATTCAGCAGTTCGCTTACATTCTCCAGCGTCTCAAGTCCGTCCAGGAAGGCGAAGGGAATTTGCTAGATCATTCCTTGATCGTCTATGGCAGTGCGATCAGTGATGGCAATCGGCACAATCACGATGATCTGCCTGTCCTGCTCGCCGGTCACGGAAGTGGCCTGGTGAAGCCTGGCCGCCATGTCGCTTACCCGCAAGACACGCCCATGACGAATCTCTTCAACTCGATGCTCGATATCGTTGGAGTGCCAGTGGGCCACTTCGGTGACAGCACTGGGAGACTGCGTCACCTGAGCGCTTAGTTTCGTGAATCGACTCATTCTCCTGTTCGTCGGTGTCTCCTTGTTAGGAAGCCTTTTTTCGTGGGCGGAATCAGATGTCATCGAGCTTGGGCAATTGCTCAAGCATGCCAAGAAAGAAGAGCGTCGTCTTGCGGTCTATCAGTTGCAGAAATTGGGGCCCGCTGCGGCACCCGCAGTGCGGCAACTGGTCAAAGCTCTTGGTGATGAAGATGATCAAGTCTGGCAAGGAGCGACCATGACGCTGGCTAGCATTGGGCCCAAGGCGTCCTATGCGATCCCAAGGTTGATCGAGGAAATGGGCGGTGGAGGTATCCGCTATGCCGAGCAACGCAGGTACCGGTCCGCCTTCGCTTTGAGCCGCATTGGTTCCGCCGCCGTGCCCGGACTGGTCGAGGCGCTGCAAGATGAAAGTGAACACCGCCGGTGGGGAGCCCTGCATGCGCTGGGCCTGATTAAGACTGAGGCTCGTCCAGAGATCCTCACAAAGATCCTCCCGCTGTTGATTGATGACGAAGAGCCGGTGCGCCATGAAGCCGAGGCGACCTGTGTGGCTTACGGTGAATTTGCCGTGGAACCGATGATGGCATTGATAGAGCACGAAGACGCTCGTTACCGCCGGAGCGCCGCGCGCGTGCTTCGTCGCCTGGCTCCGGTGGCACCTGGTCAGCAAGGTCGCGTCATGGCCGCCCTGCTCCAGGAACAAGATGTATCTGCGCGCGCTGCTTTGTTAGAGGCAGCGGTTGCGCTTAATGGAGATCCTGAATTTCTCACGCCCATGATCGTGGAAGCCCTGTTGGGCGATCCTGTGGAGCAAGACGCCGCCTTTGAGGCAGCGCTTTCGAACGACGGCATTGGAAAAGAATTGGTTCCCAAGTTAGGCCTCCTCCTTTCGGATGATCAACCCAGTCGTCGTCAGCAAGCTGCTGCTTTGTTAGGTCGACTTGGAGCATTGGCTGCGCCGGGCTCTTCAGCGCTGGTTTCTCGCTTGAATGCGCATCATCCTGAGGATGATGCCGAGTGGTATCTCAACGCCTTGATTCTGATCGGGCCGTCCGTCATGCCGTCCGTCATGGACGCCGTGCGTGCTTCCTCGCTCGAATCTCTCACAGAGAGTCATTGGGCGATCCGAGCGCTGCAAGGACTGGCCCCCTTGGCTCAGCCACAGCTTGAGGCTTCTTTGAAAGGTGCCACGCCCTCCGTCGCATGCGCGATTCTTCAGGCGCTTCCGCGTTACCTGGGGCGCCATCGTGAGCTTGAAACGCAAGTGCTGCGCTTGTTAGTGCATGAGGAAGGCGAGTTGCGCGCGCGCGCGTTGTCCATGCTCTCTCGCATGGACCCTCCGGACAAGGTTTGGTTGAAGGCGGAGCAACAGGCCTTGAAAGATCCCTCCCCAGCAGTGCGCGTTGTGGCATTGAGCGTTCTTGAGGATGTCCCTCTTTCGAGCAAAGAACGGCTCAGAATCTTAACCGCAGCGTTGGAAGCAAACGAAAGGCAGGTGCGGCGTCAAGCGGTGGAAGAGTTAGGGATTCTCGGAGAATCTGCCGAAGAATCCGTGCCCCAGTTGTTGGCTTCCGCCAAAGGACCATCCGCTTCCGACGCCTATCGTTCCAGCGTCATCAAAGCCTTTGGCCGCATCGGCAAAGGAGCCGTGGCAGCGGTGCCCTTCCTACAGTCTCAGCTCGATCCCGAGACTTCTGGGGATCTGCGTCTGCAGAGTTTGCAGGCATTGGGCGCGATTGGTGGGCCCGCGCATGACGCGCTGCCAGATCTGAAGAAACTGATCAAGGGGGATGACCAAGACCTTCGCAGTGCCTCCTTGGAAGCCTTTGCGAGGATCGAGGCGGACGAATCGAAATTGATTCCGGTCTTTCTCGAAGCGCTCAAGGATCCTGAACCTGAAGTGCGGCGCCCAGTCATCGAGGGGTTAGGACGTCTCGGGGAGCGCGGCATGGGCGCGGCCAGTGCCTTGGTCGATCTGCTAGAATCCGAGCCCGATCGCAAACCCGCTCTGGAAGCCCTCCGTGAAATTCGCCCCGACGACATCGCTCTCTGTGTCCGTATGTTAAAAAGCGAGGATGCCGGTGCCCGTCTGTTAGCCTGCGAACGGTTAGGCCGCCTCCGTGCCAAAGAAGCCTTACCCGATCTACGAGCAGCCCTGAAGGACGAGCAAAGCTTCGTCCGCCGCCGCGCTGGCGAAGCTATCAGTAGGATTGAGCGCGTGCGAAACAAGCGGTAGCCCACCAATTACCTGATCAGTGTTAGCTCGTGCCTGAGAGAAAACAGGCTTAGATTCGGCGATCGTTCGCAGTTATGTTAGCTCCGAGGTTGGCTGCGCTTCAATAGAGTTCTGCGGACCCTGTTTTTTTAGAAATCAGGCCATGTTCCGGTGTTTTTCTAAAAATAGCCAATCGCTAGGGCGCAACTCTTCGCGCTGGCCATAGTTCTTGGGGCAGACGCTTTGTTAGGCGGTGCGCTTTCTCTTTCCCGCCGCTGCGGCCTTCTCAAGTAGGCCTTTGCCGATTTTGTGGAGGTTGTAGGCCAAGACCCCAAGCCCGGCGTAGCGCTTGTAACCGTTGAGTCCTTTGTCTGGACAACGGTCGAGTCCATGATGTTCGAGGCTGTTGATGTTGCTCTCTACCTCGCTGTGTTGGTCTTTGAGCTTGAGCCAACGTGGTTCTCGCTCGCGTTCCACCTCCAAAGCGTTCTTCCGGCCTTTCTTGGGCATCATCATTTCGTCGATATACAGCTCGAGCAGCTCACGGTCTTCTGTGCTGCTAAAGCCTTTGTCAGTGCTCAAACTGGCAAGGGAGCCTTCGCCGAAACGATTGAGCAGACGATCTACCACTGGAATGACCTCCGCTCCTTCGCTGCCGCCTTCCATGACCTTGTAATCGACCACTAACTGAAACTGATCTGTGCTCACCAAGAACCGATGTCCAAACTCCACCGGTGGCATGGTCTTGCCTTTCTTGATCAGTTCGGTATGCACTTCAAACAGCGAAAAGACTTTCTCTTCGTGGGGAATCGTCTCTTGGTTTACTAGCCGACGCTCAACAAGGTCGATGTGTTTGATGAGCATTCCGTGGAAGAAATCGATTTCTGTCAGGGAATGTAATTCAAGAATACTCAATGGTTGAGCTTTGAGCAGAATGATGCTCTCACTGACCTTCTTTTCGAGAGCATAGGACTT
>JBLHHN010000310.1:0-7800 GCA_047616785.1 Verrucomicrobiales bacterium
CACGCAGACACACGTTTCTGATCATCTTCAGCAAAGGCGCGGCCAACTTCGGGAAGATCGAGTGCCGAGTCCACATAGATCAGAGCACCGCTGATGAGGTGCTCCTTGAGGTCATCCCACGAGGCTCGCCCCGCGTACTTAGCCAACTTCTCCCCTATGCTTGCGTTATCCTCCCCGAGGATTTGATAACGCATCTGCTCCGAACTCTCGTTAGGGTCACTCACCATGATACGTTCGATTTCTAGCGACCTTCTGGAAAAAAGCAAACCCGCACGGCCGAATGGCCATACGGGTTTGATAACTTTTCAAAAGCGAGGCTGGTAAGCCCCCTCAAAAGAGTTAGGTGATGTTTAGAGCACCATGTCCTTGAGTCTCTTCAAAGGACGCACCTTGACCGCAACAGAGGCAGGCTTGGCTTTGAACATGACTTCTTCTTTCGTAAATGGGTTGATACCCTTACGAGCCTTTGTTGCAGGCTTCTTCACGGTCGCAATCTTCATGAGGCCAGGCAACACGAACTCGCCAACGGAGCGCTTCTTGATGTGCAAATCGATCACATTGGTCAACTCGTCGAGGACGGCGCCAACTTGCTTGCGTGTGAGCTCAGTGGTCTCCGCGATGGAATCCAGAATCTGAGTCTTGGTGAACTTGTCGGTGATGGTAGTTGGTTTCTTTGCCACGATGTAATGGTTTGGTTTACTTTGGAAGTGGCCTTCTCTTGCCTAAGCTTCGCGGTTTGAACAAGCTCTTTTTTAATAAAACCCTTACTTTTTAAGGGGTCAGCCCGATTCCTCATTGGTTAGGATCCTTGTGCACGGGTATTTCACCGTCTAGAGAAAGGACATGGCCGACCTCATCGTTGTCACTAACCAGGTCCCAAAGGAACACTTTCCTGACCTTTATCCAGGGCCCAATCGTTGGGTCTTCGCACCCCACGCAAACGCACTCATGACACGGGAGCAAGTCCTTGCCAGTGTCGCTGAAGCTCGCGCCATCATCAACCAAGGCGAGCTGCGCGTAGACGATACTTTGTTAGACGCAGCGCCTCATGTCCAGATCATCGCCAACGTCGCCATCGGCACCGATAACTTTGATCTCAATGCGATGACTGCGCGTGGTGTCTGGGCCACAAATGCGCCAGACGCCTTCACCGAATCGACTGCCGATATCACGATGGCGCTGCTACTCGGCGTCACACGACGCATTGCGGAAAGCGACCACTATTTGCGGACAGGCGCGTGGCAAGCCGATGGCATGCGGCCTGCTCTCTGGGAAGGACCGCTCCTCAGCGGGCGCACTCTGGGCATCGTGGGCTACGGGAAGATTGGCAAAGCCGTCGCTCGCCGCGCCTCAGCGTTCGGCATGAGAGTTCTCTACACACGTTCCCATCCCGATGACGGTGAGGGCTATCGTGCTCTTGAGGATCTTTTGAAAGAGAGCGATATGGTCAGCCTGCACACACCTCTCACGGAGACCACACGACATCTGATAGACGAAGCAATGCTAAGAATCATGAAGCCTGGCAGTTATCTCATCAATCTCGCACGCGGGGCCGTCGTCGATGAATCGGCCCTAGTCGCAGCCTTACAAAGCGGCCATCTTGCGGGAGCAGGTTTAGACGTGTTTGAGAATGAACCTATCATTCATTCAGGCTTACTCACTCTACCAAATGTCGTTCTCACACCTCACTTAGGCGGGGCTGCCACGCAAGCACGGATGGCGGCAAGAGCCGTCGCAGCCGAGAACGTGGCTCGCGTACTCCACAAAAGGGAACACCCACTCACGCCGGTGAATAAGATTTCGCCTTGGCCTTGAAACGACAGAACCGCATGGCCATGGGGGTGGCACATGCGGTCTCGGGGTTGAATAACGGGAGGAGCAGCAAATAATTACCCCTGAATATGTTAATTATTAAATTGATTACTCAAGTGGAAATATTGAAAATTTCAGAACAACGAGTCATTCCTAGGGACTGGCTTCCACACACTTGCCGGGTTTACAAATCCGAGCGCTAACTCTATATCTCTATTGATGTCGCTTCCCCTTCGCATGCTCTGTCGCTTGACGCTCCTCATCGGGTGTCTGGCCAAGTCCTGCCTAGCCCAAGTGACGGATGCGGTGATGGACTTGCCGAAGATTGATCACACGATCAGCGACAGCAAACAGTTCCGAGTCTACGGCGGAGATCGCCGCTCACGAGGCACCTTTGCTTCGTTTGCCGAACGGCAGAAATCGGCCTTTATGAGCCTTCTCAGCAAGGATGACGTCTGGCACCATCCCATCGCCATTCGCATTTCAGGGCAATTGACCGATCCGCCAGTTCCTGAGCCCATCGCGTGGCACGCCCGCAAGTATCAGTTCAGCGATACCTACACCATCGAAATCGGCGTGACGCTCTGCACGGATTTCAGTCGAGAGAAGATGACTGCGACGCTGATCCACATGCTGATGTTCGAGATGGCGCTGCGTGATGCTGAAATCGACGTCACCGATCAATTGATCCCACTGTGGCTTCAAGAAGGCTTGCCTGGAGCCTTGCGGTTGCGTCGTGAAGGACGTCCCAGCGGTTTGTTTAAGACGATGCTTCAGTTGGACCTGATCCCTCCAGCGACGGATGTGCTTTCCGCAACCGAGGACGAAATTGACACAGTCTCACGCTCGGTCTACACGGCAGCCGCCAGTGGGTTTGTCCTGATGTTGCTCGATCAACCGGAAGGGCCGGTCAAGTTCGGCAAACTGATCCATGCCTATGGCGGAAGGCATGGCGCCAAAGGACACAACTTGATTGCCCGGCATTTCTCCGGACTGATCGGCACTGCAGAGCGCTTGGAGAAAACGTGGATCCTCTTCTGCTCGAAGCTCGCCCAGCCTCAGGCCACGGAATTTCTCAGTCCTTCGGAAACCGAAGATCGACTAGCGGATGCCTTGAAAGTCGAATTCCTCGAGTTCGACGACACTGTAGCGGAAACACTTGTTCCCTTGGCTACGAAGAAGAAACGCGGTTTCCTAGGCCGACTCCTAGCCCGAGCCAAGATAGGCGATCTAGAGGAAACGTCTGAGGAGCCTGAAGCAGAAGAAAACGCCCCATTGGCCGCTCCCGGGAAACGTGCCACCCGCAAATTCGAGGGCAGTCTCGAAGACTTCGAACGGTTCCGTCTTCGAAAAGATCGCGTGGAAATCCTTGCTCCCGTGCAACGCCAACTGTTGCAGCTTGGATTCCGTTCCTTTCCTCTTCATCGACCGATCGTAGAAGAATACATGAAACTGGTCGGCGAACTCTATTCCGAGAAACCCGCACAGATCAAAGAGCGCCTGCTCACCCTTAACAGCGAACGCCAACACCTAACAGAGTTGCTGGAAAGCATCGGAGCCATCATGGACGACTACGAGAGAACCAAGCTCAACCGCAAGAGCGGCGTCTTCGATGGCTACATGGAGCGAGCCAAGGAGATCGAAAGCGACACCCACAAGGCCCGCGACCCCATTTCCCAATACATGGACGACGTCGAACGAGCACTGGAATAACCGAACCATGGCGAAACAGGCTCCCCCGAAAACGAGTCAATTGACCTTGCAGGAGCACTCCTTGCTGTTACTCCTTTTAGGCCTTCTTGTGCTAGGGTCGGTCGTGCGTTACCAGCGTTACCGTCCTGCGGCAGTTGAAGGCCCTTCTCCCGAAGCTGAACAGACAGCCACGGACGAGGAAACGAAACCCAACGATGCAGAAGATTGATTTCGATGAGGCCGTGAGCCGCCTGGTGAAGAATGACCCCCGATACACTTTAGGGGCCTACCACTTCATGCGGGATGCTCTCGACGCTACCCTCCGCCAAGTCCGTCAGGACGGCCAGATCGAAGACAGGCACGTCAGCGGCAAGGAACTCGTGGAAGGCATCCGGAATTACGCGTTGATGGAATTCGGTCCCATGGTCATGACGGTGTTTGAAGAGTGGGGCATCCATTCCTGCGCAGACTTCGGAGAGATCGTCTTCAATCTCATCGAGGCCCGTGTTTTCGGAAAGACGGATGACGACAAGAAAGAGAACTTCGTCGGCCACTACGACTTTGAAGAAGCCTTTGTCAGGCCATTCCTGCCCAAAGGTCAAACGGCCCGGAAAAACTAAGAAGCCGCAGCCAGAGGCGGCACAGGATTCTTATTAGCTCCCTTTTCAGGGTGATCTGCGGCGAAGACGTCGTAGACACCGCCGTCTTCATCCTCACATCGTCCCACACGGGTAAAATCCAGGCGACGCATGAGACGCATCGATGCCAAGTGATCGACTTCCACGGTCGCCAGGACACGCCGGATCCCACGTCGTTTGAAACATTCCTCCAACGACGCCAAACCAATCTCCAAGGCCAGCCCTTTTCCCCAATGCTCGGGCTTCAGGAGGAGCCCCCACTCCATCTCATCCCGACCATCCTCCCATGGCATGAGGAAGGCATGGCCCAGATACTCATTCGATTTCCGCCC
Organism: Verrucomicrobiales bacterium; assembly: GCA_047616785.1. Taxonomy (GTDB): domain Bacteria; phylum Verrucomicrobiota; class Verrucomicrobiia; order Verrucomicrobiales; family DEV007; genus JAACDM01. The sequence continues at coordinate 4,475 of JBLHHN010000310.1, forward strand.
AAAGACCGCCCAACGTGCGCCTTCGTATGGGCAGGTGTCCACCAGCGCCGATTCGAACATCTGATGCGCCTCTCTCAAAGAAAGCGGTCCATTCAAATGCTCACGCGCCACGGGATCCGTGTTGATGCGCACAAAGGCTTCCCGATCCTCCTCGCCATAGTCCCGGAGGTAACAGCGTCTGGTTAGCAAGCTCCACATGGGAAAAGTATACGGACGGAAGGATACCAATCTTTGATAAAAAACGCCGCGCCCGATATCGGACGCGGCGTTCAGAAAGTTAGCGAGCGCGTTGAAAGGATGACTACTTCGCGTTGTAGGCCTTTTCGAAGGCATCCAGCGCCGTTTTCAAAGAAGCCGTCGTCGCAGCGTCAGCGTTCTGCTTGCACTTCATGGCACCAACCAGCATTTGATGGAGCAGCTTGAGATGCACCGCGCTGGCAGCCTCCGCTTTCGCATCGCCCGCAGGTGCTGGCTTGATGCGCTGCTGAAGAAAGTACTTCGTCACGATATCCGCAAACTCATTGGCATGGCTCTCCTTGTTCGAGACCCACCGAACCAATTGGTTCTGTTCCGTCGGCGTCAGCTTGTCCTTACCAGAAAGCGCGGTGATCTCCGTGATGCTTTTCTCAATGGTCGTGATGTGCTCCGCAAGCGCCTTGAAACGTGCCGCATCGTCATAGATACCGCAAGGGATCTGACAGTGTGCCAAAGCAGAAGCAGCCAGAGTTCCCGTGACCGCCAGTGAACAGAAGAAGGATCGAAGATTCATGAATTGAAAACTATCGAGTTGCCTGGGTAAGCCAAGCGAATTCCGTGTCACTCTCCGTGACATTACCAAAGTCGATCTTCAGCGCCATCCCCCAACGGCCAAGTGGTCGGGTAAGTGCTCCGGTCTCGAGGGCGACGCTCCGTCGTAGCCGAAGATTTCTCGGTATACGGAAGCATTTCAAAGAAGTCGGCGATGATGCCGCGCCATCGCGTGACATTTCTTTCCTAACTCTGCCTTATTTCTGCCCCTTCGCGTTCTCCACTTCTTCTATCATGATCTTTCTAGACGGGCTTGGCCCAAAGCGTCTCAAGTTCTTGCTGTCTGCAGTAGAGGCAAGGGTTCTTTGAGATCTACTGGCTCGATCATAGGCAAGTTCAGGAGTGATGGCTTTCTCGGACGTATGCTGGACGAAAAGCATGACGTCTCCAAAGACGACATACCCGTGAGCCCGGAGGTCGTCTCTGGTTGAGAAGTCCGAGACGAAACTGTATTCAAGAGCCTCGTACCCATGGATGGAGTCGATGCGACTCCGAATCCCCCATAGGGTTGGTGCCGGGGCGTCCTTTGGGCGCTTAAAGCGTCCGTCAGGGAAAAGCTCGCAGGCTGTATCCGAAAGCTGGATAAGATCGCTGATATCTCGACGACTGGTCACGAAGAACGAGAGGTAATCGTGAGTCTCGTCATTCTGTAAGATCAACCAATGATAGTTCTTTCCATTGTCTCCTCCGCTGTCGAGCAACCGGCAACCATCTGCGATCTCAACCGAGCCATACAGAGGAAGAATGACAGAGTCCTTGGCGGATACTTGGCATCCTAAGGCAATGAGAATTGAAAGTAGGGCGAGAGATGATCGCATCGAAGAAATGGCACCAGGTGTCTCCATGCTGCAATCTACTCGGGAACAAGCTCCAGAGGACTGACCATGGACCGGCTCACCGCGCAAGCTAGCATTAATTCACAATAGAGAAAGGCGTTCAATGAGGCTTCGGCGCTTCGCGAGGGAGACAGGCTGGAAGCCTATCCTACTTCAATTGCATGATGCCCTAACGTAGCCTGGGTGAAATGTAATTCATCGGCCTACCTTCGCGAGGCGCTGAGGGCACGGTTGATGTGCTGAGCGGCGGCTCTATCTGCTATGATCCCACGTTCGTCGGTGTTGAATCCGTAGACTCTGGCTGCGGCGTCTTGGACACGTGATACGAGCTGGCTAGGAAGGGTGCTAGTATTTTTATACCCGAATAAAAGGTGATAGGGCACATTGCTAGGCAAGGCCTTGCGAGTCACGCTTTTCAGGAAGGGCTGTTGGCTCGGACGTCCCATGAGGAGCGCGAGCGGTGGACCTTGCCTGCAGGTAGTGAAAGGCCACCCCAAGGCGGCCCTAGAGTGACCAGTGATAGAGCGAACCTCGACCGTTCATTTGGATCAAGCGCCTTCCAACGAGTCGCCGGTGCCATGCCCGACGACATGATAGCTCTTGAATCCGTAGCGCTTGCTCACGGAGCCCATCATGCTATGCAGCGCTTCTGCGGAGCGCTCAAATAGGGCGCCTGCAGGGTAATGATAGACCAATGGTTGGAATCGTCCAAGATCAAGCCGCGAGAAGACGGACCGCCAGTCTCCTCCTGCACCATGGATGAAGAGCACGGGCGTCTTGTTAGAACGATAGTTATCCGTGAGATAACCCCCTGTCCCATGCGTTTTGACGAACCCATTGGCATTGGAAAAGCCAAGGGCGGCCGCCTCAGGGCCGAATCGGGCGTCGGCCAAATTGACGATGCCACCACCAGGCTCGGAACGGCGGACGGCAGGTGGGCCAATGGTGGTTGAAGCCCCTTGATCGGCTTGGCCGACCGCTTGCCCACGTCTTCTTTGGCGACCTTCTTCGGCTGGAGATCTTTCTTCGACGGAATGACAGGAGCACTCCTCCGGCGACTACCTCCGCCGGTTTTGGCTACAGGGACATAGCCGCGAGGAATGACGAGCGGGTTCTTGATAGTCTTGGTGCGGGGTCGCAAGGCGATGGTCCGGGCAGGGACAGGTTGGGCGCCACCTTTAGCAGAGGCTACGACCTTGGGGAAACGCGTGTAGCCTGCTGGCTCACCGACATCTTGACGCAGGTTGCCATTGAGGCCCTCAAAGGCTGCCGCACCGAATTCGGCAGCGATGGGCGCAACGAAATCAAACCAATGTCCTTTCGGCACCATCTGATCCGCGATTGGCCGCGGTTGCTTGTTTCCAAGATCATACAGAACCACGTAGACCTTCCCTTTACCCGCGGCCTCGGCGATACTTCCAGTGAGAATCGGAGGAGAAGTCGGCGATTTAAGTTCTCCGTCTTGAAGAGAACAAGAGGCTAGCAGAAGGGCGATAGGAAGACCAAAGAGGATCAGTTTCATCGCTTACAGGAACGGTTAGGCTTAATGGGTTATGGGCAGAGCTGAAGTCACCCCCGAATCTAGAATCCATTTCCTTGAAAATACGGATCACTCAAAGAGCTATGAAGAACCTCAGAAAGCATGGATTCAGGAGACACTAACTACTCAGTAACTGATTTACC
>JBLHHN010000311.1:0-7799 GCA_047616785.1 Verrucomicrobiales bacterium
CGCAAACACCACCCTAAAAGAACGACCAAATCCAACCCAAACCAAGACGCCACGAAATCCCCAGAAGCCGCCTAATTTTCACCCGCTACGGTGTCCTATTTCAATGATGCAACAGGCAGGCCCATCTCAGCGAGCATGCGGCAATGGATAGCTGGGTGAGAATGAGGCTACGCTCGATCCTACGAAAACGACATAAAGGCAAGGGCCGAGGACGTGGATTAGACCACTTCAAATGGCCGAACCGCTACTTCGAAAACCTCGGGTTGTTCAGTCTAGAACGGGCCCGTGAGGAACAGATGAGTCTCCAACGAGGAGCAACTTGCTGACTGGAGAGCCGTGTGCGGGAGAGCCGCATGCCCGGTTCGGAGGGAGGGGCGGCGCAAACCAATGCGTCGTCCCTACCCCTATCCTGATGGATGTTAGATCATAAGGGAGTTGATGTCCGCTATACGTCCTCTTCCTCGTCTTCCCAAGGCTCATCTCCGAGATGCTTGCCTGGGATGAGGTAGGTCTGGACGTAGTCACGCACGGCATCCTGCAATGACGTGAGAGGCTCAGGATAATTCGTCTCTTTGAAGTGCGTCATGTCGGCTTCCGTGAAATACTGATAGTTCCCGCGCAATTGCTCGGGCATGTCTATGATATCGATCTGACTGGGCCGTCCCATGGCAGCGAAGATCGCTTGAGCCAGCTCGACCCAAGTCGCCGCTTGGCCTGATCCAATGTTGAAGAGGCCGCCGGCCAAGGGAAGTTCCGCCAAGTGCAAGGTCATCTCCACCGCGTCCTTCACATAGAGGAAATCACGCTTCTGTTCGCCGTCTCGATACTCGGGATGGTGGCTCTTGAAGAGCTGCATGCGGCCCGTTTGTAGAATCTGATGGAACCCTTTGTAGACCACGCTGCGCATGCCGCCTTTGTGATCTTCGTTAGGGCCAAAGATATTGAAGAACTTGAGCCCCAAGATGCCTCGACTGATCCCTTTCTGAATCGAATGACAATCGAAGAGATGCTTCGAGTAAGCATACATGTTCAACGGACGATACGCGTAAAGACTCTCACTCTTATCGCTCATCCCTTCCGAGCCATCGCCATACGTGGCGGCAGAGGAAGCATACACGAAACGGTGACGACGAGCCACAGCCCACTGCGCGATCTCGCGTGTGTAGGCGAAATTGTTGCGCATGAGATAGTCAGCATTGGTCTCCGTCGTGGAGGAGCACGCGCCCATGTGAAAGACGGTTCCCACGGGACCTAACGAATCCCCTTTGTTCTTGGCGATGTCCAGGAAGTCATCGGCGTCCATGAAATCGGCATACTGCAAAGGCACGAGATTCTTCCATTTCTCGTCATTCTCTAACCGATCGACGATAAGGATGTTGTCGATGCCGCGATTGTTCAGTGCCCAGACCAAAGCGCTGCCAATCATGCCCGCGCCGCCGGTGACAATGTAACGTCGTTTGTTGTCGTATGCCATGTTGAGTAGGAGTCTAGAAGATCAAGGCGGGCTCTGCAAGGCGAGCTGCCGAAGTTGGCCCACTGTTGTTCTGAGAGGCTTGTTTGCCGGGGGCGTGCTGTTGATACAAGAAATAGAGGTAAACCATGCAGGAGGCGAGGAGGAGCATGCCTTCCCCGCGAGAGAGCCAGCGGCGGGTCATAAGAAGCGGCAAGAGCAGGATGGTGATCCCTGCCATGTAGTAAAGCTCGAGCGCATGCACATCCTGGGTGCTGTAGACCACCGGTCTCACCAGCGCGGTGATGCCGAGGATGGCGAGGACGTTGAAGATGTTAGACCCAATGACATTGCCTGTGATGATATCGCCCTGATTTTTCATGGAAGCGACGACGACGGTCGCCAACTCGGGAACGCTCGTGCCGAAAGCGACCAAGGTGAGGCTGATCAATGCAGGTGAGACACCTAGCAAGGTGGCGAGTCTGGTCGCACTCTCGACAAGGAGGTTCGATCCGAAAATGAGCGCACCCAGACCTGCCACAATCAGAAAGATTGATTTCCAAACGGGTGATTCTTCTGCTTCGGATTTCTCCTCCTTCGCCGCGTCTCGTTTTTCTCGCATCTGCTTGGCAGACGTGATGCCGGAAAACAGGAGGAAAGCTAACAACCCGGCAAAGAATATCCCGCCTTCGGTCCGGCTGAGCCTTTGGTCTTGGAGAAACCAGATCAGGAGTAGCACAGCCCCAATGAGAATGGGCACTTCTCGGACGATGATCTGTCGGGAGATGTTGATGGGGCGTATCAGCGCTCCTATGGCCAAGATCAGGGCAATGTTGTAAATGTTAGATCCAAGGATATTCCCAAGCACGAAAGCCCCGCCTTCAAGCGGCGGCTTGGTCATATTTGCCTGAAGGCAGACGAGAAGCTCAGGGCTGCTCGTGCCAAAGGCGACCACCGTGAGTCCGATGATCAATGGAGAAATGCCGAACCGTAGCGCGAGCCGTGAACTTCCTTCCACGAGCCATTCCGCACCAAAGTAGAGCAAAGCGAGCCCGACGATCGAAAGAACCAGCTGAAGAACCATTATAAATCAATGCCGGGCCAGGGACTATCCCTCAGATCCTACGTCCTCCCCTCCTTTAGGGGCACTGGAAAAATCATCTGGACCGACCACTTTGAGAGACACCGTCTGCCCATCGCGTTCGACGGCGGCCTCCAAGAGACTGCGAATGGCACTCATGGTGTAGCCATTCTTGCCGATGATCTTACCGACATCCTCCTCCGTGAGAGTCACGCGGAAATTGTGATGCTTGCCGTCATCCGACAACTCATGCGCAATGGCACCTTGCTCAGGCTGCTCAATCAGCTGCCCGATAATGTATTCGAGGAACTCGCGAAGGGCGGTCGACGAATCCATGGGACTTAAGATTTTAACTCTCGGCTTTCGCAGGAGCTGCTTCTTCTTTTGCCGGTTCAGCAGCAGCCACTTCCGCAGGAGCTGGTTCAGCAGCAGCCACTTCTTTTTTTACCGGTTCAGCAGCAACTGCTTCTTCTTTTACCGGTTCAGCAGCAGCCGCTTTCACGGGTGCTGGTTCCGGAGTAGGGTCCTTTTTGAAGGGCGCTGCGGCTGCAGGTGCCTCTTCTTCAGCAGCTGGAGCATTGTCGGCGTCACGACGCGCTTTCTTGAGAATGCTGCTCACGGTGTCCGATGGCTGTGCCCCCTTAGAGATCCAGTCACTGGCCCGCGCCACATCGACTTTATAGTTCGTCCCCTCTACCTGAGGGTCATAGGTACCGATGGATTCGATGAAACGGCCATCGCGACGTGCGCGGCTGTCTGCGACAACGATACGGTAGAAAGCGCGGTTGCGCGTGCCTTCTCTTCTTAGTCTGATTGCTACGGCCATGAATGTGTTTGAGCTAGGTTTCGTCAACGAACACAGGAGAACCTCCTACCTCGAAACGAGCGGCCAAAGTTGTACAGCCCCTGGACTTTGCCAAGCACTTTTTTTCCAGGTTCGCTGCTCGTTTCCATACCTAGGGCGGTGTGCCAGATTTCGGCAGGCGTACCGCCGCGTAATATGCCCAGAGCAAGCCAGCGGCCACGGCACGCCAGGGCCTCCATGCCTCGGCAAACTTCGCCGTTTCTTGGGCTGAGGGCCGTTCAGCCAGATCGAGTAATTCTTGAATCGCAACTTGAAGAGCAAGATCACCACTGGCCCACGCATTCGCCCGGCCGAGGCAGAGCATGATATAAATGTCAGCCGTCCACGGGCCGATACCGGAAATGGCCGTCAATTGGGTATGAATGTCATCGTCAGACAACTCTGCCAACCTTGCCAAATTCAATTCCCGGCCGTCGACAGACTCTGCGATCGCGCGAAGCGTTTTGATCTTAGGGCGCGATAATCCTGGAGATCGCAAGGTGGCCTCATCGAGTTTCAGGAGCCGCTGGGCGGTGAACGGTTTCGCTGTTGCCAAGGCCCTTTCCCAAATGGCCCGCGCACTCGCCACAGAGAGCTGTTGGCCGACAATGATCCGCGCAAGGCCCTCGAAGCCCGGCTCGTTTCGTCGTAAGGGCGGATTTCCTGTCACTTCATGGACGCGTCTCATGTGAGGACACTTCCTTCGTAGCGATCGCACACCCGCTCGGATGCCTTCCTCGGTGGTGATGATGCGTGACTTCTCGATTCTCTTCTTAGCCATTTCTTATCTTTGAGAGAAACCTAACCATTTGGACGCATGATAGCATTCAAGTGAGGCTGAGATCGAGCGGATAAATATTTCTCATGCGCCTCAGCGATCAAGTTCATCAATGGCACTGTCTAAAGCCTTCATGTGTAGGCATTTAACCAGCACCTGAGCGAAGTTCGCCACGCACCCACGACAACGAGCATGCACGTTTTGAGCCATGGCATTCATATGTTTCAGCCGTAGCTCTTTTTCGTAAAGAATCTCGGATGATGCATTCCATTCTAAATCAACACGCTCTGTAAACACACAATGATAGTCAGTGATCGATTTTCAAATTTCTCCATCTTGTGTGAACATCATGGCACGCTCGATGCTTTGCATCATGTCCGAGTGAGTTACTAAGTGTAAGAATGAAATGGTGCGGTTCGACAGACCAATTATAAGGGAGTTAGGGGTTTCTTCCTAGTGTCTGTCGGGCCGCACATTTCTACTTCATAGATCAACTTCGTAGCATGGTTGGCATGCAAGGAGCTAGTTAGGATGGCATGTCCAAAGTTGGTTTATTACTAGACATGGATGGTGTCATTTATCGTGGCAACCATCTCATCCCAGGTTCCATGGAGTATCTTGATCAGCTCAGATCTCTTGGCATTCCTTTCCTTTTTCTTACGAACAATAGCCAAAGGACCCGCCGTGATGTGGTGATGAAACTGCACCGCCTGGGCATCGATGCCAGCGAAAATGAAGTCTTCACATGCGCCATGGCGACTGCTCGTTTCCTGGCCAGCCAGAAGCCAGGAGGTACCGCCTATGTCATTGGCGAGAATGGTTTGGCGAACGCCTTGCATGTCAACGGCTACACCGTGGTGGATGATGATGCGGACTATGTCGTTGTCGGCGAGGGGCGTACCCTTTCCTTCGAGATGATTGAGAAAGGCGTACGTCTTGTGGAGAAAGGAGCCAAGCTCATCGCCACCAACCCGGACACGACCTGCCCCACGGAGCATGGCATCCGTCCCGGTTGTGGCGCGATTGCCGCCATGATCGAGAAAGCTTGCAACGTGGAAGCTTTCAGTGTCGGCAAGCCAAGTCCGGTGATGATGGGGATGGCACGTCGTCAGTTAGGCCTACGGACTGACGAAACCGTCATGGTAGGAGACACGATGTACACCGATGTCTTGGGCGGCGTTCAGTTAGGCTATCGCACCGTTCTCGTGCTCAGTGGGCATACAGCGGAAGAGGATCTGAAGGACTACGCTTACCAGCCTGACATCGTCGCCAATAGTCTAAGCGATGTCTCCATCGATTGGCTCTTTAGGAGAGAGCACGCAAACGGATCTCAACCCGTGCTTGCTCGATGAGATAGATCACATCACACCAACTCCGCGATGGGGCGTCCCTGATCCACAAGAAATTGCGGGCGCCCCGTGGGGTCTTCGCGTGAGACTTCTTGCTTGTGGTCATGGCTCCACGCGGATGCGGAAGAATTCTCTCGCATTCGCGCCGACGGAGATCTGAGAAGTCTCCTCCGCACCCACCAGCTCTTCCGCGATTTCCCATGCATCCTGCTCCAAACTGACACTGTGTTCTATCACATGCCGAATCCCGGCCCCGCTCGTCCAGGTGAGCAGCCAAGCTTTATCCGTAGCCGTGAGGTCAGTGATTCGCAGATAATCTTGACCATCCATCAGATCCGTTCCTGCAATTGCTTCTTCAGCATCTGATTGCTCATCCCTATCGCTGTCTTTTTTCGAATGACTTCGATGGTTGCTCCCGCACAAGGCGCCTCCACTTCCTCCCGTCGCAAGGGCCGTTCGCATATAATAACCTCATCAATCACGCCTGCCCAGTGCCCGTCCGTTACTGCTGCGGGAAACCCCTCCCATTCAGGATCGGTTCCAAGAAAAAGTCCGTTTCCGTCTTGTGTTCGGGGAATGACCATTTCTCTATTCGATTTCACTGCCACTCCGTCATAGTAGAAAAGGCTTTGGTTAAAAGTTCTATCGATCATGCCCGCAACATGGTGAAATGTCGTTTCCTGGGTTGACGCTGCCATTTGCACCACGTCGAGGAATGCGTTCTGTGCGCGCCAATGGGTGCCTATCGTCCATTGGCCATCTTGATAGCCGATACTGCCCTTTAAAGGCCAGCGTCCGTGAATCATCAAAGTCGGCTCCAGGGAGAACGAACCTCGGCTCTCTGCCGCAATCCGCAATGTCCCCTCCATGGGATGGGTGTCTCTACGAAACCACAGAGACACGCAGAGACACGCAGAGACACGCAGAGACACGCAGAGACACGCAGAGACACGCAGAGACACGCAGAGACACGCAGAGACACGCAGAGACACGCAGAAGCTAGCATTCGCACTTGGAAATGCCCAATCCACCAGCTCAATGGATTGATTCTCACCGTTCATTTTTACCCCATTCCCTTTCGCTCCCTGTTCGAACGCGATCGGTTCGGTGCCGTGAATCTTCACGGGGTAATGTCCTGTCACATCGACAACTTGATGGTCCAAGGGGAGGTGGGTGATGATTCCGTCCGTAAGGGCCGGAGTATGATTGGGATCTATAGGGTCGGCACCGTGCCGAATCTCCACAGCGTCATCCAGTCCATCCTCATCGCTATCAATCTGATTAGGATCCGTCATCACTAACCCAAAGATCTCGGCTCCATCGGTGAGCCCATCCCGATCCGAGTCCGTCACGCGCGGATCCGTTCCGGTCTCCGTCGGGTCCACGGAGATCCCTAACACATTCTCCACACCATCGAGAAGCCCATCCCCATCGGTATCGGCAGCCAGAGGCAAGGTTCCCAGCCGGTAATCTTCGAAGTTGGTCAACCCATCGCCATCCTCATCGGCCACATTTGGGTCCAGCCCGTTCGTTCCTTCCCACCAGTCACTCATGCCATCGCCATCCCTATCGGGAGAGAGTAACTCGACAAGGGCTGGTCTTCGAAGTCCCGCCAAATAGATCACACGAGCTTCTGAAGGGCCGAGTGCACGACCGCACATCGCGATGTCGTCCAGAGCACCACGCCAACCTGATTGGATCGACGGAGATCGTTTCTTAAAGTCGCCGATACGCAACCCTCCTTTGCCGCCTCGAAGCATCAAAGGCTGAAACACTCTCGCTTCCCCCAAATACAGCGATTGCCCGTCCAGGTAGCCCCGTGTTGTCACGGGCGCGCCTGAATAGAAAGCCTCGCGATCGTAAGTCACAATAAGATGGTGCCATCGAAAGTCCGCGCTCGACTCCGAAACCAGGACGTTCTGATTTCGCCCTGGTAAGAGATAGGCGATCCCCTGTTCCCAAGCGCTATGGGAAGTCTGTTCATAGAGTCGCCACGATGTGGTGCTCTCCTGTGTCATCAATACGGAATAAAACCCGCCAGCAGCTTTCGGCTGAAACCAAAGAGAAACGCTAAAGCTACTCCCATTGAAAGCGAATGCATCATCATCCCCTAGCGCATCAGGATAGCTTTTCCCGTCAAGCGCCAGAGCGCTACCACCCACGGCGCCTTGACGGACTTTACCCCGCTAAATTTGGCATTTCCGACTGACTGGAGTCTTTAAAACAAGCATTTAATGCCATCTATCATAATTACAATTATCTCATAATGTAGCCACGCATTTGAAATTATTATTCTT
>JBLHHN010000312.1:0-7701 GCA_047616785.1 Verrucomicrobiales bacterium
CAAGTCTGAGCCTGAGTCGACCTCGGAGATCTCTGAGGTGCTATTATCTGAATCGAATAGCGAGCCTGTGATTCAGTGGGCGGATGCCATTGGAAACCTGCGTAGTCTGATTCATTCGAGAGAGAGAGAGCCTCCGAAGCCAGGAAGAACGGCTCAGCCAGAGACGCCGTTCATTGATGTTTCGTCTTCAAGCGAATCTTTCCATTCTGAGGAGAAGAAGCCTGAACTCACTCCCGAGTTTCGTTCATTTCTTTCTAGCTTACGAGCGCGAGCGACGGACAAGACGGGCTATTTGCCTCAGGCTCAGGACGAAGCCGAGCGGGCGCGTCTCCGTAGCGAGCTGATCTTGCATGGCCGCAGTCCTGACGAGCCGAAGTCAGCAAGTCAGGGAGAGGAACCAAGCCTGAAGGTGCGGCCCATGCTTCCGGTGATCGCGCCGGAAGAGATCGCGGCTCGCCTCCGTGCGATCAAAGTTTCCCTAGCAGATGCCAACGCAGATTCGCTTGAGGTTTCTCAGACCAAATTGAGGCGCATGATTCAAGTCGCCGGGACGCTCTTCCCGGCGATCATGCAGGATACCATCGGATCGCCTAACGATCCACTCAGTGACCTGCGGTGGCGTTTTCAGCAGAACGAAGTGAACTTTGGATTTCGTCCGTACGAAGATACGGATTATTGGCAACGAAACGTCGCAGAGACGGCGGATCGAGCGCGGGATTTGCGTCAGCGTGACATGACCCGTATGAAATTGGTGGTCTTTGGTCATGCGAACGAAGGAGACATCTTTCCTTCGTGGGATGTGACGGAAGATGCCGGCAACGATCTGCAATTCTGTGACGTCATCCTTCTAACGGATCATCAACTCAGATCGGTTTATGCCGTCGATCGGCTTCTTGAGAACGAAGACGATCCGGAACAACGCGAGAAGTTGTTTGCGCAAGTGTCCGGGGAGATTGATTTCTTTTGGAAGGTGGTGACCCGTCCAGTGTGGACCTTGGTCTCTCCTCTCAATCGCGCGACGCACTGAATCGTCGATGTTATTTCTGCTTTGCAAATAACGGTAAGCCCGCTTCCTTCACCGAACTATGCCAACTCAAGAAACTTCTCTTATCCTTCTGAAACCTGACACCGTGACGAAGCGCCGCTGTGGTGATGTGATTCAACGGTTCGAAGAACAAGGCTTCAAGATCCGCGGAGTCAAGATGATGAAGCTTTCGGATGAGATCCTAGCGGAGCATTATTCTCACCTTGCCGACAAGCCTTTCTTTCCGACTATTGTAGGATTCATGCAATCTTCTCCCGTCGTAGCTCTCGCTTTGAGCGGTGAGGCCGCTATCAGCCGAGTTCGTGATCTCTTGGGGCCTACCGACTCGACCAAGGCCGAGAAAGGAACGATTCGCGGTGATCTCGGAGAGGATATGATGATCAATTGCGCCCATGCCTCCGATTCTTCAGAAAGCGCTGAAGCGGAATTGAAGCGCTTCTTTGGCGAAGGCGAACTTCTTGACTACTAGCGCATGGGCGAATCGGGATGAGTTGGCTATCAAAGATCCTCATCCATGGCTCGCTCCTTGTTTGCTTGGAGCACACGGTGATGGCTGGGCCTCCTATAGAGGCCCGCATGGATCCTGTTCGTAAACGTGCCTATGCCAAGATCGAGGCAGAATCCGCGCGCTTGATTCAAAGATCAGACAGTGCGTACCAAGCCTTTGATGCGAAGAATCTTAAGGGCCCAAGCCTTCTCTACGAAGCATTGGGCCCGAAGCTTCCGCCTTTGATCACCATGCCTGCCGAGCCTTCGGGTGGAAAGGCGTTGTTCAACGCTGGGTCCGGCAAGCAGTCTGAAGAAGAAGCTCGGCGCAACTTAGTTTATCTTCCTCATCAGTCTCCGCCGTTGGGTGCCGTGGCCGAATACCGAGTGCGCTTTCGTGAAGTTGGAACCTACGAGCTCTTCATCAAGTTAGCTTATTGGGAAGGCAAATCGGACTCGTTAGGCGACCACTGCGCGGAGCCAACGAATGCCGAAGGCGTCGGCGCGATTCATGTGAAAGATTTCGAAGATGGGCGCCCGCTGAACTCTAACTGGTGGCGTCGGCACAACAACAGTGCTTGGGGGCTGAACACTGGGACCCGGAAGGTCGTCCGCTTTGGGTCAGTGTTAGGAGTGTTGCCAGGAGACTTGAATGCCGAAGGCTATGTCGACGTGGTCTGGTAGATTTCAGCAAGCCATCCAGAACTGATCATCGATAGCTTCGTTCTCTATCAAGGGTATAATATTGACGCCAGTGTGACCAAGTGCCAGCAGGCGAAGGCCTTCGCGGCGCTTCCAATGAGCGTGGCTGCAGAGAAGTAGGGAGGCGCGTCAATATGACGCCCCATTCTATGGGCGAGAATGTCGCGACATGAGACATTGTGTCCCGGGTAGTGGGAGTGGCCGCAAAGTGGTGAAGTGGCTTAAATAGCTGATTGGCAATGACTTGAACCCGACGTGGGTGAGTTGGCATGGGACTTGCATCCCTTTAAGACCAACATCAAACCAACTATGAAACTCATTCGATATCATCATCCTTTAAACCATACTCTGAACGAGCTGTCCGATTGGATCCGTGATCCCTCTATCGATTTCCAGCCGTTCTCCCAATTGCTTGGCCATCGCTTTCGCGATGTCGTGAGTGGCAATTCTCGTCTCGCAGTGGATCTTTTCGACGCAGGAGAGCACTACGGAGCCCGCTTCCATCTTCCTGGTTTGTCCAAGGAAGAGGTCAAAGTGAGCTTGGAGCCTAACTCTGAACTCATTGTGAGCTACGAGCGGCAGCAAGAGGGCGAAGAAAGTCCGCTTGTCGCACGCGCCAGCCGCCGAGTGGCCCTGCCAGAAGATGCTGACGTCGATGCCGTCTCGGCCAAACTCGAAGACGGAGTTCTTACCGTGACCATCGGCAAGTCAGAAACCACTCAGCCTCGTGCCATCGAGATCAGCTAACAATCAAACAGAAAGGAATTATATTATCATGACCACATGTTCTAACAACGACACGGCGCTGGATTGCGCCACCACCAAGGCCTTCACCAAACCGCGTGACCAAGCGTCCAATGACGATCAAGACTACAGCGTGCGCGTGTATGTGCCAGGCGTAGACAAGTCTGGCGTCACGCTATCACTGGCTAAGGAAATCTTGACCATCACCGCGAAGCGCTCGGATTCCGTTCCGGAATCTTGGAAGGCTTTAGGCCAAGAACTCCCAAGTGAGGACTATCAATTGCTCTTGCAGCTCGATGGCAAGATCGATCCGGATCGTATCACGGCCAAGCTGGAGAATGGGGTGCTCGACGTTACCCTGCCCGTTAAGGAAGCGGTCAAGCCACGCGTGATCGAAGTGGCATAACAAGAAGGCGAATTCGAGAGGCGCTGCCGTAGCCATTGGTTGCGGCGGTGCTACTTGTCGAAGCGTAGCCAATCCAGATTCATGAACGGACCGTTCGCCTCCGAATTCACAAAGACCATGCAAAGATCATGCATCCCATCCGAGGCCTGAATCGGTGCCGAGGCTTCAGACCAAGTGTTCCAATCGCCCGTGGCGTCAAATTTGATCTCAGCAATAAGATCCCCATTAGGCGAATCCTCACGGAATTGCAAGGCGCCTCCATCAGTAGGGGATGCTAGCCGCACGGTGATCGACTGTATGCCTGCGAGGTTCACGCGATCAAAGGTTAGATGCTGTCCATGACTGACATCGCCAATGAAGCACTGGCCACTTGCTGAATCATTGCTCAGCGTCTGCGTACCTTGGCGTGAGGAGAAATGCTCGGCTTCAACCAAACGCGTCCTCAGTCGGACTTCTGCTTTCCCGGTCAGTGATGCCATGCCGCCCCCGCCGAAGTCACTGTAGGAAGCTTGCCACACCGCGACCGCTCCAGGTTTGCCTTCGAGCCAGTTGGGACGTGTGGCTTTGGTCGTGCCTTCGAAATCTTGGCTGACCGCGTCACTGGTGTTGATGTCTTTGAGAGAAAAGACCCAGCGGACGATGGCTTCCGTTTCCTTTCGTGTCATGTCAGCATGCGGCAGCATGGGAATTTCTCCCCACACTTTGCTAGAGCCGTTCTTGATCCGGTTGGCCGTGGTTTGCACGGCTGCCTTGATATCTTCAACTTCAGCATAACGTTGTGCGATCTCGGTGAAACTGGGTCCCACCACGCGTCGGTCGATGGCGTGGCAATTCAGACAATCACTCTTCTGGATCATTGAGAGTCCAGCGGCATGTTGGCCGGAACCTGAAAGATAGGCGGCTTCC
Organism: Verrucomicrobiales bacterium; assembly: GCA_047616785.1. Classification (GTDB taxonomy): domain Bacteria; phylum Verrucomicrobiota; class Verrucomicrobiia; order Verrucomicrobiales; family DEV007; genus JAACDM01. The sequence continues at coordinate 4,290 of JBLHHN010000312.1, forward strand.
GCTGATCCAGGCGCGTCGGCTTGAAAGAACTGATTGAGCAAGAGCCGCGTGCGCATGACTTCGGATGCGTTCTTGGAGGATCCGTCCTCCGCATCATCGATGACGACTTCATAGGCAATCTCTTCCTCCCAGTCGAAGAAGCCACCATCGGTCGGTTTGAGAAATTGGACGCGCGGTGGTTCATTGCCAATCGTCAGGGCGATGACATCCGTGTCTTCACTGCCGTCCTGGTCTCTTACGGTAAGCTCGACTTCGTATTCGCCTGGTTCCGTGAGAGTGAAAGTCGCTTCCTCGCTCGTCTGTGAGGGGATGTCACCGGGTCGAACGTTCCAAGTGTAGCTCAAGGTGTCTCCCTCATCGCGATCGCGGCTTTCAGACGCACTGAATTTGGCATTGAAAGGATGTTTTCCGATAGTGCCGCTGGTGCTCACGAGCTTGGCATCGGGCGGGCGATTGCCGGGATGATAGTCAATGCGCAGCAGTCTAGCCTCGGCATTGATTCCCCAGGTCGAACCGTAGTCGAGCACATAGAGCGCGCCTTCCGGCCCGATCTTCATGTCGACAGCGCGATGTATATTGATCTCGGTTAGGAAAGGGTCGATCGAGACGATGTTAGAATCGTCGTCGAGTCGCACCCGCTTGATAAAGCGGCGTTCCCAGTCAAAGATGATCAGTGATTGATCCAGTTGAGGTGGAAGCTTGGTGGGGGAGTCGAGTTCACTGTCAAAGTGATAGATGGGGCCCGCACAGGCAGTGCGGCCGCCGCTGCCCAGCATGGGGAATTCCTTAGAATCTGCGTAAGGGTAATAGATCCACGCGGGTTGTGGCTTTGGCAGGAGGATTGATCCCGTGTTGGTGGGCGAACGATTCTCCGGACGTTCCACATCATAGAGTGGACCCGTTTCGCCGGTCGCATAGTCGTGATCCGCGTAGGGCTTGTTGTCTGCGATGAAGAAAGGCCAACCAAAGTTGCCGGCGGCTCGAGCCTGATTGAGTTCATCATAGCCGCGCGGTCCACGGGGGGCCTCTCCGCCCGCGTCTGGCCCGACTTCGCCCCAGTAAACGTAGCCCGTGCGTTGGTCGACATTCATCCGCCAAGGATTGCGGCAACCCATGACATAGATCTCTGGTAGACCTCGGATCGCGCCATTCTCGGGAAAGAGATTCCCCTCTGGAATCGCGTAGCTGCCATCGGGCCGAGGGCGGATACGGAGAATCGTTCCTCGCAGATCGTTGGTATTTCCTGCAGTGTCTTGCGCGTCATAGACATGATTGCCCTCACGTTCATCCATTGGACCGAACCCACTGGGAGCACCTCCTGGATGGGTATTGTCTCCAGTCGAGATGAAAAGATTGCCTTTGGGGCCAAACTCTAACGAACCGGCGTGATGACAGCAATCGTCCCGTTGCGTCGGGATCGCGATGACGATCCTTTCCGATCCCATGTCAAGAACGTCCCCATTCATGTCAAAACGACTGACGTATTCACCAGAGAAGACTTCCGTCGGTGGTGAGTACATGAGATAGAGCCATTGGTTGTTCTCAAAGTCAGGATCTAAGGTGAGCCCGATCAAGCCACCCTCTTGCTTGGCAAAGACCTCGATCTCTGCCGCGAGGGTGGTTTCGCCCGTGTCCGGGTGATGAATCTTCAGTTTGCCGTCCAGCTCGATGAAAAAGACGCGCCCGTCAGGAGCGATGTCTAGTTCCAAGGGGCGCTGAAGATCCTTCGCAAGAACAGTGTCAGAGAAGCGATTCTCATCATAGGGCGTTGGCACTTCGCTCGGAATGGCGATCTGCGCCAGGTAGATGGCAGTCTTGCCTTCATGGCTGCTGTAGTAACTCATCCAGAGCAGGTCCTCGTGCCAGACCAGGCCCGCATAGCTGGAATCGCCCTTGCTTGGCAGCCTCAATCCCGCTTCGTATTGGCCTTTGTCAGGATCGATGAAGCCAAGTTCCGTCCATTCCTCGCTGCCATAGCGGCGTGCCGCGGTGAGCAAGCGACCACTCGGCAAACGCATCATGGCTGGACCGCCCAAGCGATGGTCGAGCTTCCGCCACTCCCAATCCAAGTAGGGCGCCTCGGAGGTGCCTAACAGTGCGTCGGTTGATTCCAGCCGATCACGATTGTCTCTCCTCAGGAGAAGGTGAGCTGTTCCATCGGGCATGAAGACCGTGGCATGCTCGTTGCCGCGATCATTCGGTGGCCGCAGATGATCCACCAACATCTCGTAGGTCAGGCCATCTGTCGTGGTGTAGAGACGCGTGGCGCCATTCGAGCCCCATTTGTAGCCTAACGCATAACCGATGGTATCCTGCCATGCCGTTTGCCAGAGCCAATAGCCTTTTTCCGCCACTCTGTGAGGACCTTCCCAAGTCACACCGTCCTCCGAGAGATACGTGACCGACTGATTGTTTCGATTCACCGGGTCATCGTGATCGACATCATACTCGCATGAGTTCAGGAGCAGACGTCCATCCGGCGTGATCGAAAGTTTGGCATCGCGCAGATCGAGTCCCGGGGATTCTAGCAAAGCGGTGGATGCCCAAGTCGAGCCATCGGTGGATGAAATGATGCGAACCTTGCCATGATCCCCGGTCGCCACATGCCCGTCGCCCTCACGAAAGGCGCAGAACCACCGATCCTGAAAACGCTCCAGATCCGTGAAAGCATTGTGCGGAGCCGCGTCCCAGATCTTTTCCAAACTGACCTGACGGAATTCCTCCGCAGCGATGGCTGAAGTCGCGAACAAGAGAACGAGAAGAAAGTGAATAAGCATCGACGCCAGACTAGAAACAGCCCCGCAGAGAAGCAATCGGAATGTAAGCCCTCACCAGAGCCTCTTCGGCGTTCCTTGACACCTATCACGCGATGCCTATCGTTTTGACATGACTTGCGTGAAGGGGATCCTGCTGATATTGAGCCTGGCGCTGAATGTCTATTAGGCGACTACCTCGCGCTCAGCGGTGGAGCATGATCTCGATCCTCTAAACGTTGAGGTCGTGGGACTGAGGGCTCCTGAAGAAATCCATACCTCAAAAGCGACCCGTGAATTGCAAGACCGCCCGCCGTTACCCACCGTTCATTTACGATTGTCCGCGAGCAATCTGAACTCCGTGGACAAACTGTTTTTTACAAGTGATGAATGGCGGTTGAGCGAACAGGTTGTGACGGCCTTTGCGCTCACTCCTGTAGCGGAAGCGCAGGTGAACTAAGCGCTAGCAGTCTGTCGGACTTGAGCGCGGCGAGATCAGGTTCCCGCTTGGCGACGGAGGCTTACTTTTTCAGGCCGGGGCATCGCCGAAGTTCTTCGGGACCGGCTGTTGGGCGCTGTTGCCGATAGAGTGCTGATCAGCCGACCCGCCGGGGTTGCCGGGAAGGCCTTTTAGGCCCTTCGTCCCCCTTTTATCCGCA
>JBLHHN010000313.1:0-7687 GCA_047616785.1 Verrucomicrobiales bacterium
GTGTCGCTGCTTACGAGGCACCTTGAGATCGGCGTCGAGCACCTCACGAATCCACTTCAAATGAGGATCGATCTTGCGCACAGCCGGGACAGCGCTGCGCTGGTAACCCGGCGGCTCTGGATGAGAAAGCATCTTCTGCAAAGTCTCCCAGTGGAGCCCCTCCTCCTGCATCACCGAGCGCTTGCTCTGTCCGTCTACCAGCACTTTCCGGCGCACTCGCGCCCATTGTTTCATGTTCATGGACACACATCCTTTCTGATGGGTGTACCGGTTTTAGTCTGCCCTTCTTTCCTTACCGGTTTTCACCCGGCGTTTACAACGGGCGTCCCAAACCTGCCATCATCAGCCTCAGTGTAACCGTAATATCTAGAGAATGCGGTGCTTGCAACGCTCAAATCCAGTGTGGCGTATGTCGGATCCCCTCGAACGCAAGTCAGCAAAGCTAAACTTGCCAAAAGAGACCCACGAATGGGCAAAACGGAGTTGGGGGGAGGAAGAATTCTCAACAATCGCGCATAATCAGAAGAAATCTGTTTGTTTCTTGATTGTGGTAATTATACTAATTGGCAGTGTCTCCCCAAATCACAGTCTATCTGATCGCGTTCTTCATCGTGGTGTCGCCATCGATTGCGGATCAGCAGGAAAGCCAGATTCTTATCTCACCGACTCAGGCCCTGAGGCTCGGTGACCCACCTCCTGAGCCGGAGCGAACGATCACGCCACCAGTCCAACTAGAACGCCTATCTCATTTGCGCACCAACAACGCAACTGCAAGCGGCCCGGTCTTGGAGAACTTCACGGTCGATAACACGGAGCGGCTAGCCAACCTCATTGCCTATCACCGTCACTACACTATCGAAGGAGACCAAACCGCTCTGATTCAGTGGAACGGAAACATCGAGACCTGTAACGCAGGGACGATCGCTGACAATTACCACGATCTGGTCCGTCGAAGGATCAACTATTATCGAGGACAGGCAGGGCTTCCCACCGATATCACTTTCAGCGAAGCAAAGAACGCTGCAGCTCAAGAAGCCGCTGTCGTCATGGTGAGGCAACGTGACCTCACACACACACCTTTCCGAGACTTTCCTAACAATCTCTGTGTCACGGCAGCGGATGAGGTCACAGCGTCCGCTTCCAACCTCGCACTCGGAACCTTCGGCTTGGACTCCATCGACAGACTTGTGCTCGATGATGGAGACAACAACGCGGCGGTTGGCCATCGCCGCTGGTTCTTCTATCCTCGTGCACAAGAAATGGGACATGGATCGATTCCCTTTGTTCCCTCCTACACATCAGCGTGTGTCGTGTGGGTGGTTGGAGACTTCAAAAAGGCTCCCACCGCGAAACCTATCACTTGGCCAAATGAAGGCTATTGCCCTTCAACACTAGTTCCGAACAGCAATGCAACCCATCCACGATGGTCATTCACCTACCCAGACGCCGACTTCTCTGCGGCCAGCGTTTCCATGACCTACGATAGCGTGACGAAGACTGTCATCAAAGAATCTCTCCAGGGCTTGATCGGAGACAACACCATCGTCTGGCGGCCTGCTAACATACCCGCTACACCACCTGCCCCTGGCACAGATTCCAAGGCTCAGGTCACGGTGAATGGAATCCAGAATGCACCTTTCACCAGCTACACTTACACTGTTCATATATACGATCCTTACGACTTACAACGCCCATTGACCGTCACCGGACCGACCAATCCTGCGGTCAGTGGAGGAAGCCTCTTCACTTTCAACAGCATCGCAGACGTGGAAGGTTACCATCTGAAAGTCGCCGACAAATCCCCCGTCTCCTGGAACGAAGGTGCGGAGGATCTCTCCACGATCACTGACCATACGAGCAGTGCCTATTCTCTAGAATCCACCACCATGGCCAACAGTGGAAGTAAGAGCTTCCATCTAGTTTTTCCCGCCTTTGGTGAACAGTCCTTTGAGATTGATCGCACAGTGATCCCCGACGCCGACAGTCGACTTCAATTCAAGCGCCTATTCCGCTTCTTCTACCCCCATTCACGTCTCAAGGCAGAGATATCTGACAATGATGGGGCGTCGTGGGCAGAAATCTCCAGTGTTGCCGGCAACAACTCACTGGGTTCCAGCGCACAATGGGAAACATCCTGGCACACTGTCGACGAACCCATTCCAGTGGCCTATCACGGCCTGCCTGTACGCTTGCGCATTCGAATCGTCACGGGTGGAACCTTCTACCAGCTGAACCCAAGCAAGACCGAGCAATACGGTGTGTTTCTCGACGATATCAAGATCACCCAAACGTCACAAGTGATCAACGAAACAGTGACACTGTTAGCCCATGATGCAAGTAGCTTAGTCCTCGACAACAACACCGCAGGTACAACGCTCTCCACCGAGAGTGATTATCTGATTCAGCTAGCGCCGATAGTTGGCGGGCATCAGTTTGGATACACAGAGCCTCTGATAGTCACGCCCGCCGACATCACGATCGACGAGGAGGAGCAGTGGGAAACGCTCTATTTCGGCAACACGTCTACAGAAACAGGACCGACGGACGACTTCGATCAAGACGGCATCAGTAATCTATTAGAACGAGCCCTTGGAAGCAATCCCACGAATAGGGGTGAAGCAGATGGCCTGGGGATTCTTCCTTCAGGAAGTTTGCCGGATGAAGGGGCCCTCAGCGGCAGACCTAGCATCAGCTTCTCGATTCCTGCCAGTCCTCACGCAGATCTTACCTACGAAGTTCAGCAATCTCAAGACTTTGTCATTTGGACGCCGCTGGCTCGAAAGATCGGCACCGCCGATTGGAGTATCCTCGTCGCCAATGTCATGATTGACGAAGGATCTGCCAGCCAAAGCAAGATTCCTATGAGCGTGGGTGGCCCTGCCGAGAGCATTGGTTCGAGTAGTGTCAGCTTGCGTCTACACATCAGTTCCGCGCCTTAAACGTAGCCGATCTTTTTGAAGCAATTGCACGACCTGAATTCCTCGTCTACATTGAACATGGCGCGCGAGCGTCACCCCCGCACAACCCACCATGAACTCAGGCACCCTCAATCCATCATGTACCGCCGGGCCCTCCCTATTGCTCTCGTATTACTCACACTGGGATCGCTAACACAGCTCGACCGTCAGCCTTCCGAATCCCCCCCAGCTCAGGAATCCACTCAAGAAACCCTCCTTGCAACACTCACGCGAAATGCCGGCCGTTCGGTTGATCATGGAGTGAACGGAGACCGTCCAATCACAGACCTTGAAGAAGCCCTCCATCGAGGACGACCCATCACGCTCACGCTTGGTCAGGGTGAGAGGAACACCTTTATCTTTCGACCAAGGCGCAGTCTTACCGAGAACTTTCGCATTGGACTCGGCACAGGCGACGAAAGCCTTCCGATCGCCCCCCATGTATTTGAGGGGCTTGCCCTGGACTCAAGAAACGCAGACTCAACAGCAACGCTCGCGGTCACTGGAAATACCATCGGAGCCGTGGTTCGTCATGAATCGGGAGACACCACCTACATTCGCACCGATCCCGTTTCTGGAGAATTACAAGCGGTCACACAGAACATCACCGAGATTGACAACGCATGCGCATGGGACGCTCAACACGGTCACTATCAACTACATAGCGATGATCCGCTTGCCGATGGCGAATCTTTCTGGACCCATGCCGTCGCCGCACAAATCGCACCAGACGCAGCGGCACTTACAGGCATCGACCCTTCGACTGGGAACTTGGACAAGTACATCAACCGCATACCTCGCGCCACCAATTACGATGCTTCGCTCAAGGACGCACTCATGCTCCTCGTCCTCGATAAAGAAGCCACTGGAAGTAATAACGAGGCGAATTTGGCCTCGAAGGCTTCCCTCTTTCTCGCCACGATTTCCAACATCGCTGCGGTTTACGAGAACCAATTAGGCATACGCCTGTTAGTCCAGGAAATGATCATGATTCCGGATACAGGTGGATTCGTAGACATCCCCAGTAGAGCGTCAGGCAGTGACTCACTGGACAACTTTCGCACCTGGCTGCAAACCAATCGACGAAACTCAACTTTCCAATGGTCCATGGCAGCTAAGTTTGGCGCAGGCCTCGATGGCACAACTCTTGGCATCGCTTATGTTGACGCGATCCGGAACAATAGCGCTGTGAGTGTCTGCCGCTCCACCGCGCGTTGGGACGTGCTGGCCCACGAGATGGGACACAACCTAGGCTCTGAGCACAGTCAAGGTGGCATCATGAACTCCACATCAGGCAACGGCAACAACCGCAGTTTTTTCACGGAGGTCACCGCCGGAGAGACTTCTACCAAAGACATTTATGACTATGCGAAAAATCGTCTCTATGGCAGTGTGAATATGCGCCATCCGGAAGAAATCCCTTTCGCCAATCAAGATTCGGAGAGCACACTGATCAACATCCCAGTAACATTCTCTCCACTCAACAATGATGACGAGCAGGTCCTCAACGGTATAGCAAACGCACTTGCGCTTGAGGAAGTCGGTCAAGTCACCCCACGAGATGCGGGCATCGTGACGATCCTTGGAAAAGATCTACGTTTTACACCTGCAACTGACTTCGAGGGCACGGCCTGGTTCAGTTACACCTTGCGTGGCAATATCGGGAACAGCAACGAAGGCTGGCTGCATAAGGCTGACATTGCCATATCAGTCAACAGAGAGCTCGGCCCTTTGACAATCACGCTCGCCCCAGGCGCGTCATATTCATTCATGCCGAGCAACGGCACATCCGGCGTCACCCAGCCAGCACAGGCTCTCGTAGATCGCTCTCGGGATAACTCAAACCTTCTCATCATCCGAGTCCATGCGGACGCCAATGGCTCCGAGACCTTCCGTGCTGGAGGCCGCACCTTCACCCTAGACTATACAGCTCCCGCACCCAAGGTGACAAATGATCGCTATGTCTATGTCCCCGGTCGAGGCAGTCTATCATTCAACCCTCTACTCAACGATGAAGGTGCTGGCGAAGCGTGGATCAATCCTATCAAACCCACGATCGGAGTTGGCACCACAGATCACGATTCCGATGGCAATGAGCTCTTCCCCACCACGTTCCGACTGGTCAGTGCCAGCAATCGCGATCCTGGAAAAGGCACGCTCACGACTCGGACTCTTCCTTTCATTGTCGATGGGCAAAGGATCAATCAGCTCGACAGTACACTCACATTCACTCCTCGCAATGGTGCCACAGGCACCGCGACGATTGACTACACGGTGGTCGACGCCGCAGGCATTCAATCCTCGGCCATCATCGAAATCATCCTGCCTTTCCGCGTCGATACCCTGTTAGAATCGGGTGCCTCCGTATGCTACATCGTCCCGTCTAGCAATGTGAACGATACCACTTGGATGTTGCCTGAATTCGATGCCAGCGAATGGACCACCGGCGTCACGGGCCTCGGATATGATAACAATGCCGATTTCCTTCCTGAGATCGCCACCACCATCGATGGTCTGAGAGGCGTGAACACGTCCCTCTTCGTTCGCGTCCCCTTCCAAGGAACGGACGTGAATCAATACACTCAGCTAGGACTTCGAATGAAGATCGACGATGGCTTCGTCGCCTACATCAATGGTCAAGAAGTCGCTCGTTCAAGCAATGTCACCGGGGCCGCACCGCTCTCTTGGAACGCAGTAGCGCTCGAAAGTACCAACGACAATCAGGCACTGACATTTGCTCTGTTTGATCTCACAGATTACACCCCTCTCCTTCATGATGGGGAGAATATCCTCGCCATTCATGCGATGAACAGCACTCTCACCAGTTCCGATTTCCTTCTTGTCCCCGAGCTCGAAGCTGGTGTGACCACTGGGGGAATCAGCCTCACATCCCCACGATCCTCGGAGATATCGATGCCACTCAACACCGCGCTCAAGCTATTCACACTGACAAACGGCGCCGTCGCAGGAGGCGAGGTTACTTGGACCGTGCTCGAGGGCGATCCTAACGCTGCATTACTAGCCTCGGTCTCACCTAACGAATCCACGGTCATTTTCACCACTGCTGGCACCATTATTTTGAGGGGCACGACGACAGTTAACAACATCACAGAGACGACAGATATCCTCATACAAGTTGGCTCTACTGAAGGTGCCGTCGGAGCGGCAATTGACGTCGGCGAGGACAAATCGATCACTGAACTTTCCACCACCTTGGTTGCCACCGTCACCCCTTCAGACTTGGACCGCCTGCAATGGCGGCAACTCAGCGGCCCGGCGCGCGCCGTTTTCTCGGATCCTGTCAATCCCACCACCCAAGTCGGTATGATCGACAGCGGCACCTATCGTTTTCGCCTTGAAGTCACCCGAAATGGCATCACCACGTTCAACGAACTCACTGTCACCGTTTCTGGCAATTCATCGAGTCTCGCGGCATTGGTCGCACCTATTGAAGAACTCACATCGACGACGGCTCGCCTGGTTGGCACGGCTTTATTTCGCAATGCCCAAGCCGAAGCGACATTCTTTCTCGATACTCCCGACGGCGGCAACGATCCTGAGGCGTGGTCTCGCAGCCTTCCGTTAGGGGCAGTACCCTCGGGTCCCGTTCAGACCCTCGCGCAGAATCTCCTCTTTCAAACAGACTACGTCTACCGTCTACGCCTGACGATTGATGATCAAGTCGTCTGGTCGGACCCGCGGCATTTCCAAACCGACAGCGCCCCTCTCCTCACTAGCCTATTGATCGATGAAACATCGTCAACCCGCGTCTTCATTCCGATCAATGACGATCTCACCGATGAATGGCGTGCTTCTGAGTTCGACGATTCCGCCTGGATCAGTGGCCTATCGCGAGTGGGCTACGACTTAGACTCCGACTTTCAACCTTGGATTCTAACAGATACGCAAAAAGCCATGTATCAGAACTCGACGTCAGCCTTCATACGCATTCCTTTTGACATGACCGAGTCGCACTCCATCGAGTCGCTTACACTTGGCATGCGCTATGACGACGCCTTTGTGGCCTATCTCAATGGTGTGGAGATCGCCCGCAGCGCCACAGCCCCGCAAACCGGCGAATTGACTTGGAAAACCACTGCTGGGATCCTGCGAGATGATAGCGAAGCCGTGCAATTGGAAGAATATGACATCACCCAACACATCGATCTACTTCGCACGGGCACCAACGTTCTCACCATCCATGGGCTCAACTTCATCGCCGAGAATCGTGACTTCTTGATCGCCCCTCAGTTGAGCATTCAACGGCAGCAAACATACTACCAAGAATGGCTCAACCGTTTCAACCTATCCGAATCACAAGAGACGCTCTCCGCCGATCCAGATAGCGATGGCTTCAGTAATTTGAAAGAGTACGCCCTTGGAGGAGATCCAGAAAGCGCGGACGACCTCAGTGCCTTTCTACCAAGAATAGAGATTGGAAACGCAGATAACCTGACGCTCACTTATCTACGACGCACAGATGCCACGGCTCGTGGCCTTCAGTTCGATCTTGAACATAGCGTCGATCTTCGATCATGGACTTCTGACGAAAGCACCGCAGTTGATCTCATTTCCAACGGCTCCATTGATGAAGTGAGAGTCATACTTCCACTGTCTGAGGATGATCGCCGTTTCTGGAGACTGCAGATCTCGATCGAGTAACCTAACCTGTCCTATTCACCCAGGATAGCGTGAGGGGTGTCAGAGCCGTTTAAATAATAGTGCTCGTG
>JBLHHN010000314.1:0-7652 GCA_047616785.1 Verrucomicrobiales bacterium
TTCTCTGCGCCCCATTCCCACGGCAGGTTTCCGGAGGTGCCCTTCAATGGATTGGAGAAACCGGCCATTGCCGGTGTAGCCAGAGTGCACTGAGCTCATCGGCCATGATGTCGATGAGCGTGTTACGGATGGTGCCTCGGATGAAGGCCTCGAATATCGTGGAGACCTCTTTGCTATCGTCTTGACCTAGCTGTTGGATGATTTCAATGTGATTCATAGATGGTTTGTATTTGTCCGACTTCGCGTAACTGCGGAGCCAGAAACCATCCAGCCAATTTCTAACAATTCATGGCGCACTGCCTTATTCGTGGTTATTCGTGGTTATTTGCGCCCATTCGCGTTGGAACCAATTCCCAGTTGCTGAGAGTCGATCGCCGCCGTCCTTCTCTCATGCAAATCCGCCAGGCTAAGATCGACGACGTGGACGCTCTTGTCGCGTTCAACCAAGCCATCTCTCGTGAGACCGAAGACAAGGAGCTCGATGCGGAGACGCTGACTCGCGGGGTGATCCGTTTCCTCTCACAAGATCACTACGGCTTCTACACCGTCGCTGAGATCGATGGCGAGGTGGCGGGTTCGCTCATGATCACGTATGAATGGACTGACTGGCGCAATGGGGTCATTTGGTGGATCCAAAGTGTTTATGTCAGCGCCGAGCATCGTCGAAAAGGCATTTATACAGCTCTCTATGAGAATGCGCGTCTACTCGCTGGAGATGCGAGCGATGTCCGTGCCATCCGTCTTTACATGGAGAAGGACAACGAGGTCGCGCGGCAAACTTACCAGAAGCTTGGCATGCAGGAGACTTATTACCGGATCTTCGAGGCCGAATACCCTTGAGAATATGCTGCCAATCATGGCAACTATAGGAGACTTACGGGTTTCCTAAATCATGGCACGCTTGCACCCTTTTCTCGCTTCCATCGCGCTCATCCTCTCCTTCGCTCTGCCAGCTTCGGCAGAGCCGGTGAGTTATTACAAACAGATCCGCCCGATCTTCCAGGCCAACTGCCAAGGCTGTCATCAGCCCGCCAAAGCGAAAGGCGGTTACATCATGACGACCTTCGAGCAATTGCTCCAAGGCGGCGATGAAATTGCCATTGTGCCAGGCAAGCCTGAAGAAAGCTATTTGATCGAAGAGATCACGCCGGTCGATGGCAAGGCGGAGATGCCGAAAGGGAAAGATCCGTTGGCCAGCGAAGATCACGCTCTGATCACGCAATGGATCACCGAAGGCGCCAAGGATGACACGCCCGCGAACGCCAAGCAGCTTTACACTCAAGACAATCCTCCCACTTACACACGTCCGCCGGTCATCACCTCGATGGATTTCTCGCCTGACGGGAAATGGTTGGCCATCTCAGGCTTTCATGAAGTCCTCCTGCATCACGCGGATGGCTCAGGTCTGGCCGCTCGTTTGGTGGGCTTGTCAGAGCGGATCGAGTCCATTGCCTTTTCTCCAGATGGCAAGCAACTCGCCGTCACAGGTGGTCTGCCTGCACGCATGGGCGAAGTGCAAGTGTGGGACGTGGAGAAACGCGAACTCACACTCTCTGTGCCGGTCACTTACGACACCGTCTACGGTGCGAGTTGGTCTCCTGAAGGTGATCGCATTGCCTTTGGTTGTTCTGATAGCACGGTGCGCGCCATCGATGCGAAGACCGGCAAAGAAGTGCTCTATCAAGGTTCGCACAATGACTGGGTCTTCGACACGATCTTCTCGGTCAAAGGCACGCATCTCATCTCAGCAGGTCGGGACATGGCGGCCAAACTCACTGAACTTGGGACCCAACGTTTCGTCGACAACATCACATCGATCACTCCCATGGCTTTGAAAGGCGGGATCGCTTCTCTCGATCGTCATCCGCTGCGTGATGAATTTCTTGTCGGTGGCTCTGACGGCGTGCCGAAGATCTATAAGATGTTCCGCTCGACGAAACGCGTCATTGGAGACGATGCCAATCTTCTGCAGGAACTGCCTGCCCTAGAAGGCCGCGTCTTCAGCGCTCGGTTCAGCCGAGATGCGCGCCGCATTGCTGCGGGTAGCAGTCTGAATGGGCATGGCGAGGTGCAGATCTTCGAGGTTGATCCTGAAGCGAAGATCGAGGACGAGATCGTGAAGATCCTTGAAAAGCCCACGCACACACGCAATGACGATGAGAAGAAGAAGCTCCAAGCCTATTTCGATGCGAGTGCCAAGACATTGGCCGCGCTTAAGTTAGACACGGGCATCTACACGGTCGCCTTTTCTGCGGACGGCAACACCGTGGCCGCGGCCGGTGGTGATGGCGTCATCCGCTTTATCAAGGCCGACGGCGGATCGATCGAGAAAGAGTTCGTTCCCGTCAAGGTGCCTCGTCATCGCCCAGACCAAGTCGCCTCCCTCACAGTAGAACCAAGTGAGATTCGCCTAACCAATCCGCATGCCTATGCTCAATTGGTCGTGACCGCGCAACTCAAGAATGGCGACACCACGGACGTCACGCGAGACGTCACCTTGCCTAAGATGGAGCATGTCAGTATTTCGGAAACAGGCGTCGTCCGCGCTTCTGTCGACGGGGACTCCGTCCTCACACTGACCTACGCAGGGCAGTCTTTGGACATTCCCTTACATGCGAGCCACATGACGACGGCCTTTGTCCCTGACTATGTCCGTGATGTGAATCCTGTCATTTCCAAGGCGGGCTGCAACGCGGGAACCTGTCACGGGTCCAAAGACGGGAAGAACGGATTCAAGCTTTCACTCCGTGGGTACGATCCCATCTACGATCTGCGCGCGTTCACCGACGACATCGCTGCGCGCCGGGTCAACGTTGCTGCTCCCGATAGCAGCCTCATACTTCTGAAAGCGACGGGTGGCGTGCCACACGAAGGCGGTCAAGTTGTGAAACCTAACAGTCATCGATACAAGATCCTTCGCGGTTGGATCGCTGACGGCGCTGGCGTGAATTTCGAGTCGAAGAAGGCGGTCAAGATTGAACTCTATCCAAACAATCCCGTCGTTCAGACGATCGGTGATCAGCAACAGCTTCGCGTCATGGCCACCTATGCCGATGGAAGTCAGCGCGATGTCTCGCTCGAATCTTTCGTCCAGAGTGGTGACATTGAGATTGTCGGTGCGGACGGCAATGGGCTCATCACCACGCTGCGACGCGGTGAAGCGCCTGTTCTGGTCCGCTATGAAGGCAACTACGCCTCGACTATTGTCACCGTAATGGGTGATCGCTCAGGCTTTGCCTGGGAAGAGCCCAAGCCGTTCAATAAGATTGATGAGTTTGTCGCCGCAAAGTTAGAACGCACGAAGACGCTGTCATCTGGTGTGTGTTCGGATGTGGAATTCATCCGACGCATCTACATTGATTTGACAGGGCTTCCTCCATCCCCTGAAGACGTCACAAGCTTCCTAGCAGACGAGCAAGAGTCTTCGGCAAAGCGCAATGCGCTCATCGATCAACTCATTGGTAACGAACCTTTCATCGATCATTGGGCGAACAAATGGGCCGACTTACTACAAGTGAATCGCAAATTTCTCGCGCCTGAAGGTGCTGTCTTGTTCCGCGACTGGATCCGCAATGAAGTGAAGAGCAATACGCCTTACAACGAATTCGTTAAGAAGATCATCACCGCTTCAGGCTCTAACAAAGAGAACCCTGCTGCGTCCTACTACAAGATCCTCCGCACGCCGGAAGATACGATGGAGAATACAACTCACCTCTTTCTTGGCGTGCGTTTCAACTGCAACAAGTGCCACGATCATCCCTTCGAACGATGGACGCAGAACAACTACTACGAAATGGCCGCCTACTTTGGTCAAGTCGGTCGAAAGAAAGATCCCGCTGGGGGAGACAAGCAGATCGGCGGCACCGCCGTCGAGGGTGGCAAGCCTCTCTACGAGGTCATCTTCGATAAAGAAGACGGAGAAGTACTTCACGATCGCACGAAGGAAATCGCCGCTCCCCTCTTCCCTTACACAGCGACGACGACGGCAGCCGCTGAAGCCAGCCGCCGCGATCGGCTCGCTGATTGGATAACGGCTTCTGACAATCAGTATTTCGCGGCGAGCTACGTCAATCGGATCTGGGGTTATCTCACGGGCACAGGCTTGATCGAACCGTTAGACGACATTCGTGCTGGCAATCCGCCGACCAATCCAGAGTTGCTTGCATGGTTCACGGAAGGATTCATCGAAAGCGGATTCAATACCCGCAAGTTGATTCAACTCATCTGTCAGTCCCGCACCTATCAGTTGTCCATCGAATCCAATGTATGGAATGATGACGACAACATCAACTACTCCCACGCCAAGGCCCGCCGCCTCCCTGCCGAAGTGCTTTACGACACCGTCTACGCCGTCACCGGCGCGAAGTCGAACATCCCAGGCGTTCCTACGGGCACGCGCGCCGCGCAGATTCCAGATTCCGGAGTAAAACTCGCGGATGGCTTCCTCGGTAATCTTGGCCGCCCGGCCCGCGAGAGTGCTTGCGAGTGCGAGCGTAGCAGTGGCCTTCAGTTAGGCCCTATCATGGCCCTGGTCAGTGGCCCCACGGTGAATGACGCCATCAGTGATCCTAGCAATACCATCGCCAAGCTTGCTGAATCCACCGAGGATTCAGGCAAGCTCGTGGACGAGTTGTTCCTCCGCATCCTCAACCGTCGAGCCACGAAGGAAGAGATCACACTGAGTCAGACCGCCTTCAGCGTCATCGATGGTGAGCATGAAGAAGTCGTGAACGAGCTAGGGGCTTATGAAGCCAAGATGGCATCCGCATACGCAGAGCGCAGCAAAGCCCGCGAAGATGGCATCGCCGCTGCCAAGTCCACTCTGAACACCTACAAGACGGAGTTGGCCGGCATCGAAGCCAAGCGTGATGAGGAGCAGAAAGCCAAGGTCGCCAAGATCACCAAAGAGCTAGCCACATACGAATCTGAGATGCACACCAAGCTCGCCCCCTGGGAAGCCTCACAGAGCGACACCACCGGTTGGATGACCTTGCATCCGAGCGCTCTGAGCACGAGTAACGGAGCCACCCTCAGACATCAGGCCGATGGCTCGATCATTGCCAGTGGAAAGAATGATGAGGTCACTTACAATCTCCTCGCCGAGACCGATCTCCCTGAGATCACGGGCATCCGTATCGAGGCGCTCACCGATGACAGCCTTCCAAAGCGAGGCCCAGGGCGTGCTGATGATGGCAACTTCGTTCTCACAGAATTCGAAATCACCGCTTCACCGATCGCCGATCCATCGAGTTGGAAGAAACTAGCCGCCTGGGATTTCGAAAGTGATGCTGGCGACTGGAAAGCCTCCAATCACAGCAAGATCAACGTCGCCGATGGCCAATTGGGCATTGAATGTGAAGACAAGGATCCGCAGATCACCAACAACAAGGTGTCTGCTGAACCTGGTCATTTCATCCTCGAATTCAGTGCCAAGTTTGCTGGCAATCTCGACGCCGAGCTCTATTGGATGAGTGAAAAGCAACCAGACGCCAAAGGTGAGTTCTCTACCAAAGCCACACTCGTTGGCAGCCAAGATGAATGGACCACCCATCGCATCGCTTTCCATAGCAAGGAGGCACTCAAAGGACTCCGATTCGACCCTGGTAATGCCAAAGGCAAGGTCAGCATTGATAGCATGGTCCTCTACCACGGCGAACTGCCCAAGCCACAAATCATCGCATTGCACAATCCCAAAGCCGATTTCAGCCAGGACAAGTATGGAGTGGTCGATGCCATCGATGGCAAGCGTGATGGGAACGAAGACGGATGGGGCATCAGCCCTCAAACAGGCCGTTCTCACATCGCCACCTTCGAACTCAAAGAGACACTCGGCACGTTGTCTGGCACGCGTTTCGCCATCAAGATGGATCAGCTCTATAATGGGAAGAAGTATGGCTTGGGCAAATTCCGCATCTCCGTCACCAATGACAAGGCACCGCATCAGTTAGGCGTGCCCGAGCAGATCTTGGCCCTTCTACAGACTCCCGCTGAGAAGCGGAGGAAGTCCTATACCCAATCACTCTTCGATTATTTCCGTCAACAAGACCCTGATTGGATCAAGCGCACGACCGAACTCGCTGCAGCCAAAGCGCCACGTCCGAAGGATGCCAAGCTCACCGAACTCGAAATGGCGCTCTCCACAGCCAAGAAACCACTGGCCAAGGATCCAAAGCTCGAAGAACTCCGCCGAGCAGTCTCCCTCAGCACCGAGCAGAAGAAGAACAAGCGCCTAACAGGAGCCCAAGACATCGCCTGGGCGCTGATCAATAGTCCCTCGTTCCTTTTCAATCGGTAGGCACGCGTTTCTGTGCTAAGCTAAGCTACCATGAGTGGCCTACTCATAGAAATGCCCGCAGCCCAAGACCCGATGGTCTTGGAATTCCCTGACTCCATGCAGTTGGGCGGCGACAACTTTGCCACGCTTTGTCAGAAGAATCCGAACCTGCGCATCGAACAAGACAGCCAAGGAAACCTCATTGTGTCTCCCCCAGTCAATCCCACCAGCGGCAACTACGAACTGAATCTCGGAAGTCAGCTCTACAACTGGGCCGATCGCGACGGTAATGGCCTTGCCTTCAGTTCCTCGGCCGTTTTCACGCTTCCGAATGGCGCGAAACGCGGCCCTGATGCTAGCTGGATCTCGAACGCCGCTTGGAACGCCCTCTCCGTCGAAGAACAGCACACCTTTTCTGAGATCTGCCCTCACTTTGTCATCGAGCTTCGTTCACCGAGCGACCGCTTGGCGCCGCTGCAGGAGAAGATGCTAGAATACTGCACGAATGGTGCTCAGTTAGGTTTTCTAGCCGATCCACATGAGAAGAAGGTGCATGTCTACCGCCCTCAGACAGATGTCGAATTACTAGATCGCCCGAGCCAGGTGTCTGCCGATCCCGAGATGCCAGGCTTGGTCATTCAGCTAGATCGGATTTGGTAGTTCCTATATTTCAACAGGCGCTTGATTTCTTCCAACGTGTCAGGGTGATCGATCAGGCCGTGAGTTGCTGAAACGATCTTTTCTGAATCCGCCTCTGGCAGATGACTGCTCCAGTAGGGAACCACGCCATCCGTCGATTCATCAATTGGACCAGGCTTTCCCTGATCACCTATGATGCTGTGAATCTTGACAGAATGACTGTTAGGAAGTTTCGTAAGGATCCTGAGCGTGGGTTGTTCAGGTGCAAGCGCATGGACGCTATCCTGCTTGCCCGTCCCCAGTTCGGCATACGCAGGGGTGAATGCACCGGGGTTTCTCTTCGAAATACGCTCGTAGAAATTCGCAAACAGGTTGTGTGGCTTCACAAACCATCGCCCCAGTTTTCCGATCCAATTGTTTGTGTAGTCAATCCCGCGATGAGGCACCGCCAGATAGATCACTCGTTGGACATGACGCTCAGGCTGCCAAGCAAAGGCCTCTTTCAGCGAATGACGATCGGCATCCGTGAGATCGAGGGATTCCAACGGCTGTGTGAACGCCGCTTCCCAAAACGCATTGCTGTTCCGAGGCGTTTATGACCGTGGAGATATTGCTAATGGGTGACGTGTGAGTTTCGTTCTGTTCCGTGGTGAGTTTCATTCCTTGCCGTGGGGATTCTTCGGATGAGTTTTCTTAGGCATGGCAGGAAGCAACAAAGTGATGTTGATACAGTGAGAGG
>JBLHHN010000315.1:0-7640 GCA_047616785.1 Verrucomicrobiales bacterium
ACGAGCATCGCCAAACATGACCGGGACAATGGGATGCTCTCCAGGTAGAATATCAAAGCCTGCCGAAGTCATCGCCTCTCTGAAGTAGCGCGTGTTCTCACGCAATTGATCCCGTAAGGAACCCGATGTGCTCAACATTTCTAACACTTTCAAAGACGTGGCCGCGATCACAGGGGCGACCGTATTTGAAAACAGATAGGGTCGAGAACGTTGCCGCAAGAGATCGATGATCTCCTTCCGACCGCTGGTGTAACCACCGCTCGCTCCGCCCAGAGCTTTTCCCAAAGTACCGGTGATGATATCAATCCGGCCCATGACATCATGGTGCTCATGGGTGCCACGCCCGTGTTCGCCCATGAAGCCCACGGCATGGGAATCATCAATCATGACGAACGCTTCGTAATTGTCTGCCAGATCGCAGATCGCAGGTAGATTGGCGATGAAGCCATCCATGGAAAAGACGCCATCCGTCACGATCAATCGGAACCGTGCCCCTTGCGCCGCCTTTAGCTGGGCTTCCAGATCTGCCATGTCGTTGTTGGCATAGCGAAAGCGTTGCCCTTTGCACAAGCGAACGCCATCAATGATACAGGCGTGATTCAATTGATCACTGATCACCGCATCTTCAGGGCCTAACAAGACCTCGAAGAGCCCACCCGCCGCATCGAAACACGACGAATAGAGAATCGTGTCTTCTGTGCCGAGAAACTCGGACAGCTTCTTCTCCAACTCGTGATGAATCGATTGCGTGCCGCAAATGAATCGCACCGAGGCCATGCCATAGCCCCAGCGATCCAACGCTTCCTTGGCCGTAGCGACCAACTCTGGATGCCCAGCCAAGCCAAGATAATTGTTCGCACAAAGATTCAAGACATCCTCACGACCGGGCACGGCCACGTGCGCGCCTTGCGGAGTGGTGATGACACGCTCACGCTTTCGCAATCCCGCCTCCTCGATGAAAGCAAGTTCACCCCGCAGATGATCGGTAAATTCAGCTCGTGAGCTCATGATCTTTCCAATAGAGGATGACTTTAGCTGCGTCACCCGAATACATCGCATCGAAGCCTTCTTCGAAATCAGTGAATGGCAGGCGATGCGTGATGACTGGGCCAATGTCCAGGCCGCTTTGCAACATCACGGTCATCTTATACCAAGTCTCGTACATCTCGCGCCCATAGATTCCTTTGATGGTCAGCATGTTGAAGATGACCTGATTCCAATCGATGGCCATGCTCTTCTCAGGAATTCCTAACATTGCTATCTTTCCGCCATGCGCCATGTTTGCCAGCATGTCTTGAAAAGCCCTTTCATTTCCAGACATCTCCAGACCGACATCGAATCCCTCATGCATACCCAACTGTTTCTGGGCATCAGCAATGGAACTCGTCCTTACATCCAAAGCCAGAGTGGCTCCCATGCCACGCGCCAGTTCCAGCCGATATGGATTCACGTCGGTGACCACCACGAACCGCGCCCCAGCGTGTTTGGCCACCGCAGCAGCCATCAACCCTATCGGGCCAGCCCCCGTGACAAGAACATCCTCGCCTAACAAATCGAAAGACAAGCCCGAGTGTACAGCATTCCCTAACGGATCAAAGATCGAAAGAATATCGCGATCAATGCCTTCTGCATGATACCACACATTCGTCTGCGGCAGCGCGATGTATTCAGCAAAGGCACCAGGCCGATTCACGCCAACACCCTGCGTATCCTTACAAAGATGCCGACGCCCGGCCATGCAATTGCGGCAACGCCCGCAGACGACATGCCCTTCCCCACTCACCACATCACCCGATTTGAAATCGTGGACATTGCTGCCGATCTCTACCACTTCGCCGACGAACTCATGCCCTACGACCATGGGCACAGGAATGGTCTTCTGCGCCCAAGCATCCCATTTGTGAATGTGCAAATCCGTTCCACAGATGCCGGTGCGATCCACCCGAATGAGGACATCATTGATTCCTATCTCTGGTTCTGGAACATCCTCCAACCATAGACCACGCTCCGCTCGCTTCTTGACCAACGCTTTCATTTGTCCCTGACTTTCGGAGAAATAGCGACCAGCACAACCTCTCATCGAGCGGACTTCGCACGTTTGTTGAAAGAAGGGTCGGAGGGCTCTACGTTACAGGCCCCCCTTCATCCCCCCCTACTTATGATCTCCTCTCGACTTGTCTGGAGACGGCATATGCTGTCTTCACTCCTTCTCCTTTCATGCGCCCGCGCCGAAGTCCTTATCACCGAGTTCATGGCCTCGAATCAGTCCACCTTAACCACGCTTGATGGTGGGACTCCCGATTGGATCGAGATTCACAACTTGGGCAACGCCCCTGTCCAGTTGGCTGACTTTGCTCTGAGCATCGACGAAACAGGGCTCAACACCTGGGCGTTTCCTCAGCGGACTTTGGCAGCTGATGAGTATCTGATCGTCTATGCCTCGGGAGAGGATCGTGGTGAACCAGGCGGCGAGCTGCACTCGAATTTCAAACTGAGTAAAGAAGCAGGTTACCTCTCGTTGATTCGTCGCGATGATGCCTCGACTCTATTAGAGCATCATTACCCAGCACAACTCGAAGATATATCCTACGGGCTCGCGCAAACTGGCAGCGTGGAAGCCATTACCTTGCTAGACGAAAGCGCGCCTTGTCGCGTTCTCGTTCCTTCTGGCTCTGTGCCGAGTTGGCAGGCCACAGATTTCAACGACGGATCTTGGCGCGCGGCAACCACCGGTGTGGGCTACGAGCGAGGCAGTGGGTATAAGGGATTGATAGGATCGAACGCCGATGTAGAGAGCGCCATGTACGACCAGACCCCCAGCGTCTATCTTAGAGTCCCCTTCCAAGTGACTTCCAAGGCGGAACTCGTAGGGCTGACCTTGCGCATGAAGTATGACGATGGATTCGTCGCCTATCTCAATGGCGACCGCGTGGCCTCAGCGTTCGCCCCTGCCACCTTGGCCTGGGATTCCGCAGCGAGCGATCAGAATGACGACGGGGCTGCAGTCACATTTCAAGACTTTAGCATGAATGACGCTCTCGATCAGCTCCGCATCGGCATCAATGTGTTAGCGATCCAGGGATTGAATCGAACGACCACCAGCTCCGACCTGCTTTTCATGCCCGCCGTTCAAGCGCTTCGACAACGCGACGCTCAGGTCGGCTCGGCGGACTACTTTCTCGAACCATCACCCGGCGAACCGAATGGCACCAATCAAGGCCTGCCATCAGCTCCGGTCACTTTCTCCACACCGGGAAGAGGCTTCACAGGATCTCTATCACTCACATTGACCAGCGATTCACCAAGCGCAGAAATTCGCTACACGACCGATGGACGCCTGCCCACGAACTCTTCCACCCGCTTCATCGGAACTCCAATTTCCGTCACAAGCTCCACACTGATCCGCGCCCGCGTTTTCGAAACAGGCAAAGCACCAGGCCCCATCTCCGAAGAAGCTTACATTCGACTTGCGAGCAATGTGAGCAATTTCAACTCAGATCTCCCAGTCGTCGTGCTCGATCGGATCGGCAACAATGAGTCAGGGAGCAATGGCAAAGCTTCTGTCTTCTGGGCCATCTTCGAACCCGGAGCCATTGGTGGACGCACGCGTTTGTTAGGCGAATACACCTTGGGCACCTGTGCTGGCTACCAAGTGCGCGGCTCTTCATCGACTGGCTTTGCCAAACAATCCTGGGCCATCGAAGCTTGGGATGAGACAAATTCGAACAAGAATATCCGCCCGTTAGGCATGCCAAACGAATCTGACTGGATCCTCAGTGGACGCTACACGTTCGATCGTGCGCTCATGCGCAATCCGTTCATTTACGAATTGAGCAATCAAATAGGCCGCTACGCAGTGCGCACGCGCTTTGTCGAAGTCTATCTCAATACGAACGGCGGCGACTTACAAAGCAGCGACTATCATGGTGTCTACACCTTGATGGAGAAGATCTCTCGAGATGCGGATCGCGTGGACGTGGAACGCTTGCCTGAAGGAGTGACCACAGAGCCGGGCATCACTGGGGGCTACATCCTCAAGATCGATCGTGCCGATCCTGGCGACAATGGATTCACCGGGGCAGGCCAAGCCTTGCGCTATGTTTATCCAAAGGAGGAAAATGTCACAGTGGCTCAAGGAAATTGGATCCGTGACTACACGAACGCTTTCGGAGACGCGCTGAATGGAGCGAACTTCGGCGACCCTTTGTTAGGGTATGAGCCATTCATTGATGTGGATGCGTTCATCGACCATCATCTGCTCAACGTCCTTACATTGAACGCAGACGCTCTGCGACTCAGCACCTACATGTTCAAGCCACGCGATGGAAAGTTACAGATGGGCCCTATCTGGGACTTTGATCGAGCCATGGGCTCGACGGATGGCCGCGATGCCAATCCCTCCACCTGGCAGGGCGGCACCAACTACTTCACTTATCCATGGTGGAATCGTCTCTTTGCTGATGAAAACTTCTGGCAACGCTATATCGACCGCTACACGGATCTCCGTCAGGGTGCCTTCAGCACGTCGAACATCCACGGAATCATTGATGGATTCGCTGCAGATCTGCAAGAATCCCAAGTGCGTAATTTCCAGCGATGGACCGGCGTGCCTCCGCGTTTCGGCGGGTATCAAGGCGAAGTGAATCATCTGAAAGACTGGTTAGAAACGCGGGTGGAATGGATGGATGATCAATTCCTAACATCCCCTCGAACAGACAAATCACCCGGCATGCTCAATGCGGGCGAACAGGTTCGATTAAGCTCTCCATCTCTAAGCGCTGGTCGGGAGATCCGCTATACCCTGGACGGCAGCGACCCACGCTCACAGATAACACCCTTGGTGGTCGAAGGCACCACGTTGTTAGACGAGAACGCTCCTGTTCGCGCGCTAATTCCAACCTCTAACATCAGCGCTGATTGGCGCACATCGACCAATTTCAACGACAACACTTGGCTCACCGGTAGCAACGGCGTGGGCTACGATGACAACACCACTTACAATGCCTTCATCCGAGTGAACCTGGAAGGGGCCAATGTCATGAAAGGCGTGAACACCTCTGCCTACATTCGTTTGAAGTTCAATGCCACAGCCGATCAAGTGGCTCGCTTCAATTTCATGAGTTTGCAGATACGCTATGACGACGGTTTCGTGGCCTATCTTAACGGAACCAAGATCGCCGAAGCAAACGCCCCGAATTCACCCGCTTGGAATGCCGGAGCGACCAGCACCAATGATGACGGCGCTGCGGTGACCTTCGAGAGCTTCGATGCCAAGGCGGGCCTTCCTGCGTTGCGAGCAGGCACCAATCTGTTAGCCATCCATGGCCTCAATAGCGGAAATACCAGCAGCGATTTCCTCATTCAGGCCAAGATCATCGCGGGCGAGCAAGAGGAAAGCCCCGGCCAAAAGGGCGAGGCCCTGACCTACTCCGGGCCTATCACGCTTACGAATTCAGCCATCCTCACCGCACGCGTCTATGATCCAGCAGGCGGCAACTCGATCAATTCTGGGCGCACTCCGGTCGGAACGGGCTGGAGCGCCCCTCTAACAGTCCGTTACTTCATTAATGAAGAACCCGCATCCTCCTCAAACCTAGCCGTGACTGAATTGATGGTCGAGCCACCCAAATTTGGCGATAGCACCTATGATCGCGAAGCCTACGAGTACATCGAACTGACAAACGTTGGCGCCAAGCCCATGTCTTTGTCAGAAGTCGGCTTTGTCGGAGGGATCGAATTCACTTTCCCTGACATCACGATCAATGCTGGTGAGCGTGTGTTGGTCGTGAAGAATCTCGAGGCCTTCCAAGAAGTGTATGGGGCCGCTGCCGCAGCTCAAGTCGTAGGCACCTTTGAAGGCCAGTTAGGGAATGGAGGGGACACCTTCAGCTTGATAGGAGCCGACGGAGCGACCATCAGCACGATTGTTTACGAATCATCCGAAGGCGCTAGCCCTCTCGAGATCGACTCTACCACTGCCCAATGGCAAACCAGCACGGCACCGCTCGGGACCCCGGGAAACGAGACTCTATCAGAGACCTTGTCCGTTCACGTGAATGAAGTTCTAAGTAATTCTGAGCCACCTGTCGTGGACGCGGTGGAACTCATCAATAGCAACGCAGGCTCTATCGATATCAGTGGCTGGTTCCTCACAGACGATCCGCAAAAGCCACGTCAGTTTCGGATTCCCAATGGCACGACGTTAGACTCCGGCGCCTTCGCCGTATTCTCAGAGGATCAGTTCGGCGGTTTCGCCCTCAGTTCCATGGGAGATGAGGTGTTTCTAATCGCCACCGATTCCGAAGGCCGTTTCGATGGACGCATGGAGGCCTTCGCCTTCGGAGCTGCACCAATCGGCGCATCTTACGGACGCGTGATCAATTCTATTGGCGAAGAGAGCGTCGCCCTGCTCAAGAGCACCACCTTTGGAATGGCAAATGAGACCACTCTTGTAGGTCCGTTAGTCTTCACTGAACTGATGCCTCATCCTTTTCTTGGAGAGGACGAGTTCATCGAGATCGCAAACATCGGACCTGATTCCATCGATCTTGCCAATGTAGGTGTCAACGGAGCGGGCTTCACATTCGCTGGCGGCAGCTTGGATCCTAGCCATTTGCTCATTCTCACCTCAGGAGATCCCTCGGCATTTAGAAATCGCCACAATGTCCCAGAATCCACACTCGTGAGCGGGCCATTCACCGCACGCCTCGACAACAGTGGTGAAACTCTCACACTGCTCATTCCAGACACTGAGGAGCCCGCATTACTGGTTCCCTCAGATCAAGTGCACTATCAAACGAGTGACCCATGGCCAATGGTCAACGGAAATGGCCGTTCGTTAGAGCGATCCAATCTCACCGTCTTCGGAAGCGACCCGGTCGTATGGTCATCCTCAGCAATCGAGGGTGGCTCGCCTGGCACGCATGAAGGACTCAGCAGTCCCACACCTGAGCCCGAACCAACGCCTACCGGCGATTCATGGAAAGCCTCGTTCTTCTCTCCTGCCCAACTCGCCGATGCCTCGGTATCCGGCGACTTGGCGGACCCCGATGGCGATGGCTGGCCCAACATGCTTGAATACGCCCTGGGCAGACACCCGCTCAAACGTTCCTCTGAGATCTTGCTAGAAGCCGACCACGCTTCACTCGACGGGCAACAACGTCTGCGCCTCAAGTATCGCACG
This sequence comes from Verrucomicrobiales bacterium, assembly GCA_047616785.1. Taxonomy (GTDB): domain Bacteria; phylum Verrucomicrobiota; class Verrucomicrobiia; order Verrucomicrobiales; family DEV007; genus JAACDM01. The sequence goes on from JBLHHN010000315.1 coordinate 7,184, forward strand.
CGAACGCCGGTTCCTTTTCATCGAGTCGCGCTAGAAACGTCGCGAGACCTTGAAGTCTGGGAGAACACACCGGATCAGTTCGGCGAGGCTACCGAGACATTGCTAGACAACGGCCTATTAGAAACGACTCTCTTCTGGATCGGTCAACTGCCCGACGAGAAGATCCACGTGCGGCTGCGCGTTGATCGGTTAGCGGAGTAATACCCCTTTACCAGGCAACATGACCATCGTCGCCGTTTAATGTGAGGCTGGCTGCTACCGCTGCGATCTTACCTGACTGATACGCTGACTCCCTGAAGGAAGCGATGCGGCGGCACCCTGAGAATAGGCTAACAAGACGGGTTTTACCCCCTGAAGGCAGCACTGATTCTTGCCGAATCTCCTTAAAAACAAAGCTCTGTCAGCTATTCGTGCATTTCAAGGTGGTGGCTACAAGGCCACTTTTAGGAGATTGAGG
>JBLHHN010000316.1:0-7637 GCA_047616785.1 Verrucomicrobiales bacterium
GTACGTCGGACGATTCCGCTTGTATGAGCGTTCCTGCGAGTGGCCCACCAAGCCACCCACGGCGGCGCCAGCGAGGCCTCCGGCAATGAGGCCTTCTTCTGTGGTGCATGAGGTGAAGAGGAAGCTCGTGCCAGCGAGGCTGAGGATCATCAAGCTAGAACCGAGGGCTTTGCCCCGACGACGGAGATAAGAGAGGGTAGTTTGAAACATGGCACCGATTTAGATGGGAGATTTCTCCAATCTATTCAAAGCCCCTGAAAAGGGACGATCGGCACGAGTAAAGTTGATTGTCCCCTCCAGCGCTGATAACAGAATGCCATGTTTGGTAAAGCAACGGGTGAGGCGGTGCAGCCGGGGTGGTTCTTCCGCCCCATGTCACAGAACGATGTGCCGACAGTGCTGGACATCATCCGTGCTCATGACGAAGACGACGCGGAATGGGCGGCGCAAACCTACCAGAATCGCGGTCTGCACGGACACTTCGTCCTCACACAGGACAAACGCGTTGCTGGCGTTTCTGGCTACGCGCTAGCGGATGGCACCCAACAGGCGTATTGGATCTCTTGGACCTACCTGGACGAAGCCTCGCAAGGACAAGGTCTTGGCAGTGCTGTATTAGAACGCATCTTCCAGAAGCTTGAAAAAGAAGGCGCGCGCAAAGTCTTCGTCTCCACCAGCGACTACGAAGAAGAAGGTTCCAACATTTATGCGAGCGCGGTCCGCATGTACGAATCGGCAGGGTTTCAGCTAGAAGTGAAAACACCGGACTTTTATGATATCGGCGAATCTCAGTTGATCTTCGGGATGCAGCTGAACCCTAGCATGCCACCATCCGTTGATTATGCCGATCGCGCGAATGATCCGATCGAACTCACGCGCCTGTTCCGCATTGACGAGACGGACGACTGCGCAGGATTGGATTGGGACTTTGCAGAAGAGGAAGATGCCAGCTTCAGCGTCGAAGACCTGGCGTCCAAACTCAACGAAGCACGCACAGGCGAAGCCCGATGTGTGTTTATCAGCTTCGCTTCCGATCTCACCCAAGTGCTCCCGATCCTGGAACGCTGTCAGTTTCACGAAGCCGGTCGTCTAAAAGACTTCTGGGCCAATGGGATCGACGATGTCCGCTACGTCTTCACACTCAAGCGCTGACTCGCATGCAATGGCCTTCCCTGATCGTCTTCGACCTGGATTTCACCTTGTGGGACAGCGGGGGCGTCTGGTGCGATTGCTGTTCCGAGGCGCGATTCACCGTCGATTCACCGTCATTTTCAGCCGTGGAGTTTTCAACATGTACCGTAGGCATTCCTAGCATCCGAGACCACTGTGAACTTGCTCTGCCGTGAAGTGGGGTCAGGTCTCGGCAGAAGGGTTGTATGCTCGCTTCAGCTAATTGCCCAGCGACATAACAGTCGCATAAAAACCCACGGCTGAAAATGACGATATACCCCTCCCTCTCACACGGTTTAGGATGACAAGGAACACGATTGCTTACGCCCACCATTCGCCAAGACAGATGGCCGCATCCATGACGCCAACGGCTCTCACGTGAAAGTCTACCCCGACGTGCTAGAACTCTTAGACATCCTCACGGCTCAAGGCTGCGAACTCGCACTGGCATCGCGAACAGGAGAACCAGACTGGGCCCGCGAATTGCTAGCCTTGCTAGGACTGACAAACACCTTTCGCCACCAAGCAATCTATCCAAGTGACAAGCCACGGCCTTTCCAACAATTGCACAAAGAAAGCGGATTCGAATACCATGAGATGCTCTTCTTCGATGACGAAAAACGAAACATCGACTCCGTAAGCCAACTCGGCGTCCACACGCACTATGTCAGTCGAGGCGTAAGGCGGGAAGACTTCGACTTCGCCCTCTGCAACTGGCGGAGATCAGTCTCCGCTTAAGATAATCATCGCAGCATCTGGCGAATCCTCAGGGTCTTCTCCTTATCTCCCATCCACTCAAATGCCACGATGATGGCAACAACGATCCACCAAAGCCACAGACACATCCGTTGGCTCTGTCTGTGGCTTTCCTACCTGAGGAATTCTGCCTGGAACATCTGGACGCGTTATCTCTGACTTGGCCTTACTACGATCTTTATATTTCACCGGCAACGGGTTCATACTTTGATGCTCATAACCTGCAGGTGGCGTAACAAGGCTGTCTCTAAGATCTCCTGCGCAGGAGGCCTTCCAAAATCGATTTTCAAGGCAAGCCTCACAGGCTTGCCTTTAATTCCATTCAGAAAATAAGCATTCAGGGCACCTCCGGAAACCTCATGCGGACTAGTGCTTGATGAAATCCCCGCTGTCTTCGTTGCCAAAGCGCCCACTATCCCCAGATGGCTTAGCGTTTATCGCCTCGCCAGCGGGAATTTTCTCTGCGCCCCATTCCCACAGCAGGTTTCCGGAGGTGCCCTTCATCCGAGGGTATTTGTTCGACCGAACTCCGAACTCCAAACTTCATCCTAGAGCGCCAATCTTCGGCTTTGCTTCTTTGGAATTCTCGAAGTCCCTCCATGCCACCGCCAAAACCATCCGGTCTCACTTGCTTCACGAAAACAGACATTTTTTCGACGGCTTCATCCAGAGTCATGTAATGGCCTCGAGCCCAAATAACGCCAAGCAAATTGTTCTGATAGACATGAAAGTCTACTGATTTTGCAAACATCGAAAACTCAAGATCGCCTGACACAAAAGTGATCGCTTGGTCCCTTACCTCACATCGAGAACGAGACGAGTAATTTCGTGGCCTCAATCCGGCATCGAACAGATCCACCAACGATGATTCCTCACTCAACTCCAAGCGCGTATCACCGCTTGCCAAGCCGACCATGAAGACGGATAGCCAACTACTGATTATCAATAGTCGCGTACGAGTTTCCATATCTGAACATCCCTTCATCTCCACTGTTAGTCTAAGCCCAGATTGACTTGCAGACAAGTGCAACGAGGGTCTGCTCACTGCCGATGAGCAGCAGGAGCGCCAAGATTGGGTGGAGGTGATCGACCTCATTACTCTAATGCAACTTCGCGCCAGATATTTTCTCAAACGCACGACCGCCGTCTGGTGGTCGACGGAGCGACAAGGGCGCAGGTATTGGCCGCGCCGAGAATCGTTGCGTATACTCTGTTTGCTTCACCAAGAGGATTCTCTAGTGCGGTCTCCAGTTAAACTAGCCTCAGTCTAACGAAATCTTATCTGCGGGCTCCGCAATGACGGTGTCGGTGTCCGGCAAGCTTCTGCTGGAACCATCGAAGGCATTGTCATCACCAAGAGAGAGAATGACCCGATTGTTTTCTAATGATAATCCTGCAAAGGCACCACAGTCAGCTCTTGGTTCTGCAATGACCGGATCGCTTCCACGCTGGCCCTTGTGCCACTGAGGGTGGTCATGATAGGGATGCGATTGGAGGTGGCGCCGCTGCGGATGGTGATGGCGTCGGCTTGGGCTTCGCGGTCGTCGGGGGTGTTGATGATCAATTGGATCTCGCCGTTCTTGATCATGTCGAGGACGTTGGGGCGGCCTTCGCTGAGCTTAGGCAGCAGGGTGAAGGGGATGTCCCCTAACACACGCCCGGTGCCGTCGGTGGTGAATATCTTGAAGCCTAACTCATGGAAGCCTTTGGCGAGCTCACCGATCTGCGGCTTGTGGCGATCGGCGACGCTGATGAAGAGGTTGCCGCTCATGGGCAGCGCGGCGGACGCAGACATCTGAGACTTGGCGTAGGCCATGCCGAGATCTTTATCGAGGCCCATGACTTCGCCCGTGGATTTCATTTCTGGGCCTAACGTGATGTCGGTGCCAGGGAATTTGATGAAGGGGAAGACGGCTTCTTTGACCGAGTAATGTGGAGGAATGACTTCTTGGGTGAATCCTAACTCTTTCAGTGTCTTGCCTGCCATGACCTTGGCGGCAAGTTTGGCCAGCTGGATGCCGGTGGATTTGCTGACAAAGGGAACGGTCCGCGAAGCACGCGGGTTGACTTCGATGACGTAGAGTTCCTCGTCCTTCACGGCGAACTGGATATTCATGAGGCCACGAACTTCTAGCGCTTTGGCGAGGGCCTTAGCCGCGATGGTGATCTCTTCTTGAATCTTCTCAGTCAGGCTGAAAGCGGGGATGACGCAGGCGCTGTCACCACTGTGCACGCCGGCTTGCTCGATGTGCTCCATGATTGCGCCGACAACAGAGGTTTCGCCATCGCTGATGCAATCGACATCGATCTCCGTGGCTTCGTCGAGGAAACGATCCACGAGGACGGGACGCTCCTGGCTGGCTTCGACGGCCGACTCCATGTAATGCGCAAGTTCGGCATCATCATAGACGATCTTCATCGCGCGGCCGCCGAGGACAAAGCTCGGACGGACGAGCACAGGATAGCCAAGTCGCCCTGCGATCTCAATCGCCCCTTCCTTCGAAGTGGCAGTGCCTGCCGGGGCTTGCTTGAGGCCCAATTCATCAAGAAGCTTGGAGAAAAACTCACGATCTTCGGCGAGTTCGATACTCTTCGGAGATGTGCCAATGATAGGAACACCGTTGGCTTCGAGGTCTTTGGCAAGATTGAGAGGCGTCTGGCCGCCAAACTGAACGATGACACCCCAACATTGTTCTTGTTCGTAAATGTTGAGCACGTCCTCGAGCGTGAGCGGCTCGAAATAGAGCTTGTCACTCGTGTCGTAGTCGGTGGAGACGGTCTCAGGGTTGGAGTTGACCATGATGGTCTCGAACCCAAGCTCTTTCAGAGCGAAGGCGGCGTGGACACAGCAGTAGTCAAACTCGATGCCCTGTCCGATTCGGTTAGGCCCGCCACCAAGGATCATGATCTTCTTCTTATCGCCACCACGTGCTTCATTCTCATCGCCATAAGTGGAGTAGAAATAAGGGGTGGCAGCTTCGAATTCGGCGGCGCAGGTATCGACCAAACGATAGGTGGGGATGACTCCTGCGGCTTTGCGTGCGGTACGGACTTCGGCTTCGGTGCGTTTGGTGATGTGCGCCAACTGACGATCGGAAAAGCCTAACTTCTTCGCCTTGCGATAGTTGATTTCATCAGGAGCTTTCTCCATGGCCAAAGCTTCGTCGACAATGGTCTTGAGTTGGCGCAGGAACCATGGATCGATCTTAGAAAGCTCGAAGATTTCTTCGACTGTCAGTCCGCGTTGGAACGCTTCTCCGATGAAGAAGATACGCTCGGCGCACGGCACGCTGAGCTTGCGCTTGATCGCATCGATGGAGAGAGCACTATCTTTGCCATCAAAACCAAAGCCAAAGCGGCCGATCTCGAGCGATCGCAGCGCTTTCTGCATGGCTTCCTTGAACGTGCGCCCAATCGACATCGCCTCACCCACACTCTTCATCATCGTCGTCAGGGTTGGGTCTGCATTGGGGAACTTCTCGAACGTGAAACGCGGGACCTTGACCACACAGTAGTCGATCGTGGGTTCGAAACTTGCCGGTGTTTCACGCGTGATGTCGTTCGGCAACTCGTCTAGGGTATAACCCACGGCAAGCTTGGCCGCGATCTTGGCGATGGGGAACCCGGTCGCTTTCGATGCGAGCGCAGACGAACGCGAGACCCGCGGATTCATCTCGATGACGATCATGCGACCGTCTTTCGGATTGATCGAAAACTGAATGTTAGAGCCGCCGGTCTCGACGCCGATTTCACGGATGACGGCGAAGGACGCGTCACGCATGAGTTGGTATTCTTTGTCTGTGAGCGTCTGGATCGGAGCGACCGTGATTGAGTCTCCGGTGTGCACGCCCATGGGGTCCAGATTCTCGATTGAGCAGATGACGACACAGTTGTCCTTGTGGTCACGCATGACCTCCATTTCAAACTCTTTCCAACCTAACAAAGACTCTTCAACGAGAACCTCAGTCACGGGCGAGAGATCGAGACCATGCCGAACAATCTCTTCAAACTCTTCCTTGTTGTAAGCGATGCCACCGCCAGCTCCGCCTAACGTGTAAGCTGGGCGCACGATGAGAGGGAAACTTCCGATATCGGCCGCGACCTTGTGACCTTCCTCAATGTTGTGGACCACGCCTGACACAGGCACATCGAGCCCGATACGGATCATGGCCTCCTTAAAGAGTAAGCGATCCTCGCCACGCTCGATGGCCTCCGCCTTCGCTCCGATGAGCTTCACGCCGTGGGGCTCCAGACGATTGGTCCGAACGAGTTCCATCGCGGTGTTCAACGCTGTTTGCCCACCCAAAGTCGGCAGGAGCGCCTGAGGCCTCTCCTTGATGATGATCTTCTCGACGATGTCTGGGGTGATGGGCTCGATGTATGTGCGCGCCGCGAATTCCGGATCGGTCATGATCGTGGCCGGATTGGAATTCACCAACACCACCTCGTAACCCTCCTCTTGGAGCGCCTTGCAGGCCTGGACTCCGGAATAGTCAAACTCGCAGCCCTGCCCGATGACAATCGGGCCGGCACCAATCAATAGGATCTTCTGAATACTCTCGTCTTTCGGCATACGGTCGCATCATCCACCGAGATGTGGTCTTGTAAAGATGACGCTCGCGAAAGCTGAGGCAAAACCTCAACATTATTTCATCGATCTAAAACAACCGCCGGCTGGAGGTTCGGATGGCTAGAGCCGTTGATGGGTCTTCAGATCATACTGTGCTACAAGCTTTCCGGGCCCGGTCAATTTCCAACGCTGCAAGTTCTCTCCACGAACGAGAATCCCAAGCCCGATCAAACTGGCCACCACATTCCACAGCGCTGGGAGAAGAGTCCAGGGAGCAGGATTGCACAGGATGAACGGGACAAGAGCAGACGGGGCTGGTGCCACGAGGTAGTAATCGGACTCGGGAATGATCCAACGGCGGGAAGCCCATCGTGCGCGCAGGGCTAAGGGTGTCCACTTAAGTAAGAATAGATGAAAGCAACAGCGCCAGATGATCCCGATTCCAAGAATAACCGGAGCAGTCCATCGAGCACGATCCGAATCAGGGGGCGTGGCATGGGCTAACCCCGCAACAAGAATGAGAATGCCCGCCACGGCGTATGCCCATGTTCTATCCTCTGGCTCTTCCAAAGACGCGAGCAACACGAAGGATCCCAGACGTTGTGCGCCGAGTAAAGCGAGGCGCTTCTTATATGGTGAAAGTCCATATGCTATAAACCCTGGCCAGGAGTAACTACCGAGTGTTGCATCTATGTCAGCTAAGCCGTTAACAATCGCGGGAGGAAACCGCGTGACCAAGACCATGGAGGTGAGCCCCACCCCCGACGGAACGGCATGGATGAAGCGTACACAGGGAATCTACCAGGCCGCAGGGAAGTTCGCATCTCCCTCAAGATTGATACAGCCCCGTATACAGCGAGACGTGGAAGCCGACCTTGTAACGTCAAAGGGAAGGCAGCATCCAAGCACGCGCAAAGGCGAGCGCGCAAGGATTCCATCGGGGTCGAACAAGATCGTGGCATGGTAGAAAAGAAGCGAACAGATGAAGGGAAGCCACCGGAAAGCGGCGACCATTCACCCCGAACTCGGGAGGCCTCAGGGCCACTCCTGCTAGGAGGCGCGTATGCCTCTAAGCAGGACGTTAGACCTCAACTTACGGAAGAGCCTAACGAAAGCCCTGAGGAGTCAGACCCGCCCATAG
>JBLHHN010000317.1:0-7591 GCA_047616785.1 Verrucomicrobiales bacterium
GGCGAGAAACGGAGTTTTTGTTAGCATGGAAGCCTATCGCCCAAGACCGAGTTTCTGCATTACCTAATTCGAAAATTCTAACGAATTGTTTGGAGATATTGGGATTGGACTATTATCACTAAAGCAGTCATGTTAGTGCTTATTAAAAACCTAACATTTCTATTTCAAGACATACAATAGGGTTGTGTTAGCATTGGCAGCGGCAAGGATTCTTTTACCGATGCATGGCCTTAAACTGGTGCCATTCGCTTTAACACACATCCGCGCCTCTGCCTGCTTCATTTGTGCGCTAGGAGTATGAATCTGCCTGGAAAGTATCAAGTTGCCTACGCATCGATTCATTTGGCGGCAGTGCGCTACTTATTGATATTCGAAGCGATGCATAGAAACGGGAACATCAGTTTCGGTGAGCAGCGCGATTTGCAGAGCGGAAAACTCTTGGTAATGTCCTACGCCAATTTGTTGTGGGACCTGTTTCGGGCGATCATCACCGGGGTCTTCGAGCAACTTGAGGAGGAAATAGGGAAAGAAATGATCGGAAAGCTGACAGACGGAATCGATGGAGCCGTTGATTTAATTCTCAACGATGCGCTGCACATGAGTTCATCACAGGTACGAGAACTCCAACGAACTGAGGCCGTCGGAATTATCTAACAGTAACTTAATGAGCGGGGGGGTATCCCCGGAATGTGAGATATTTCGCTCTTTGTGGACTTCTTGCGCCCATAGTTCTTTTTCGGCGGGCTAGCGCATTGGGTGAAGGACAACGTGAGGAGTCCTGCCATGATCGCCATGCCACGTGCCTTCATCACTGATTCGTTAAACATGATCTTGCGGCAAAGGAACAGGTTTACGAGGCACCTCCGCAGTCCGGTCAGCAATCTTGACCGTCACTCGATTCGATTGAATGGCGCGCGCGATATCACTGCCAGGGAATCCGCCGAAATACTCTAGCTGAATGGTCTGTGTGAGATCACGATCCACGATCAAGGGATACTCATCATCAGGGACTGCTGGTCCCACCAAAGTCGCTGAGCTAAGTTCCAGCACACTAGCGCCTTCCTTGAGTCGATAAAACTGTCCCTCCAACAAAGGATCCGCCCACAGGGTGTGCGTCGTGGTGGCCAACTTACGTCCCTCCACATCCCGCACCCGCAACCGTAGGTCGTCATAGGCAGACCCGAAATAGCTGAGAACTTCTTGTGGCTTCCCTGTCTGATTCTCTACCCGCACCACACACACCGTCCGGAGCATGAAGAAATCTGGCCCCTCGGCGTCTCCACCAGGATCCGCGACTCGGTGCAGCGAAGCTTCGGCTTCGACAATCTCAATCGACGCCGGATAGGCACCATTATCCCTAGCGGAACGGCTAGAAAGAACTTCGCAGCTCGCCAGTGACAGAAGAGCCAAAGAGCTGAGAACGCGTATGAGTGGCTGGGGTTCCATGAGGCTGGGGTCAATCTGGTCGAAGGCCAGCGAATGTAAAGTTCGGCCCCACATCGAAACACCTTTCTTTGCTCGCCCTACTTCTTCAGATTCACCTAGTCTTCCCACATGATCACTCGCCTCTTCTTAATCTCTCTGATGCTCCCCGCGATGCTGGCCCGGGCGGCTTCACCTCCTTTCGAGTTTCATGATGGGGATCGGGTCGTCTTTCTGGGAAACACATTCATCGAGCGTGCCCAGTCGTATGGTCATTTGGAGACGCTGCTGACGACCGCCCTTGCTGACCGAGCCCTCACGTTTCGTAATCTCGGCTGGAGCGGAGACACCGTCTATGGGGATGCGCGAAGCTATTTCGGCCCACCGAAAGAGGGATTCGATCGTCTGACCAAGCATCTGGATGAACTCAAGCCTCACATCCTCATCATCGCTTACGGTGCCGTCGCCGCATTCGAAGGAGAGGCTGGGCTCCCGAAATTCATCGAGGGATACAAGACCTTGCTGGCCATGTGCCAGAAAACGGGGGCAAGAGTCGTGCTCATGTCTCCTCCTCCAGCGGAGAATTTACCGGCGCCATTGCCGAATCAAGAGGCACACAATGATCGTCTAGCACTTTACCGAGACGCCATTCGCCAACTCGCCAAGGAAGGCAATCACGGCTTTGCCGATGTCTTCGGCACGCTGCGAGATGCCTGGGCAGACCTTCCGCATCCGCTGACAGAGAATGGCATCCATTTCACGGAAGCCGGGTATGCCGTCATCGCTCGGCTGATCGCGAAGACCTTGGGCATTGACTTGGCTCCGCTTGGCATTGAGATCAATGCATCGACGAGCGAGGCCACTCTGTCAGACACACGCATGCAAGCCGTGGCTGCCAGTCCGCAAGCGGTGAACGTGCAATTGGTCCCAACCAACGCGGTCCCTCGCGACCTGACCGTGAAAGTCACTGGTCTGGCGGATGGCGACTACACAATCACCAATGAGCATCGAAAACTTACCCGTGCCAATGCCGCCGAGATGGCAAAGGGCCTCGCACTCACAACCGAGCAATGGAACCCTGCGATCTCACTTTTAAAGCACGCTATTCATAAGAAGAACGAACTCTTCTTCCACAGCTGGAGACCACAGAATGAGACCTATCTCTTTGGATTTCGCAAGCACGAGCAAGGCAACAACGCCGTGGAGATTCCTCAGTTTGCGCCCCTCATTCAAGAACAAGAAGCGCGCATTCAAACTCTGAAGAATGCCAGTCCACTGACACTTTCTATCAAACGCTAGATGATGAACATCATGCCGACCTTCCGCTATACCTTATTAGGAATCTTCAGCTGCCTCTTGTTAGGCAACGTCCATGCGCAGCGTGATCTGAAGCACATCCCAGATCCCACGCCAGCCGTCCAAGAAGCGAGCTTCCAAGTCGCGGACGGTTTCGAGGTGAATCTCTTCGCCAGTGATCCCATGATTGCGAAGCCGGTTCAGATGAATTGGGACGCTCGTGGTCGTCTGTGGATCGTGAGTAGCAAGATCTACCCGCAGATCGAGCCAGGACAAGAAGCTCAGGACGAGATCCTCGTCATCGAAGACACCGATGGTGATGGGAAGGCAGACAAGAAGACGGTCTTTGCCGATGGCTTGCTCATTCCAACCGGCGTGCTCCCAGCCGATGGAGGTGCTTACGTGGCCAACTCCACCGAAGTGCTTTTCATGCGTGATACGGATGGCGATGGACGTGCGGATGAAAAGCAAGTCGTCCTCAGCGGCTTCGGCACCGAAGACACGCACCATATCATTCACACCTTTCGCGGTGGTCCAGATGGTATGGTTTATTTCAATCAATCGATCTACATCCACAGTCATGTGGAAACTCCCTGGGGAGTTGAGCGTTTGTTAGGCGGAGGTCTCTGGCACTTTCGCCCAGAGTCTCGCGAGCTGGGAGTCTTTTGTAAGGGATTCGTCAATCCTTGGGGACATGTGTTCAATCGCTGGGGGCAATCCTTCGCCACCGATGGTGCCTACGGGGAAGGTGTGAACTACGTCTTTCCAGGAGGTGTCTTCTGCACGTCTCCGGGTGCGAAGCGCATTCTCAGTGGCATGAGCCCCGGCCAACCGAAGCAATGCGGTCTCGCCGTCCTCAGCGGGCGGCATCTGCCAGAATCCTGGCAAGGCCAAGTCGTGACCAATGACTTCCGGGGACATCGCGTGAATCGATTCGCTGTGAACGAATCGAATAGCAGTTACACCGCTCGTCAGCAGGAAGACCTCATTTGGACGAATCACGGCGGGTTCCGTCCGATCGGAGTGGAAATGGGCCCTGACGGTGCGATCTACATCGCCGACTGGTACAACCCTATCATTCAACACGGCGAAGTTGATTTCCGCGATGAGCGGCGGGACCAAACGCACGGCCGGATCTGGCGCATCACGGCCCAAGGACGCCCCTTGGTCTCTTGGCCAAACATTGAACAAGCGACTGATGACGCTTTGCTAGAACTGTTGCGCGCGCCTGAGGATCTCACCCGCCACCATGCGAAACAACAACTGCGCCAACGTGATCATGGCAAAGTCAGTGCAGCGGTGACAGCCTGGGTGGGGGCATTGGATCCGAAGGACCCACAATACGAACATCTCCGCTTGGAAGCTCTCTGGACTTTGCAAGGTATCAATAGGCTCGATGAAGACCTGCTCAATGCCGTGCTCAAGTCTTCTGATCATCGCGCGCGTGCGGCAGCCGTTCGCGTCATCTACCATTGGCACATGCGCTTGCCTGAAGCTGTGGACTTGTTAGGAGATGCGGTGAGCGATCCCCATGCTCAGGTCCGCTTGGAGGCGGTCAATGCGCTTCGCGTCGTAGGTTCGGTGCCCGCCTTTCAGTTGGCCATGAGTGCGCTGGATCAGCCGATCGATGAGAGCCTCGACTTTGCTCTCTGGCTCACCGCACGAGACATGGAGACAATCTGGCTTCCGGCCATGCAATCAGGCGAGTTTGCATTTCCTAACAACATACAACAGATCTTCGCCCTGCGCGCCATTGAGAACCCTGCCGCCATCAAGCCTCTGGTCGAGGATCTGCAGAAAGCGAAATCCCTCTCGGATGAGATCGATGGGACGCTGAAGCTCATTTCAGACTTGGGTGACGCAGATGATCTCGGAGTTCTCTTCAACATGAGTCAGGCCGAGGCGACCCCGTTGCCTCTCAAAAGGCGCGCGCTGGAATGGCTCAATGCCGCAGCGACGCAACGGAAAGCCAAGCCCGTGGGCGATTTGAATGCAATTGTCGTGCATTTGTCAGGGAAGGATGAAGTCATGCAGCGGCTTGCCTGTGAATCTATTGGTCTGTGGAAACTTGAGGGTCACCAGGAAGCCCTGCAGACGCTCGCCGAAGGTGAGGGAGCCTCCATTCCCGTGGTCAAAGCGGCACTCAATGGCTTGCGACTCTTCGGCTCTTCAAGCGAGGCCTATTTGGAGACTCTGTCAGCGTCCGTGCAACCGTTGGAGAGACGTTTTCACGCCGCCGCTGGTTTGGCTCAAGTGCAGCTGAAGAAAGGCGCGGAACGCGCGGCGGCTCTCCTCTCGACATCGAAAGAAGACAGTCCTGCCATTCAGGATCTCTGGACGACTTTCCTTTCCATGAAGGAAGGCCCCTCAGCGCTCGCTGAAGCTCTGTCAAAGCGCTCATTACCTCGACCGGTGGCGTATGCTGGCATCCAGAAAGCAAACGCTGCAGGCGAACGCGCCATTGTCTTGATCAAAGCCTTGACCAATGCCGCTGGGTTGGAACCGGTGAATCAAGATCTCAGTGAAGCCGAAATGGCCGCGCTCGTCGACGAAGTCCGCAATCAGGGCGACCCCCATCGGGGTGAGTTCATATACCGTCGCCAGGAATTGCAATGCTCCGTCTGCCATGCGCTCGGTGGAGCAGGAGGCAATCTTGGGCCAGACATGATCAGTCTGGGGGCCAGTGCCCCGATTGATTACATCGTAGAATCCTTACTCGCACCTAACAACAAGGTCAAAGAAGGCTATCATATGACCACCGTATACACCAAGGACGATCGCGTGCTCTCAGGCTTCGTCGCCCTCGAAGATGATCGTCAACTCGTGCTTCGAGATGCCACCGGTCTGGAGACCACGCTTGCTCTGACACAGGTGAAGAAAAAAGAGATCGCTTCTGTGAGCATGATGCCGCCAGGTCTTACCGCATCCCTTCGTCGTGATGAATTCATTCATCTTGTGCGGTTTATGTCAGAGTTAGGAAAGGAAGGCTCTTTCAAAGTGCCCCCTCGCCGCCTTGTCCGTCGCTGGCGAGTGCTCAATTTCACAGATGCTATTAAAGAATCTGTCCGCCAAGGTGATCAACGTTTTTACGCGTTGAAAGACGATGTGAAGGAATGGCTGCCTACCTACAGCACCGTCCGAGGCGTGCTCCCTGTGAACGCCATCCCTTCCGCCAAGCGCTGGCTCAATCTTGTCGCGCCATTGCGGTTCGAAGTTGATGTCACCGCGTCAGGAATGATGGCTATTCAGTTCAATGCTAGCTTGGGCATGCGTGCTTGGGTTGGCGAAACGGAGGTCACGTTGGACGCTGATCGCATCACCACGGAATTGGAAATTGGACATCACACGATCACACTGGTTCTCGATCGCAATGCCTTTCCAAAACCCACACTGGAAGCAGAACTCGTGGATGTCGAAGGTTCAACGGCTGCCGTGCAACTCACGAGCGGGACTTAGAAGGCCTATGACTGTGAACGCTGACCCGTTGGATGACACTCAATGTTTCGCATCACGGCGAGGGTCTCACGAGAATCCGTTTCGAGATAAGCGTTTAACCGCAAGTGCTCAGGTGAGGAATCAAACCCCTCCAGAACGCATCGCAATGCTTGATTGTAGTTGGCATTCGGGGCTTGGACGAATTCCCCAATGGACGTGACAAGGAACTCGCTATCCTGCGTGAACAATCCCACACAAAGGCGAGCTGAGTCACCCCATCGATCATCGCAGGATGAAAGAGGTAGCCATCTTCTGGCCACCCGGCGTCTTTCTGGTTGTAGAAGTCTACCAAGAGCGCCCTGCGGTGAGACGCCTTCCACGCGATGAATGACTTGGAAAGCTGGGCCATGGAAAAGAGCCCCTGGCCCGTAGACATGACTTTCTGTCCACGCGGTGCGTTCGAGTTCAAGCTCTGGCGCTTCCGTCAAACCTAATGCTTGTACGTTGGTAACTTTTTCTAGCACACCCGCATAGCGCAACTGACCATCGGCGTCTAACAAACGCATGGACGATTGGCCGCCGGATTGGAAGCTGCTCATGGAATCCATGACAATGGAGAACGGCACACTGCCCTGACCGAAGTCAGGGATGGAAATGCCTTGAAGTTGCTGGAAATCTCGGCATCGCAACAGTCCTCGTGGCCCCGCCACTTGCTGTGCGTTTTTTAAGAACCATTCCATCACCAATACGCCAGGCACTGCTGGAATCCCCTGCACCTGGTGATCGATAAGCTGCGGAGTATTCTCTTTGCTCACCTGAGCCTCTGTCAGGGCATTAAAGTGTGAGGCCTGAAATGCAGCCGTTCCTTCAAGGCGTTGGGGAGAGAGAACCACCTGGACATCACCACGGGTATGATTCGCAAGTTCGTCTACGACGATGCGTCCAAATTGGCGACGAGGAACTAGTAGACTGTCACTCTTCAATTGATGGATAGAGTCTCTTGAGCTTGATTCGTGCGTTTTCGTTAGTGAGACGCCAATTCGTGACAACGTTTTCCTCGTTGCGACGACTTACACCGAGGGTGCATCGGCGACGAAATTCATCCAAGCTTCCCACTCGGTCTGGCAACGTCGTTCGGCTAAAGGCTGAGATCTCGATCTCAGCAATATTCAACCATGAGCCGTGTTTGGGTGTGTGATGGCGTTCGATCTTGTTCGCTAGGCGCCTGGCTTTCTCAGGTGGAAAATTCTCGTAGAGCGACGCGTCTTTGTGAGTGTTCAAGTTGTCCTCCACAAGAATGACTTTCTCAGCATTTGGAAACATCACATCAACAACATACTCAATGACATCCGCATAATCTTTGGCGGTTCGGCGACCGTCTTCGCTGATATGGACCTCCCTGATTCCGTCCAGCGGAGCATAAACTAGAAATGCGGTG